>JAURLI010000072.1 GCA_030831315.1 Alphaproteobacteria bacterium
GCAACCGGATCAGCCGCCGCTGGCGAGCATTTCCGGATGATTCTTGTAGAGGTCACGGACGAAACCCGAATCCTCGATCTCGCGCAGGAAGTGGAAGTTCCAAAGCGCCAGCGGGTGAATCTTCGCCGCATCGCCGTTCTTCTCGTCCTGCTTGAGGGCCTCCTGATAGACGTTGGAAACCGCGTCGAGGCCGGGGAACAGGTTGGGTTCCAGCACCGGGGCGAGATCGTCGTAAAGGATTTCCGCCACCGCGCGGTCCAGCTTGCCTTCCTTGGTGTGCTTGTCCATCAGGATCTGCACGACCTTTTCGCGGTTCTGCTTGAAATACGCGATGCCTTCCATCGTCGCCTTGAGGACGCGCTTCACGACGTCAGGATGCGTATCGACCATCTTCTTGCTGGTTGATACGGTCATGAAGAACACCATCGGCTGCGCCGGAATGTCGATGATCTTGAGACCGTTGCGATTGACGAACTCGAGCTTCGGCTGGGTAAGGAAGCAGGCGTCGATGTCGCCTTCGACCAGCATCTGCTCCAGGCTCTTGCGGTTGATCTGCTTGGTGCCATCGGGCAGTTCGACGCGGGCCTCGCGCACGATCTCGACCTGGTCGGTATCGGGGTTGAGGCCGTTCTGCTTGAGATAGAGCCAGGTGTTGAGCCCGGGATGGCGGCCGCGCGAGCCGAACTTGCGCTTGCGCACGTCTTCCAGCTTCTCGATCCCGGTGTCGGGGCGGGTCACCAGCTTGATGTTGTTCTTGCTGACCGTCTGGCCCAGATAGACCCAGGTATCGCCGCGCGCACGCGCCGCGTAGGTGGACACGTGGTTACCGGAAACGAATTCGACCTCGCCGGTCGGCACCAGCTTGTGCGCGTCCTCGCGCCCGATGATCTTGTCGTATTCGACCGAAAGCCCGTTACGCTCCCACGCACCGCACTCCTGGATGACATGCATCAGGGCGAGGTGGCTCGACGACCGGTAGGGAAAATGGATGTGGTCCAACTGGGTTCTCCTCTGCTTCATGGCTTGCGGGCGGCCACCGGGCCGCCCGCGCCACTTTGATTTACTTGCACTTTACTTCGGCAACCTCGGCGCCGTTCCCCATATAGGAGATTTCGCAGGCCATTCCCGCCTTGAGGGCGCCGCGCTTGGCTTCCTTGCCGGCGATCTCGATCTTGGTCCGGCTTCCCGAAACCTTGGACTTGATCGCCTTGCCGTTGGCCTTGTAATGCAGGACACGGCCGCCGTTCTCCACCTTTTCCAGGCTCGAGCTGACGGTGGTGATGCCGCCGCGGGCCTTGGCAAGCTTCATGAGCTCTTCATCCGAAAGCGGCTCGCCGGGAAGGCCATGACGCACCGCCATGTCGTGCATGTAGGTGAAGATGCGCGCGTTCGGATAGGCGGTAGCGCTGATCAGTTCGGCAACGTCATCGGCGGTCTGCGGCGTGAAGTCCTCGCTGAACTGCAGCTTGGCGATCTTCAGGAATTCCGGATCGTTCGTGACCTTCATGTAAGCTGCGCGATAAGCCGCGACGACATCCTTGGGCGACCCCGGCGGCAGTGCATACCATTTGTCGATCTGGTTGGTCTTGACCCAGAACCTGAACGCTTCCTGCGCTTCCCCCGACAGCTTGCCCTGCATCAGCGTGGGCATGGTCGGCACATTCGGGAAGGACACGCGAGGAACGATCTTGCCCCCCTCGGCCTCGCCAAGCTGGACGAAGGCATCGAATTCGCCGTTCTTGGCAAGGTCACGGTGCATCTTGATCGACGATGTGCCGAAGGCATCGACCTCTCCGCGGCGCGCCGCCATGGACAGCGCTGCGGTACCGGGATATCCGATGACGAACTTGACGTTCCAGCCAAGCGCATCCTTGCCCCACAGCATCATCTGGCCCCAGCTGCGGCTGCCGTCGATGTCGCCGATGATCACCGGCGGCTTCGACTTGTCGGTGACATTGGCGAATTTGGCCTTCCGCATGACGATGACCGAGCCGCCGCGCGCGACGCCGCCCACGTATTCGAACTTGGTCGGGTTGTATTCGACGACCGACTTGCGCAGGTTGCCCGAATCAACGTAGGAGCTCGATCCGCCGGTCCAGACGGTGCCGTCCTTCTTGGCGGTATTGGCGAAGTAATTCAGCGCCTGCACGCCGTGGCCCGCAGGCATGTTGCGGTAGAGGATCCGCGGCTTGCCCGGGAGATATTTTTCCAGGAACCGGCCGACGAGGCGGGTTGTGCCGTCGGTGCCGCCGCCGGGCGACGACCCGATCACGGCATCGAGCCGCTTGCCCTTGAAATCCACATCCGCCGCGACGGCGGGCGCGAGCGCCGTGCCGCAAAGCAGTCCGACGCTCAAAGCAATGCTGGCTGTGTTGCGAATCATATCAGTCTCCCATGGCTCGATCTGCCGAACGGGCGTGACGCTGCGGGGAACCGGAATGATGCTCTTGTGATTGTTTGAGGCTGTTGCCGCCTCTTGATGCCGGCTCCCTGTATCGCCCGACAATCTTCCCTGTCGATTGTCGGCGAAAAAACCAGACAAGACAACGAAAGAGCGATCCTCGACCTCAGAAATCGGCCGCAAGGGACTGAATTATATCAGATGTCCGAAAAGACTATCTACGCAGGAACGATGATGGGCAGCAATAAGCGGCCCGAAGCCCCCATCGCCCCCGTCAGGCCGCGGGCGCAGCGAAAGGCATGGCGCTGATTTCGCGGGCGACGCCCCTCAGTTCGTCCACCATCGACTGGGCGCCAGGCGAAAGCGCCGCATTGGCCCGCAGCGTCAGGCCGATGCGCCGGTCCGTGTCGGGAAGTTCCACCGGCAGGGAACGAAGCAGCCCGAAGTCCTCATCGTAATAGGCCTGATGGCGCGACAGCACGGCGATGCGATCACTCTCCATCAGGATTCCCCGCGCCATGACCAGCGAGCTGGTCTCAATGACGTTGAGCGGCGGCGGTAGTCCGCATTCCTCAAGAACCTCGGTGAAGCGGGTGCGGCTCGGAATGCCTTCGCGTGGCAACACCCATTCGCAATCGCGAAGATCGGAAAGAGAAAGGTTTTTTCTTGCTGCGAGCGGATGACCCGCCCGCACGATCAGCGACAGCCGGTCGACGAAAAGGAATTCCTCGACCACGTCCGTCACTGGCGGCGGTTCGCGCAGCGCGCCGATAATCACATCGACATCGCCGCATCTGAGACCGGCCAACAGCGATTCGTACGGCCCGTCCACCGTCGCAACGCGCAACCGGGGGGACTTGTGCATCAGTCGGGTCACGGCGCGCGGCACCACCAATGTGCGGCACAGCGGCAGCGTTGCCACCGTGACCGTGCCGCCGCCCGTGCCGGCCAGTTGGTCGATCTCCTCGTCCGCGTTGCGCAATTCGGCAAGCGCGAGCTTGGCGCGCCTGACCAGTTCATCCCCCGCCCATGTCGCGATCATGCCCTGCGGCGTGCGATTGAACAGCGACACGCCAATCATGCGCTCGATGTCACGAAAGGCCCGGTTCACCGCCGGCTGCGAGAGGCCGAGGCGGCGTGCCGCATAGGTGACGCTGCGGCATTCGGCGACACCGATCACGGCGCGGATTTGCCGAAAACTGACGTCACGGCTGAATCGCCACACCTGCGGGCGCCCTGACCGGGCGGTTCCGCTGGCACGAACCAATGCCGCCTCCGCCGCATCGAGATGCCCGAAGGCCTGGCGCGCGCGGCGCTCGAGGATGCGGCCATAGACAGTCGGCACCATGCCGTCGCGGCTGCGGTCGAACAACGGGTGGCCGACCTCGCTCTCTAGCCGCTTGATGGCATGGGTCACCGCCGGCTGCGACACGTTCAAAGCCGGCGAGGCACGGGCCACGCTGCGCTGGTCGACGACCGCGAGAAGCGCCCTCAGGCGACGCAGATTGGGCTCCATGACGCGCTTTTCCAAACCCGCTTCAGAAGAGAGGAAATACTCAAAATTTAATTATAGTAATATGATTTATATGGGTTTTTTCAATTTTATCGGATTCCTTATAGCAGAAATCTATATCAGGTTCACGAAATATCATTGGACCTGCCGAGCCCCCTCCCCGACCCTTCATCCAGGCAAGCCGTCAAAGCGGCTGGCTGACAAAAACAACCGGCGGCAGCCCTCACCCTGAGGGCGCACGACCGGCAGCCGCGCGTCGCCAAACGGCCCGCGTTCAGCGCAATACAGGAGGCACTCATGTCCCGTTTCTCGCTCCGCAGGCTTTCCCTGCTCGTCACCGTTTCCGCCGCAGGCGCGCTCGCCGCCAGCGGCAGTTCCTTCGCGTTCCCCGATAAGGCCGTCAACTTCTTCGTCGGCGCGGGCGCCGGCGGCTCGACAGACGCCGGGGCGCGCATCCTCGCAAAGGCCATGGAAAAGAGCCTCAAGCAGCCGATCGTCGTGCTCAACAAGACCGGCGGCGCCGGCTCCAAGGCGCTCGTCCTTCTCAAGAGCGAAAAAGCCGACGGCTACACGCTGGCCTTCGCCTATGCCCACCACGTCACCTTCCAGCCGCATTACCAGCGCGAAAAGTCACCCTACAAGGCGGCCGATTTCGACTACATCGGTTCGATCACTGCGCCGCGCATGAGTATCGTCGCGCTCAACACCGGTCCTTATGCCGACCTGAAGGAAATGGTCGCGCATTTCCGCAAGGAGAATAAGCCCTTGCGCCTGGCCTATTCCGGCGGCCCGGGCCGGCTGGTGGGCAACGCGATCTCCCGCGATCTCGGCTACCCGGTCAAGATCATCACCGAAAAGAGCGGCGGCAAGACGCTGCAGAAGCTGCTCGGTGGTCATGTCGATCTCGTCTATTCGGGCGGTGCCCATTCCAAGTACACGGAGGCCGGAAAGACCAAGGTGGTCGCCACGGTCGATGACGAAAGCGATCCCGATTACCCGAAGGCCAAGACAATGCCCCAGGTCGGCGTAAACGCGATCACGCCGACGCTGCAATTGCTGCTGGGGCCCAAGGGCATCCCTGCCGACCGCATGAAGGTTCTTTCGGATGCCATGAAGGCCGCCCGCAAGGACGCCGAACTGACGAAGCTGTTCGAGAAGAATCTCAAGATGCACATCGACAGCAAGGATGGCGACAAGCTGCGCAGCTACATGCTCAAGTCGGAGCAGCAGTATCTGTCCCTCATCAAGTCCTACTCCAAGTAAGGGTTCGTCACTCTTCATCGGTACCGGAAGCGAATCGAAATGCGTAAGGCCGACATCGTTTCCGCCGGCGTAGTTGCCGTCTTCGGACTGTTCGTCCTGCTGGTCGTGATCCCCGTCTGGGTGCCCGGCCATCTGGAAGGCGGCGGCTATGGCCTGCGGGCCCAGGACTTCCCTCTGTTTACCGCGATTTCCTTCTCGCTGTTCGCGGCAGGACTGTTCGCCTACAGGGTGTTCTTCACCAAACCCGACGAAGCCGATGAAACTCCCATCCCGCCGAAAAGCTGGCGCTTTCTTGCCATCGCCGGCGGTGTGCTGGCGGCCATCACCGTTCTTTTGGATACCGTCGGGTTCCTGGCCGGCGGCCCCGTGGCCATCGGCGCCTTCATGGTGATGATGGGCGAGCGCCGGCCGCTGCCGGTCGTCAGCCTGTCGCTGGCAGCGCCGCTCGCCGTGTGGCTGTTCTTCTGGAAATTCCTGGAGTTCCCGCTGCCTTAGCCGCAAACCGTATCCGTCACAGGGCCATAAATGGACTTTGAAACCATCATCGCCGGCTTCGCCAGCAGTCTCACCCTGGCCAACCTGGTCTTCATCTGCCTCGGCGTCATCGTCGGCATCGTCGTCGGCGCTATCCCGGGCCTCAACGGTCCGATGGCAATTGCCATCTGCGTCCCGCTGACCTTCGTGCTTGATCCCCTGACCGCCATCGCCTTTCTGATCGGCATCAACAAAGGCGCCAACTACGGGGGATCGGTCTCCGCCATTCTGATCAATGTTCCCGGCGCGGCGGAGGCCATGGCCACCACCTTCGATGGCTACCCGCTGGCCAGACTGGGAAAGGGTCTGAAGGCGCTCAAGATGTCGCTTTACGCATCGGTATGGGGCGACACTTTTTCTGATCTCGTTTTGATCCTCGTCGCCGCCCCCTTCGCCATCATGGCTCTCAAGATGGGGCCATCGGAACTTTTCGCCGTCCTTCTTTTTGCCCTGACCTTCATCGCGGCGCTGGTCGGCTCGTCCGCGACAAAAGGCATCATCGCCGCCATCGCCGGTGTATTCCTGTCCACCGTGGGGCTCGACCCCGAAGCCTCGACCCCGCGCATGACATTCGGCCAGCTTGACCTTGAGGAAGGCGTTCCGCTGCTTGCGCTCATCGTCGGCATGCTGGCGCTGTCGGAAATCCTGATCCAGATCGAGGAAGGCTGGCGGACCCGCCATGCAAAGGAACCCGAACAGCGCGTCTCCGTGTTCGATGCCAAGGGCGACGACCGCCGCGTAACCTGGCCCGAATTCCGAGGCTGCCTGCGTACCATCTTCCGATCCAGCATCATCGGAACCGTCATCGGCGCGTTGCCCGGGTTGGGCTCGACGCTCGCGGGCTTCCTTGGGTACGGCGCGGCAAAGCGTGCTTCGAAAACCCCGGACGAATTCGGCAAGGGCAAGCTCGAGGGCGTGGCAGCGGCGGAAGCCGCCAACAGCGCCGTCGTCGGCGCCAACCTCATTCCGACACTGTCACTTGGGATTCCAGGAAACCTGTCGGCCGCCATTTTGCTCGGCGCCTTGATCATTCATGGCGTCCAGCCCGGCCCGATGATCTTCGAGAGCCACGGGGAGTTGATCTACGGAATCTTTGGCGCCATGCTGGTCGCCAATTTCGCCAACCTCTTGATCGGTCATGGCGGCCTTCGGGTTTTCGCCTATATCATCAGCCTGCCCAACCGCTACATCCACCCCGTGATCGTGCTGATGTGCTTCGCCGGAACCTATCTGACCACCCAAAGCATGCTGGCAATCGGCGTCATGGTGGGATTCGCCCTACTCGGCTACATCATGCGCAAGCTCGACTATTCCATTGTCGCCTTCATCATTGCCTTCATCATGGGACCGATGACCGAAGATGCCCTGCGCCAGACCATGGTTCTGTTCGGTGACCGGCCCACCGAACTGCTCACCCGGCCGATCACCATGGTATTCTTCGCGCTGACGGCGTATTCCCTGTGGCGCTTCGTCGTCGGCCGAAAGCCGCAAATTCTGGCGGAGCCGAACTGAATTTTTGAAAGCCGCCGCGGCGGCGAAACATCGCGTGACGGAAACTTGCCTGACTTATCCTTGAAGGTGTCAACATGACACAGCAGACACGGGTGCCCTGCGTGCTGATGCGAGGCGGAACCTCGAAGGGCGCGTATTTTCTCGCCTCCGACCTGCCCGCCGACCGCGCCCTGCGCGACCGGGTCATCCTGCGCATCATGGGTTCGCCCGATCCGCGCCAGATCGACGGGCTCGGCGGCGCCGACCCGCTGACCACCAAGGTCGCCATCGTCGGGCCGTCGTCACGGCCGGATGCCGACATTGATTACCTGTTCGCCCAAGTCGTGGTCGACGAACCCACCGTCGATATCAGTCCCAACTGCGGCAACATGCTGGCGGGCGTCGGCCCCTTCGCTATCGAGGCGGGCCTGTTCCCGGCCAATGATCCCGAAACCCGCATCCGCATCCACATGGTCAACAGCGCCAATGTCTGCGAGGTGATCCTGCAGACCCCGGGCGGCAAGGTGACTTACGACGGCGATGCCAAGATCGACGGCGTGCCCGGCACCGCCGCACCCGTGCTGACCAAGTTCCTCGACACCGCCGGCTCGACCTGCGGCGCGCTGCTGCCGACGGGCAACGTCGTGGACGAGATCGAAGGCGTGCCCTGCACCCTGATCGACAACGGCATGCCGGTCGTCGTCATGGACGCGAAGCACTTCGGGCGCACCGGCTACGAAGACCGCGACGCCATGAACCGCGACACGGAATTGAAGGCGGCGATAGAGAAGATCCGCCTCAAGGCCGGGCCGATGATGAATCTGGGCGACGTCACCGACAAGGTGGTACCCAAGATGTGCCTGATCGCCCCGCCGAAACACGGCGGCGTGGTCATGACCCGCTGCTTCATCCCCCATGTCTGCCACGCCACCATCGGCGTGCTGGCGGCGGCCACCATCGCCACCGCCTGCGCCCTGCCCGGTTCCGCCGCGCAAGGTATCGCCCAGGTGAGCGAAGGCACGAACAAGCTGATGTCGATCGAACACCCGACCGGCGAAGTGACCGTGGGGCTGGAGCTGGAACCGGGCGCCAACCTTCCCGTCGTCCGCAGCGCAGCCCTTCTGCGTACCACGCGCCGCCTGATGGAAGGCTACGCCCTCCTCCCCGCCTCGATCTGGGACGGACGCGGCGAGCTTGCCCGGCAGGCCGCCGAATAGATTTATCCGTAAACCGCTTCAAGGGAGTGAACCCGTCACATGGCCGATACAGCCAAGAAATCCATCCTCGTCGTTTCCGCTCATGCCGCCGACTTCGTCTGGCGCTGCGGCGGCGCCATCGCGCTTTACGCCAAGCGCGGCTACCACGTGCGCGTCGTCTGCCTGTCCTACGGCGAGCGCGGCGAATCGGCGAAGGTCTGGCTCTCGGGCGAACGCGACATGGCCAAGGTCAAGGCCGGGCGCCGGGACGAGGCCGAACGCGCCGCCGCCATTCTGGGCGGCACGCCGGAATTTTACGACCTTGGCGACTATCCGATGCGCGTCCCCGAAGAAGCGATCTACCGCCTCGCCGATACCTACCGCGAAATCCGCCCGGAATTCGTCCTCACCCACGCGCTGGAAGATCCCTACAACTTCGACCACCCGCTCGCCGCCCATGTCGCGCAGGAAGCGCGCGTCATCGCCCAGGCGCACGGCTACAAACCCGACGTCAAGGTGATCGGCGCGCCCCAGGTCTACCTGTTCGAGCCGCACCAGACCGAACAGTGCAACTGGAAGCCGCAGTTCATCCTCGACATCTCCGAGGTGTGGGACCAGAAGCGCAAGGCCTTCGAGATCATGGAAGCGCAGGAATATCTCTGGGACTACTACACCCGCGTGGCGCTCAACCGCGGCATCCAGGGCAAGCGCAATTCCGGCCGCGACATGAAATACGGCGAGGCCTACCAGCGCATCTTCTCGAACGCCTCGGACCAGTTCATCTGAGAACGGGAAAGGTCTAGCGGTCGTCGAAGGGCGGCTTGCCGGGCTCGGGCAGGAAGTTTTCCGTGAGCCCGCGCATGGCATTGCGGCCCATGGCGATCCGCGCATCGACCGTGCACGCCCCCGCATGCGGCGTCGGGATCAGGTTGGGCAGCGCCAGGAATTCCTTGTCGGCGGGCGGCTCGACGGCGAAGGCATCGATGCCCGCGCAGGAAATCGGCCCGTTGATGAGCGCTTCCTTCAGCGCCACCTCATCCACCAGAAGCCCGCGCGCGGTATTGACGAAGACGGCACCCGGCTTCATGCGGGAAAAAGCGGCACGGTCGTAGATGTTGCGGGTCTTCTTCGTCACCGTCAGGTGGACGGACAGGACGTCCGAGCGCGCCAGCAGCTCGTCGAATGACACCGCCTCCACCCCGTACTCGCGATAGAAATCGCCCATGTCGAGGATATCGCAGGCCAGCACCTTGCAGCCGAAGGGCTGCACCAGCTTGACCACTTCCTTGCCGATATGCCCGCAACCGTGAATGCCAACGGTGCAGCCGGAAAGATCGCGGCCGAGGATCGGCAGCGGTCCCTTGCCCGCCTTCATCTCGGCAATCAGCGGCGTCACGTGGCGCAGGCCCATCAGCATCAGGCACAGCGCCAGTTCCGCTACCGAACGCTTGTTGACGCCGCCCGCCCAGCCGAGGCGCACGCCGTGCTTTCGCATGGCGTGAGGATCGACCTTGTCGAGGCCGACGCCGAGCTTCGCCACCACCTTCAGTTCCGGCAGCGCCGACAGCACGCGGTCGTTGATCGGCTCGAAGGAGACGATCGCCGCGTCATAGCCCCGCAGGTATTCGATCACCCGTTCCTCGGAGAGGTAATAACGCTCGCCCGCCGTGTTCACCTTGCTGTCGGGATGCATCGCCTTCAGTTCATCCACCAGCGGCGGGAACTGGGCGAAGGCATAGGCGGGAACGGCGACGCGCACGGAAGACCTCTCTCGGAAATGGCGACCTAGAGCATGATATTGATCGCTTTTTCTTCCGTATAGCTCAAGAGATCGTCGAGCGCTTCTTCGCGGCCGGTGCCCGAGTTCTTGTAGCCGCCGAACGGCGTCGCGGCGTAATGGGCGCCGACGCCGTTGATCCAGATATAACCCGACTGGATGCGGCGCGCGGTGCGGATGGCGGCGGAAATGTCACGGGTCCAGACCGAACCCGACAGACCGAATTCCAGTTCGTTGGCGATCCTCAATGTGTCGTCGATATCTGTCCAACGAAACACCGACAGCACCGGGCCGAAGACCTCCTCGCGCGCAAGGCGCATGTCGGGCTTCATGTCGGCGAACACCGTGGGTTCGATCCAGTAGCCCTTCTTGAAGGCTTCGCCCGTCGGGCGCTTGCCGCCGGTCATCAGGCGGCCGCCATCGGCCTTGCCCGCCTCGATATAGTGCAGGACCTTCTGGTACTGGCCCTTGTTGTTGATCGGCCCCATGTCGGAATCGTCCGACAGAGGCTCGCCGATCTTCATCTTGGCGATACGGCCGACGAGATCATTGAGGAAACGGTCATAGATGTCGGCATGCAGGAACAGGCGGCTGGTGGAGCCGCAGGACTGGCCCTGCCAGGCGAAGTTCATGCCGTTGATGGCGGCGGGAATGGCCTTTTCGAGATCGGCATCGGGGAAGACGATCATCGGGTTCTTGCCGCCAAGCTCCAGCGTCACGTTCTTGACCGCGACCTCGGCCGCCGTGCGCTGGATCATCATGCCGGTCGGCACCGAGCCGATGAAGGCCAGGCGCTTCACCCGCGGATGGCGAACCAGCGCGTCGCCCGCCTCGCGCCCCATGCCGGTGACGATGTTGACGACGCCCGGCGGCAGGATGTCCGCGCAGATCTCGGCAAGGATGCAGGCGCTGAACGGGCTTTGCTCGGACGGCTTTTCGACGATGGTGTTGCCCGCCATGAGGGGGGCGGCCATCTTGGCAGCGGCGAACATCAGCGGGTGGTTGAAGGGGATGATGCGGCCGACGACGCCGTAGGGTTCGCGTACGGTGATATGCAGGTTTTCCGGCGTCGCCGGGATGGTGTCGCCTTTGATCTCGTAGCCGAGGCCGGCGTAGTAATAGAGCTGGTCATAGGCGATCTGCACGTCGCCGCGCATCTTGGCGATGGTATTGCCGGTGTCGATGACCTCGGTGACGAGGATGCGCTGGGATTGTTCCTTCAGCGCATCGGCCAGCTTGCGCATGTAGCGCGCGCGCTCGGGCACCGGCAGCGCCGCCCAGGCGGGCTGCGCCGCTTCCGCCGCCTCGACCGCCGCGGCAATATCCTTCGCCGAGCCTTCCGGAACCGATCCCAGGACTTCCTCGTTGGCCGGGTCGATCGATTCGAAGCGGCGCCCCGATTCGCTTTCGACCAGCTTGCCGTTGATCAGCATCCGCGGGTTTTCGATGGGAATGGCGTGGGAAAAGGACTGGGCAGACATGCTGGGGACTCCCTGATTATCGTTCTTGCCGTGCCTCAAATTGGTCCACGGCCCCGCCGCGGTCCAATAATATTTTGTAACCACCGGATCGTCTTGCGTTATGGCCGGCAACTACATGGTTTTACATAAAAAGACTGGAATTGAGAGAGGCCTGCCAAATGCCGATCCAAACCCGATCTATTACTTATTTTTATGGGTACCCCCGGCATTGTGACTGGACAGGGCAGGCCCCGTCGCGCACCGTCAGGCAAAAGATGCGGCCACGGGCCGCGCGGGGAGGCCGGACTGCTCGAGCTCTATCACAACGCCATGTCCGCCTGCAGCCAGAAGGTCCGCTTCTGCCTGGAGGAGAAGGGCCTTGAGTGGACCGACCGGCACATGAACCTGCGCGCGGGCGACCAGCAGACGCCCGCCTATCTCGCGCTCAACCCGCTGGGGGTGGTACCGACCCTGGTCCATGATGGCGCCGTGATCCCCGAATCGACCGTCATCAACGAATATCTCGATGACATCGCCCCTGCACCACCGCTGCGCCCCGCCGCCCCGGTGTCCGCCGCGCGCATGCGCCTATGGACGAAGCAGCTCGATGAATGGATCCATGCCGATACGGGCGTCATTTCCAACGCGCTTGCCTTCCGCCACCAGAAGCTCGCCCTCGGCCCCGACAAGCTGCACGAGCTGATCGCGAGAATGCCCGACCCCGCCAAGCGGGCGCGCTATCAGTCCGTCGTCTATGAAGGCACCGCCTCTCCGCTCTTCATCGATGCGATCAAGCGCTTCGCGTTCCTGATCGGCGCGCTCGACGATGCCCTTGAGGCCGGACCGTGGCTTGCCGGGCCGGAAATATCCCTTGCCGATATCGGTTACGCGCCGTATCTCACTCGACTGGAACATTTACGACTGCACAGGGTCTGGGACGACAAGCCGCGCGTGGCGGACTGGTACGAACGCATAAAGGAACGACCGGCCTATGGCCGTTCCCACCGCGACTGGTTCGACGAAAAATACCTGACCCTGATGGCGGAAAAAGGTGACGACGCCTGGCCCGGGGTTGCCGCGGCGCTCGGCGCCTGAACCCGAAACGCGTTTTCTTATTTGCCCACTCGATACGAGGAACACCATGTCCAAGAAGCCCAGCAAAAAGACCGCCACCGCGAAGAACGAGGCGGCTTTTCCCAAGCTCGACCGCCCCAAGGGCCTCGGAAACCGGCGCATGGGCTGGGGTTCGGACGTCGCCGCCGAGGCGATCCGCCGCCTCGACCTCAAGTACATCGCGCTGGTACCCGGCGCCAGCTATCGCGGCCTGCATGATTCGATCGTCAACTACCTGGGCAACGCCAATCCCCAGATGATGGTCTGCCTGCACGAGGAGCACGCCGTCGCCATCGCCGACGGCTACGCCCGCATCACCGAAAAGCCGATGGCCGTGGCGCTGCATTCCAACGTCGGCCTGATGCACGGCATCATGCCGATCTTCAATTCCTGGTGTGGCCGCACGCCGGTCGTCATCTTCGGTGCGACCGGCCCGGTCGATGCCGACAAGCGCCGCCCGTGGATCGACTGGATCCATACCGCCAAGGACCAGGGCGGCATGATCCGCCCCTTCGTCAAGTTCGACGACCAGCCCGCCTCGCCGCAGGCGACGGTCGAATCGATCCTTCGCGCCACCCAGATGGCGACGACGCGCCCGTTCGGCCCGGTCTATATCTGCCTCGACGCCGACCTGCAGGAAGCGCCGCTCGACGGCGAGGTGCTGTTCCCCGATCCCGCGCGCTTTCGCGCAGCACCGCCGCCGCCGGCCGCCGCCGACAGCGTGAAGGAAACCCTCGCCATCCTGCGCAAGGCCCGTTTTCCGCTGTTCATGATGGGGCGCGTGTCGCGCAGCGAGGACGACTGGGCACGGCGCGTGCGTCTGGCCGAAGCGCTCGGCGCCGTCGTCATCACCGACCAGCACAATGGCGCCGCCTTCCCGACCGAACACCCCAACCATGTCGCCGCACCGTCCTTCCGCGTGAATGCGCCGGTGGCCGACCTGATGAAACAGGCCGACGTCATTGTTTCCTTCGACTGGCTCGACCTCGCCGGTACCTTGCGCCATGTCTTCGGCACCTCGCAGACCCAGGCCCCCGTCGACAAGACCGTGATCTCGTGCTCCCTCGATTCCCTCATCCACAACGGCTGGAGCGCCGATCACCAAGCTCTGCCCGCCGTCGATGTGCCCGTGCTTGCCGATCCCGATGTCTTCATCGGGCAGTTGCTCGACGCGATGGGACCGGCAGCGAAGAAGACCGCTCCCCTGCCTGCCGGTGCGCGCAAGGCGACCCACTGGATCAAGGGCCCCGGCGGCAAGCTGAAAGCATCGGAAAGCGGGCCGCTGGCGCCGCTTGACCTCGCACTGACGATGTCTGCGTTCGCGCGCGCTAATGCGGGCGTACTGTCGCGCACGCCGCTCGGCTTCCCGGGTGAGGCCTGCCGCTTCACCCACCCGCTCGACTTCCTCGGCAACGACCAGGGCGGCGCCGTCGGCTCCGGCCCCGGTCACGCGGTAGGCGCGGCGCTGGCGCTGCGCGACAGCGAGCGCATGGCGATCGCCGTCATCGGCGACGGCGACTTCCTGATGGGCGTCAATGCACTGTGGACGGCGTCGCACTGCGAGCTGCCGCTGCTTCTTGTCGTCGCCAACAACCGCTCCTACTTCAACGACGAAGGCCATCAGGAGCGCGTCGCCATCGACCGCGACCGGCCCAAGGAAAACAAGTGGATCGGACAGCAGATCGACAAGCCTGCCGTGGACCTCTGCAAGATGGCGGAAGCCCAGGGCTTTGAGGCGGAACAGGTGTCGACGACCAAGGACCTGCGCGCGGCGCTCGAGCGCGGCAAGAAGGCCTACAGGAAGGGCGGGCGCTACATGATCGACGCCCGTGTGCTGCCGGGCTATGCGGAGATCGCCGCGCGCGGCGCTTCGGGCGGACGCGGCGGGAAGTAGGACCTAGTCCTTCTTCCCCCGCCATTCCTCGGTGGTCTCGAACACCTCCTGCGCCAGGTGCATGGCTCCGTTCGCCGCGGGCAGGCCGCAGTAGAGACCGGACTGTAGGATCGCTTCCTTGATCTCCGCCCGCGTGACGCCGGTGTTGGCGGCAGAGCGCAGATGCATGATCAGTTCCGATTCGCGGTTGAGCGCGATCAGCATGACGATGGTCAGGAGGCTGCGCGTCTTCTTGTCCATGCCCGGCCGCGACCACACGTCGCCCCAGGCGTATTTGGTGATGAAATCCTGAAAATCCGCGTTGAAGTCGTTGCGGTTCTTTTCGGCGCGATCCACATGAGCATCGCCCAGCACCGAACGGCGCGTCGCCATGCCCTGCTTGTGGCGGTCCTTTTCGTCCATGACGGTCTCCCCGGTTAACTGCGTCGCGCGAGAACGCGATCGACGAAATCGAGCGCCGAGCCGAGATAGGCCTCGGGCCTGAGCGCGGCGTCGATCTCGCGCGCTGCCAGCGCCTTCGATATTTCCCTGTCGGCGAGAAGTGCGGTACGCAGGTCCGTTCCAGCCTTCACCGCCGCCGTACTTGCGCGCTTGATCGCGGCATGGGCGGCACCCTGCCCGATCTTTCGCGCAAGAACCATCTTCACCGATTCCGACATCATCTGCCCGCCCGATGCCGCAAGGTTGGCCGCCATGCGTTTGGGGAACACCTCCAGCCCTTTGGCCAGGAACACCGCCTGTTCGAGCGATCCGCCGGCAAGGGCGAACAGTTCCGGCACCACCGCCCATTCCGCCTGCCAGCCGCCGAGGCCGCGCTCATTTTCCTGCGGCATCGCGGCCAGAAGCGTCTGGGCCAGGCCAGGTGCCCGCGTCGCATTGGCAAGGATGGCAGCACACGACACGGGGTTGCGTTTCTGCGGCATGGCGGAAGACCCGCCACGGCCGGGTCCCGCGGGCTCGGCCACTTCGCCGATTTCGGTCTGGGCCAGCAATGCGATATCGCGCGCCATCTTGCCCAGCGTTCCGGCAAGGGAAGCAGCAAACAGGCCCGCTTCCACCACGCGGTCGCGATTGCCGTGCCAGGGCGCATCGGGCAACGCGAGTTTCAGATCGCGGGCGAGATTGCGCGCCACCTGCGGCCCCTTCTTGCCAAGCGAGGCCAAGGTTCCCGCGGCCCCGCCGAATTGCAGGACAAGGGCGCGCGCGCGCAATTCGCCAAGCCGCGCGCGGTGGCGCCTCACGCCATCGAGCCAGCCCGCCGCCTTGAGGCCGAAAGTCACCGGCAACGCCTGCTGCATCCACGTGCGCCCGGCCATCGGCGTCGCGCGGTATTTTTTGGCGAGCCGCGCCAGCGCGCGCTCGAGCTTCTTGAGGTCCGCCTCGACAATGGCGAAAGCCGCGCGCAACTGCAGCACGAGGCCGGTATCCATCGCATCCTGGCTGGTCGCCCCCCAGTGCACGAAGCCCGCAGCCGTCTTGTTCTTTGCGGCCACCTTGGCTGCGAGCGCCGCCTGCAGGGGAATGAAGGTATTGCCGGCGTCACGCGCCGCAGCACCGATGGCAGCCAGGTCAAAAGCCGCCGCGTCGCAGGCATTGATGATGGGGCCGACGGCAACGCGCGGAATGACGCCTGCCCCCGCTTCGGCGCGCGCAAGGGCCGCTTCGAAATCGAGCATGCCCTGAACATGGGCCCTGTCGTTGAACACCGCCTGCATGGCGCGGCCCGCGAAGATCTGGTCGAAGAGTCCGCCGCCCGCCATCGCGCGCCCCTATTTACCCGTGCCGTGGGCTTCGGCTGTGCGTTTGAGAAGATCGCGCAGCACCATGAGTTCCGTTTCGCTGGGCGAGCCGGTTTCGCGCAGGTCGTTGGCGAAGCGGACATCCCAGCCGGTCTTTTCGCGCACCTGGTCGGCGGTGACGCCAGGATGCAGGTCGGTCACGACCAGTTCCCGCGTCTCGGGATCGGGCCGCATGATGCAGAGATCGGTGATCACCGCCGTCGGCCCCTTGCCGGTCAGGCCCGCGGCTTGACGCGAGCCACCGCCCGTCAGGTGGCCCGCCGTGGTGATGAAATCGAGCTTGTCGACGAAGGCGCGCTTGTCCTGGCTCATGATGATCAGGATTTCGCCCGCCATGGCTGCGATCTCGGGCGCGCCGCCGGCACCCGGCAGGCGCACCTTGGGCGCGTCATAAGGACCGATGACCGTGGTGTTGAGATTGGCGAAGCGGTCGATCTGCGCGCCGCCGAGGAAACCCACGTCAATGCGCCCGCCCTGCAGCCAGTAGCGGAAGATTTCCGGCGTGGACACGACCGTATCGGCATTGACCGCGAGATCGCCGTCGCCGATGGACAGCGGCAGGACCTCGGGCTTGGCGCCGATGGGGCCCGATTCGTAGATCAGCACCGCTTCCGGGGCATGGGTCAGGCGCGCGAGGTTGGCCGCCGTCGAGGGCAGGCCGATGCCGACGAAGCACACGGTGCCGTTGCCCAGCATCCGCGCCGCGGCGACAGTCATCATTTCGCTGGTGGTGTAATCGGCCATCAGACCTTGCCTCCGGTCTTCGCCAGCACGTCGCGGTATTCCGCCCAGTCGCGGGTCGCCAGGACGTGGCGCTCCATCCATTTGGTGAAGCTGTCGCGGTCGCGGGAAATGTCGTCCCAGGCGGTGTAGAAACGGTTGTCGCGCTCGTAATAGCCGTGGGCATAGGACGGATGCGCGCCCATCGGCACCTCGGCCACCGCCGAGACCACCCAGTAAGGCAGCACGCAGGCATTGGCATCGGCCTCAAGGTCGTCGACGATTTCCTCGACCGTGACGATGGCGCGCTTCGCCGCCATCACCGCTTCCTTCTGCACGCCGACGATGCCCCAGATCAGGACATTGCCCTTGCGATCGGCCTTCTGGGCGTGAATGACGGTAACGTCCGGGCGCACCGAAGGCACTGCCGCCAGTTGTTCGCCCGTGAACGGGCAATTGATGAACTTGATCCGCGGATTGTGCTTGGGCAGGTCCGAACCCGTGTAGCCGCGCAGGACGGCGAAGGGCAAACCGCTGGCGCCCGCCACATAGGCGTTGGCGAGCGCGGCGTGGGAATGTTCCTCGATCTCGAGCTTGTGCGGCCAGCCCTTTTCGACGGCATCGCGGAAACGATGGAGCGAGCCGACACCCGGATTGCCGCCCCACGAAAAAACGAGGCGCCGCGCGCAGCCCATGCCGATCAGCTGGTCGTAGATCAGGTCGGGCGTCATGCGCACCAGCGTCAGGTCTTTCCGCTTCTGGCGGATGACCTCATGGGCGGCGGCATGGGGAATAAGATGGGTAAATCCCTCCATGGCGACGGTATCGCCGTCCCGGAGGAATTCACCGATGGCTTCAGCTAGTGAACAGATTTTCGCCATTTACGAACACGGCGCGTCCCGATGCCTAGGCATCGAAGAACACGGTTTCCTGGTCCCCCTGCATGTGAATGTCGAGATGATAGACGGCTCCACCCGGCGTGTCCTCGCGCCGCGCAATCACGGTCGGCCGGCGCGCCGCCTCGATCGAGTTGAGCACCGGGTCCTCGTCGTTCGCCTTGGTTTCATCGCCGAAGTAGATGCGGGTGAAGGCGTGCGACAGCATGCCGCGCGACTGGATGATGACGCTGATGTGCGGCGCCTGCAGGCGATTGCCCTGCCCCGGCACGCGGCCGGGCTTCACGGTATCGAAGGTGAAGCGGCCGTCCTTGTCGGTCTGGCAGCGGCCGAAGCCGTTGAAAGCCGGATCGAGGGCAACATCCGCCCGGTTGTCGGCGGCATGCGCGTAGCGTCCGGCGGCATTGGCCTGCCAGACCTCGACCAGCGCATCGTCGAGCGGCGAGCCGTCACCCGCGATCAGGCGGCCAGTGATGCGAATGTGTTCGCCCTTGGTCGCCGGACCGGCGAGGACGTTGCTGGTGATGCCCTTGCGGCCGTAACCCTCGGGCGTCAGGCAGTAAGCAAAATAAGGCCCGATGGTCTGGCCGGGCGTTTGCTGCATCTTGCGGTTATCCATGATCAGCCCTCCATCGGCGTGGCTTTGCTGCCGCGCAGGACGATGTCGTATTCGTAACCGAGCGCGAAGTCGGCGTCCGTCGCCTCGACCGAGTAGCGCGAGATCAGACGATTGCGCGCGTTCACGTCGGGGATCGACAGGAAGATCGGATCGAGCGGCAGCAACGGATCACCCGGGAAATACATCTGCGTCACCAGGCGGGTGACGAAGCTCGGCCCGAACAGCGAGAAATGGATATGCGCCGGACGGAACGCCTTGTGATGGTTGGCCCAGGGATATTCCCCGGGGCGGATGCTGCGGAAGGTGTAGCGCCCGTCGGGGCCGGTCAGGAAGCGCCCGGCACCGAAGAAATTGGGATCGAGCGGGGCATCATGGTTGTCCACCTTGTGGACGTAGCGCCCGGCGGCATTGGCCTGCCAGATCTCAATCAGGGCATTGGGCACCGGACGGCCATTTTCGTCCGTGACGCGGCCGGTCACCTTGATGCGCTGGCCGAGCGGCTGGCCGTTGAGGGCGCCGTTCTTGGTCAGGTCCGAATCGATCTCGCGCACGGCATCATGGCCGTAAACGGGTCCGGTCAGCTCCGACAGCGTCTGGGGCAGCGGCACCAGCGGCTTCCTCGGCGACCGCTCGACGGTCGATTTGTAGCCTTCATAAAGGTACGGGGGCTGCAACCCCCAGTCCCTGGGCAGGTAGGTATTCGAATCGCTCACGGTTCCCCCGTCGGATCAAAGGTTTGACGGTACCCCGCAGGGGGCCGCCGTCTCCGCCGCGTCCGATGCCGCCGCCCGGCAAGGGGCAAACCATTAGACATCGAACGCTTTCATTCTAGCGTTCTTTGTCCGCCGCTTAAGCGCAAAATTTCGAAAAAAGGCAGGTATTTGGAGAGAGCTGCCGCCCCCGGCCGGCCCGCCTGCCCGCCTACTGGCTTCTTTTCTTCTTCTTTTTCTTCTTGGCGCAGT
Organism: Alphaproteobacteria bacterium; assembly: GCA_030831315.1. Classification (GTDB taxonomy): domain Bacteria; phylum Pseudomonadota; class Alphaproteobacteria; order SMXQ01; family SMXQ01; genus WHSO01. The sequence continues at coordinate 19,639 of JAURLI010000072.1, forward strand.
ACTTGGCGTCGGTGAAGCGTTCGCACTGGGTGCCGCCGCGGGCAAGGGCCGCGTTCATCAGGTCGACAACCGATTTGGGCGCAGCCACCAGCTCCACCGCCATATCCTGCAATTCCTTGCCGGTCAACGGATCGATGTCGAGGCGGCTCTTCTTGGCCTCCGCCAGAAATTTCGGGTTCTTCATGGTGGTATCGAAAGCCGTCCTTAGCGCGGCCAGCCGGTCGGCGGGAACATCCCGGTTGGTCAGCAGCGGACGACCGACGGCGGCGACCTTCCCCATCAGGTCGAGCACCATGCGCTGGTCGGGAGTCTGGGCGAGATCAACGAAGCGCGGCACATCGGGCAGGTCGGGATGCTTCTTCAGGCTGTTCTGGATCAGGATCACGATCTTCTTGTCGCGGATCCAATGCGGGTAATCGGCGCGGATCTCATCCCAGGTGGCGCTGCCGCGCACGGCGATTTCGCCGCGCTCGAGCGCTAGGTCGACTTCGTGGCCGCCCTTGTAGCCGATGATGATCTTGAGCTTGAGACCGAACAGGTGATTGGCAAGCGCGGGGTAAATGAAATTCGCGCCCGTGGCGCTCGTAGCGCCGACGATCATTTCGCGATCCTTCGCCTGCATCAGCGAAGTAAATCCCGCCGCGCGCCAGGCAACCATGACGCTGACGGGCTGGATCGGCGTGCCGATCCAGTTGAACTTGGCCGCATCGTACTTGATGCCCCGTTCGCCCAGAGCCTGCGACATGGCGAGCGTCTGGGAGAACGCGCCGATCACGGAACCGTCGCGGGGCCCGGCGTTGTAAAGCCAGTTGGCGGCGACGCGGCTCGATGCGCCGGGGCGGTTCTGGACGATGACATTCGGTTTGCCCGGAACGTACTGACCGAAATGGCGCGCGACCAAGCGCGCGGTCGTATCGTAACTGCCGCCCGCCGAGGTGCCGACAACGATGGTAATTTCCTTCTTCTTGTAGAAATCCTCGACCGATTGGGCCACGGCGGGCAGCGAAACAAGCGCGGCAAGAGCCGCAACTGCGGAAACAAGGACGGGTCGGTTCATGGCAGTCTCCCTTTCTTGCTTCCGGGCCCGTATTCAGGTCCCGGTCATTTCGTCAGGAACGCGAGCTTGTCCATCCATTTGGCGCGGATATCATCGGCGTATTCGCGGCTGACCGCGTTCACCTTCGGGAAATCGTCCTTCCAGTGCCATGGCCGCACGGCGTAGATGATGATGCGTGAATTGGTCATGTCATCGCCCTCGCGTCGCTCGGGCAGAAGCATGGGATCGATATAACCGGTCCAGCAGCCGTCGATGATGTCGGTCTGGGTCTTGGGATCCCAACGCGTTGCCATCGCCCACATGACTTCCGCGGGATTGGTGATGTCGATATCGTCATCGACGATGATCACCATGCGCCCGAGATAGGCGGACGAGCCGCAGCCCGCCGCCACCAGCCCCGCCATCTTGGCGTGGCCCGCGTGCATCTGCTTTATCGAGACAACGCGGATGAAGCGCGGCCCCCCGCCAGGCAAGGTGTAAACGCCCTGCACGCCGGGCACGCCCGCCGCTTCCAGTTCGTCCCACATGGCGGCCGAGCGGAAATGCCCCGATCCAGCCGTGCCGAACCAGAAGCCCGGCAACGTCGGGCGCACCGGCGGCGCGCCGGTGATGATGGGGTCGTTGCGATGGTAGATCGCCTTGATTTCCAGCACCGGCTCGGGCCGCGAGTTGGAGGCGTAGTATCCGGGCCATTCGCCGAACGGGCCTTCGCTCGCCGAACGCCGGTCGGGTGGCGGCATGAAACCTTCAAACACGATCTCGGCGTCGGCGGGAAACGGAATGCCGGTGTGCTTGCCCGCGACGACCTCGATCGGCCGCCCGATGCGCGCCCCGGCAAGGGCGTATTCGGAAACCTTTTCCGCCGCGGTAGACGCCGCCGCCGCGCCCAGGACCGGCGCCTGGCCGACGCTGATCACCATCGGACAGGCTTCGCCGCGCGCCCAGTATTTCTTGCGGATGACGTCGCCATGCTTGCCCGGCTCGATAAAGGGAACCAGCGTATTCTCGTCCTCGACCTTGACGCGATAGGTGCCGACATTGACCCAGTCGCTGTCGGGATCTTTCGTCACCACCATGCATTCGGTGCCGATGTAATGCCCGCCATCGCCTTCATGCCAGATGGGTGCCGGAAAGGCGCGCGCGTTGACCTTTGCCCCTTCCATGACGTTTTCGAGCACCGGCCCCGCCTTCACCGTCGCCGGCGGGATCGGGGCCGAGGTCTTGCGCCGATGCTTGCGGTACTTCTGCACGGCCTCAAGGCCGGAACCGTTGTCGAACACCTTCGACGAGCGCACGTTGACGGCAACGCGAAAGCCCTTCGGGAAGCCCTTGATGTTATCGAAAACGATGATCGGCGGGTCCGGGCGTTCGAGGGACAACTCGTACAGCGCGCCGATTTCCATCTTCGTATCGGCGCCTTCAACGACTTCGAGATCGTCCATCTCACGCGCCAGATCAAGGCAGGTGCGAAGGTCGCCAAGGGCGGCAAGGCGCCGCGATTCCACGTTATCGCCCGACATCGGGTGCTCCACTGATTTTCTACTGGGACTTCTTCTTTTTCTTTCCGCCGCCAGTATTTTCCGTCGCCACCGCCGCCTTGAAGCGCGCAACCACGGCGGGGGACGCAGCCGAAATACCTTCAACCATCTTCTGCAGCTTCGTGCCCTCGATCGGCTGGATTTCGAGCTTGGCGCGGCTCGCATCTGCAAGCAATTTCGGATCGCCAATCGCACTCATGAAGGCCTTGCGCAGGAGCGCGATCCGTTCCGTTGGCACGCCGGGCGGCGCCATCATGGCGCGGCCGATGGTTTCCGTCGTCGCCAGCAGCGAGATCACCTGCCGCTCTTCATCGTTGCGAGCATATTCGATCAGGGTCGGAACCTCCTTGAGCATCGGATCACGTTCCAGGGTCATCTGGAACAGAGGCACGATCTTTTTTTCCTTCACCCACTGCGGGTTCTGAAAAGTATAAGACATCCACGAATTACTGCCCCGCCCCGATACCTCGCCGCTTTCCATCGCCTTGTTCACTTCCGTGGCGCTGCCATAGCCGAGCACCACCTTGAACTTCGTTCCAAACAGGCGGTTCGCCATCAGCGGATACATTTCCTGGGTCGTACCCGGCGTCGTCGCCCCGACGGCAATCTGCTTCTTCGTGGCGTCGGTCAGCGTCTTGAAACCTGTGGAGTGCCAGACCACCAGCACATTGGTCGGACTGGCCGTCGTGCCGATCCAGTTGAATTTGCCGACGTCGTATTTGGCCTTGCCCGGATTAAGAAGCTGGAAAATCGGGATCGTATTGAGTGTGGCGCCAAGCTGTGTCCCATCCTTCGGCGCGACACTGTAAATGAACGCCGCGACACGGGTCCCCCCCGCGCCCGGCATGTTCTTCGGCACCATGGTGGGGTTTCCGGGAAGATGCTGGCCGAGATGTCGCGACATCAACCGCGCATAGGCGTCATAGCTGCCGCCGGCACCCGAACCGATGGAAATCGTGATGGTCTTTCCCGCGAAAAACTCGTCTGCCGAAACGGTCGCGGGCGCAAGCGCGCACGCACAGAGCACGGCAATGGCAGGAATACGATTCGTCATGGCAAGGCTCCCTGGCAATCGGGCTCTTCAAGGCCCCTCGTTCATGGTTTCATTGATAGCCCTCAGGCGGCAGGGATACAAGACGGCTGGAAGCCGGCAGTAGAGATTTTTTCGAATTTCAAAATTGTTTTCTTTATTTTCTTTGTACGGGCGCTTGGCTATTGTCGTCCCGGGCGCCTTCCTGCCCCGCGACGACCACAACCGGAACCACGGCGATGAGTGACCAGGCCGCAACCCTCGAAGCGCTCGAAAAGCTTATGTCCGAAGCGCATGTGCGTGGGCAGTGGCAGGTGGGCGCCAACCGGCCGGAAAACATGAAGCGCAGCCCGGACGGGCGTGTATGGATCGACCCCGTGGCCCAGGCGAAGCCCTACCTGTGGCCGTGGCCGGTGATGGAAAAGATCCTCGAAGGCTCCTGCGTCGCCCTGCCCGAAAGCAACACCGCAAGGCGCAGCCTGATCTACATGAACCCCGCCCTCCAGCGCGGCACCACCCACAACATCCTCGCGGGCATACAGGTCATCCAGCCCGGCGAAATCGCCTGGGCGCACCGCCATACGGTCAATGCCCTGCGCTTCACCATCGACGGCGGCAACGACGTCTATACGGTGGTCGACGGCGAAGTGCTGCCGATGCTGCCCTATGACCTGATCCTGACCCCCGGCTGGTGCTGGCACGACCACCACAACGACCGCGGGCGCCCGGCGACATGGCTCGACGTGCTCGATGTGCCTTTCATCGCCGCCATCAACCAGAACTATTACGAGGAACTGGGCGAAACGACCCAGGACCGCCGCAACGAGGCACCCCTGCCCGGCATCGAGCTGCTGCGCCCGATCGGCGAAAACCGCCCGACGGCGCCGCGCCCCTTCCGCTATCCGTGGGCGGAAACGCGCGCAAGGCTCGAACAGCTGGCCGAACAGCCTCCCGATCCCTGCGACGGTATCGCCATCGAATACATCAACCCCGTGAACGGCGGTGCGGCCCTGTCGACGCTCGCCTGTTATGCGCAGATGCTGCCGCCCGGCTTCGAAGGACAGCGCCGGCGGCGCGGCGCAAGTGCCGTGCATTTCGTTGTCTCGGGCGAAGGACGCATCGAATTCGACGATACGACCCTTTCCTTTTCGCAACATGACGGCATGGCGGTGCCGAACTGGACATGGCACCGCTTCGTCAATGCCTCCGCTTCCACACCTGCCTTCCTGTTCACGGTGACCGACCGGCCGATCCTCGATGCGTTCGGTCTCTACCGCGAACAGGCTGAAACGAAAACATAATCCACCCGGGAGAACCGCCCCATGGCGCGCAAGACCACATCCAAAGCCAAGACCGCGAAGAAACCACGCACTACCAAGGCGGCGCCCGCAAAGGGCCGGCGCAGCGATCCCCTGAAGGCGCACGAGCAGAAGCTCTTCGATCTCGCCAACGGCCAGTTCGAATCGGCTGCCTACAAGCGCATGTTCGCGGCCCCTTGGACGAAGAAGGGCGTGCAGCAGTTCTTCATGCAGCATGCCCAGTTCAACCTGAACCGGCGCGATTGCTGGGGCCATGTCCAGGGCTCCGCCCCCCTCGCCGTAAAGAAAATCGTATGGGAGCACGAGGAAGAGGAACTCGGCGGCGTTGCCGCGCGCGGCGGCGCCAATCACTACGAGCTTGCGGTTCAGCAGGGAGCATCCTTCGGACTCAAGCCAAAGGACTATTACGACGCTCCGACGATGGATGGGTCCTTCGTTTCCTTCCAGGCGTGGCTGCACATCGCCCAGCATTCGCACTGGCTCGAGGCCTTCGCCGCCTCTGCCGCGCTCGAATATTCGAACTCGGAAAAGGTCATTCGCGGTGGCTGCCTGTCGCGCCGCATGGGTGAAAAGCTCCAGAAGGAGCTCGGCATCCCGATGAAGAAACAGTATTCGAACGAGGAACACGTCACCGCCGACGTCGCCCACGGCGAATTGCTGATCACCATCGGCCGCATGTACGGCGACACGCAGGAAGCGCGTGACCTAATCATGGCGGGCGCGGTCAAGAGCTGGACCGTGGACCGCGTGTTCCGGAACTTCCTCGCCAGCCTGCTGGAGGACTGCGCCCGCTAGGCGTCCTTCTCTTCCGTCGCGCCGAGTTTGCGCGACAACTCGCGGGTTACATCCTTGAGGATTCGCGCGGCTTCGCCCGAATAGGACGTGTCGTAGCTGCCGCGCACGCCGATCAAAGTCATGGCGAGGGCGATATGCACGTCGCGGCCGAATACGGGTGCCGCGATATTCGCGTGATTGGGCGTGCGTTCGCCGATGGCCCGCGTGATGCCGCGCTTGCGCACCTCGTCACGGATCTTAACGACCCGTTCCATCGTCATCTGGTCCCTGCCCTCGCGCGCGGCGTTCCATTCCGGAATCTCGCGATCGAGCAACGGCTTGCTCAATTGATCGGATTCGTAGGCAAGAAACAGGTTGCCGGCCGACGTGGTAAGAAGCGGAAGCACCACGCCTTCGCGGATGCGGATGGGTGTCGACAGGGTCGCATGTTCGCAACGGATCACCGTCGGACCGTGGGTGCCCCAGATCGTCAGGGTCGAGACCAGCCCGGTGCGCTGCGACAGGTCGGGCATCGCCGCCATCGCAAGGCGCACGGGATCGATGCGGCTGATCGCCGCAAGGCCGAGACGCAGCACCTCTGGTCCCAGATCGTAGCGGCCGGAAATCTCGTCCTGCTCCACCAGCCCACTGTCGACCAGGGCGCGCAGGTAGCGGTAGGCCCGGCTCGGCGACATATCGGCGGCGGCGGCAACCCGCGTCAGCGTCGTCGGCCCGTCAAAATTCGAGACGACACCAAGCAGATGCGCGCCGATCACCAGCGTGCTGTTGCCGCGCGTCTCCGGCGCCTTGGCACGGGGGCGACGGGGTTTCTTGGGAGCGGGCTTGCGGGCCATGAACAGCCTTTCGGTGGGTCGGGGGAATGGCGAAATGCAGGCGGATTATATTTTTGATATTCGAAATAACCAGCCCCGACGACCAGCAAAAAGCAAAAGCCGTTTCCCATAGCGCAACGGCTCAGGCAAAATAGCCCTGCCGCGGGCCGCAGGGGAGGCAGGCGTGAGCCAAGCGAAAGACAAGCCGGGAGGCATCGGAGCGGAAAAGCGCGATGCCTTCGACCGTCGGGTGCGGGACAGGAACCTGCTCGGCTACTGGATGATTCCCAACCGCTCCGACGGCCACCGCGAGCCCGAACCGGGCTACGGCGTCCATCTCTGGCACTGGTCGGAGATGCAGGCGATCCTCGACGAGGCCGTCGACAACATCCCCAAGGAAGAAGCCCACCGCCGCTTCATCGGCTACCAGCATCCCGATCTCAAGATGGGCACGACGCCTAACCTGATGCTCGGCGCCCAGATGCTGATGCCGGGCGAGATGGCGCCCTGCCACCGTCACACGATGGATGCCGTGCGCTTCGTCGTCGAAGGCGACGGCAGCACCTGTACCGTGGTCGAAGGCGAAGAATTCCCGATGGCGCGCGGCGATCTCGTCACCACGCCGAACTGGAGCTGGCACGACCACATTTCCGGCGGCGCCAGCCGGACGATCTGGATGGACGCCGCGGTGGCGCCACTGACGACTCATTTCCGTATCGGTTTTGCCGACCTGCACCAGGCGCCGCAGCAGACCGTGACGCGCCCGCGCGGCTGGTCGGCGGCCCAGTTCGGTCCGCTGCGGGCGAAGAACCGGGAGTACTCTGCCACCGCTTACCGCCCGCCTTACCGCTATCCCTGGGTCGAAACGAAAGCCGCCCTCGATGTCCTTGCCGAAGGTGCCGGCGACCCGTACGAGGCCGTGACTCTCTCCTTTGCCGATCCCCTTTCCGGCGGGCCAACGCTGCCCACCGTCGATTGCGAACTGACAATGCTGCGATCTGGAGAAAAGACTCGTTCCCACCGCCACACGGCGGCGGCGATCTATCATGTCTTTCAAGGACGCGGCAGCGCTGCGGTCGGAGACGCTCGCGTCGCATGGGAAGAAGGCGATACCTTCGTCGTGCCCAGCTGGGCCTGGCATGGGCTGGAAAACCGCGGCAGCGAACCCGCGCTGCTGTTTTCCATAAACGACGGCCCGGTGATGAATGCGCTCGGATTCTGGCGGGAAGAGCGCAGATAACGCCGATAAGGGGTTGCAGCGCTTTGCGAATATTGCGACCCTTGGGCAAATTTCAAAAATACAGGGAGTGTTCACATGAAGATATCCGCTTCGCTCCGCTTTGCCGCGCTTGCCGCCGTGACCGCGGCGGCCGTCGCAACGACACCGGCCGTCGCCGAGGTGTCCTTCAAGGGCAAGACGGTCAAGATCATCATCAATTCGAAGCCGGGCGGCGGCACCGACGCCAGCGCCCGCCAGGTCGGCGCGCTGCTTGCCGACAATCTGCCGGGCAAGCCGCAGATCGTGTTCCAGAACCTTCCAGGCGGCGGCGGCATCAAGGCGAATAATTACTTCGCCGCTAAGGTCAAGGGTGACGGCCTGACCGCGCTGGCCGGATCGCGCACCCAGGTCAGCCCCTACAAGCTGCGCCACAAGAGCGTGAAATACGATCCGGGCAAGTACCGCTTTGTCGGCGGCACAGCCCGTCTCGGCACCATCATCCTGATCAACAAGGATCCGAAAATTCAGGCGCGGCTCATGGACAAGTCCCAGAAGCCGGTCGCCTTCGGCGCCATCGACGGCGAACGCACCGGCGACCATGCCGCCGTCTGGGCGATGGAATACCTCGGCTGGAATCTCAAGTTCGTGCTGGGCTACGCGGGCACGTCGGAAATGCTGCTGGCGGCGCGCCGCGGCGAAGTCGACATGGTCAACAACCAGACCGTGTTCAATGTCATGCCGCTAATGAACGACAACATGAAGGCGATCGTCCAGCTCGGCAACCGCGACGACAACGACAAGTTTGTCGAGCGCGTCGAATTCAAGGGCGTGCCGGTTCTGGGCGACATGCTGAAAGGCAAGCTCGACGCCAAGGCGGCAAAGTCCTACGCGGGCTGGCTCGACGACCAGACCGTGGAAAAGTGGATCGCCCTGCCCGCCGGCACTCCCGACGACCTGACCAAGGCCTGGCGCGATGCCCATGACAAGGTGATGAAGGATCCCAAGTTCGTCGAGCTCGCCAAGCGGGAATTCGGCGGCGACTTCGGCTGGTATACGGGCCGGCAGATGGACAGCATCGTGAAAAATCTCGTCGCCACCACGGACGAGGACCTCGCCTTCTTCATCAACCTGCGCAAGAAGCACGGGCTGCCCATTCAGTAATCCATCAGCGCGCAGCCGGCGATTACCCCCGCCGGCTGCGCAACTTCTTTTCCTTTCCCCGTTGACCGGGCCTCAATCCAGAACATGAAAGACCTTTACGATCCGTCGGCCATGCTCAATGGCTTCCTCGGCCTGATGACTCCGGCCGGGATCGCCCTGATCATCGCCGGCACCGTCGTCTGCTCGATCTTCGCCGCCATGCCCGGCATCGGCACGCTGCTGCTGCTCTCGATGGTTCTGCCCTACGCGATGAAGCTCGATCCCTTCCTGTGCATCGCGCTGCTCATCAGCATCGGCGCGGTCGGCGGCACGGCCAGCACGTTTTCGTCCGTCCTGATCGCAGTGCCGGGCACCGCCGGGTCACAGGCGACGATCCTCGACGGCCACCCGATGGCCAAGCGTGGCGAAGCCGCGCGCGCCTTCGGTGCCGCCTATGTCGGCTCCGCCGTCGGCGGCCTGTTCGGCGGGCTGGTCTTCGTACTCTCGCTGCCGGTGATGAAGCCGCTGGTCTTCGCGCTGGGATCGCCGGAATTCATGATGCTGGTACTGTGGGGCCTGTCGGCGGTCGGCGTGCTCTCGGGCAATGCGCCGGTGAAGGGCCTGATGGCGGCGGCACTTGGCCTCGGTCTGTCGCTGATCGGCACCGACGCGCGCACCGGCATAGAGCGCTTCACCTTCGAAGACTATTACCTGTGGAACGGCATCCACCTCGTCCTCATCGCGCTCGGCATCTTCGCCGTGCCGGAACTGGTGGACCTTTCCGTGCGTCGCACCTCGGTCGCGGAAGCGGGGCGCATCGGCAAAGGCCAATGGGAAGGCGCCAAGGACGTCTATCGTCATTGGTGGCTGGTGCTGCGCAGTTCCGTTGTCGGCGTCTGGGTGGGGATGATCCCCGGCCTCGGCTCCTCGGTCGCGGACTGGTTTGCCTATGCCCACGCGGTGCAGACGGAAAAGAACCCCGAAAAATTCGGCACCGGCGACGTGCGCGGCGTGCTGGCGCCTGAAAGCGCCAACAATGCCAAGGAAGGCGGCGACCTGATCCCCTCGATCCTGTTCGGCGTTCCCGGCGGCACATCGATGGCGCTGATGCTGACGGCCTTCATTTCCGTCGGCATACAGCCCGGAGAAAAGATGCTGGGCGAACAGTTGCCCTACCTCTACGCGATGCTGTGGGTGCTGATCATTTCCAACCTTATCGCCACCAGCATCTCGATGGGATTCGCCAACAGCTTCGCCAAGCTGTCGCTGGCACCTTTCTACGCCATCGTGCCGATGACGCTGATCTTCTGCGTCGTCGCCGCCTTCAGCGCCAACTACGCCTGGGCCGACTTTCTGGTCCTGGCGATCTTCTCCGTCGTCGGCATCATCATGAAGCGCCACGGCTGGCCGCGCCCGCCCCTGCTGGTGGCCGTGGTGCTGGGGCCACAGTTGCAGAACTATCTGTGGCTGACCGTGGAACGCTATGAGCCGCAGGAGTGGATGCTGCGCCCGGGCGTCATGGCCTTCGCCGCGCTGATCGCCCTTACCGTTGCCGTACCGATCATTCGCAATCGCCGGCGCAAGGCGCGCGGCATGCACATGGATCTTGCCAGCGAAGGGCCGAAGGTCGGCCCGAAGGGCGATATCGCTATCGTCGCCTTCTATCTTGCGCTGGCGGCATTTGCCGTGAGCCAGGCCGTCGCCTGGCCGGCCAAGGCCGCGGTCCCGGTCTACGCCTTTGCCGCCTTCGGCAGCGCCCTTGCGGTCGCACAACTGGCACTCAGCCTGATGGCGCTCAGGCGGAGCGGTAACGTCGCTTACGCGCCCACCGACGAAGACCGCGAGAAAGCACGCCGCTTCCGGGAAATCATCCTGTGGATCGGGGGTTTGGGTGCCGGCATCATCGTTGTCGGCTTCACCGTGACGCTGTTCCTGTTTCCGCTGCTCTATGCGCGGCGCTACGGCGGCGGCTGGAAGCTGGCGCTCGGCATGGGCATCAGCGCGGTCGCCATATTGATCGGGATTTTCGACACGCTGATCCACATCATCTGGCCGGAACCGCTCGTCGAGCTGCTGTGGGACGCGATCTTCCCCGGCAAATAGCCGCTAGCGGGGGATATTGTCCTCGTCGAGGTACCTGCCCATGGCGCAGGCGACTCCGCTCTTTTCCAGTTCCGCCAGGAACATCCGGTGGATGCGCGGATCCTGGTTTTGGTACTCGATCTGGTTGCCGCCCTTGTTGACGTCGATATCGACGCCGCGCTTGATGGCGCGTTTTTCCTCGGTGAAAGGATAGCGGGTCGAACCCATCGCGGTCGCGAGGTAACGCGCCGGAACGGCAGCCGTGTTGAAGTGCTGGTGCCAGATCATGTCGGTGGGCGCGAACACCGAGCCCTGCTTCCAGTCGAAGCGCTTCAGTTCTTCATCGCCATCGTGCCAAAACAGCGAATAACCGTGCCCCGACACGATGAAGACATGAAAGTCCGGCCCGTGACGGTGGCCCTTCTTGTAGGTGCCCACGCCCATCTGCGAACAATGGGCGTGCAGGTTGCCGTCGGCGAGGCAGAACTGCACATGGGCGCTGCCCGCCCCGCGCTGGTTCCATGACTGGACCTCGAAACCCGCGACATCGGCCACGAAATTAGTCTCCCACATCCTGAGCCCGCGATGCACCGTGCTGCGCGCGCCGCTGCCTTCAAACCACGATCCATCGGCCCCTTCACGCAGCGGGAATTTCCAGCCGTTGGCGAAGATGAAGTCATCGTCATGGATGAGATTCATGATCAGGCAGAGGTTGTTGGTGGAGGCCAGCCTTGCGCGCTCGCTGCCGGATCCGTTGAAGATCTGGTAGCGGGCGTTAAGCGGGATCGCAAACAGCGAATTCGGCCCCCATTCGAAACTGCGCTTTTCGCCGTTGGCCATCTCGATCGTCGTCGAGCCGTGGCCCGATACGACAAGGAACACCTCTTCGTAGAGATGCCCCTGGGGCACAGTCTTGGCCCCCGGGGCCAGATCGAACAGGAACACCGATACAAAATCGCCGCGGCCTTTCAGATGCACGAAGGCGGCTTCGACCCCTGCCCGCGCCCAGTGCGCGGTCGGTGCCGTGTGCAGATCGACGCAGAAATCCTCGATCACCGGCAGGCCCTCTGCCTCGCACCAGTCGAGGTAGGGCTCCAGCAGGATGCCGGTGTACTGGATCTGCTTCTTGAGGTCTTCGAGCGCCATCAGTATCCGCTTTCGTCGATGTATTCGCCCATCAGCGACGTGACGCCGTTCTTGCGCAGCTCGGACAGGAACAGTGCATGAATGCGTGGGTCCTGATCGTGATATTCGATCTGGTTGCCGCCCTTCTTCACGTCCACGTCGACGCCGAGCGTGATCTGTTTCTTGGCGGTGGTCAGCGGATAGCGCGTGGAACCGAGCGCCAGCGGCAGATAGCGCGCCGGGTTGGGCCCGGTGTTGAAATGTTGGTGGAAGATGTTGTCTACCGGCGCAAACACGACGCCGGGCGCCCAGTCGACGCGGCGGAAGTCCTTGTCGCCTTCGAACCAGAACAGCGAATAGCCGCTGCCCGAAAGCAACAGCACATGGAAGTCGGCACCGTGGCGATGGCCCTTCTTGTAGGTACCGACGGCCATTTCCGAGGTGTGTACGTGCACCACCCCGTCGGCCAGCGCGAAGCGCATGTTGGACGACCGCCCGCCGCGCTTTTCCCAGCCTTCGAGCTTGAAGTTGGCGACATCGGCGACAAAGTTGGTTTCCCACATGAAGCGTCCGGGCTGGGTTTCGATCTTTTCGCCCTCGCCGTCGAAATAGCCGGGCTTTCCGATGCGGCCGGGAAACAGCGCGTCATTGGCGAAGATGAAATCGCGGTCGTGAAAGATGTTCAGCATGATCGGCAGCGAATTGGCCGAGATCAGACGCGCCTTCTCGCGCCCCGATCCGTTGAAATGCTGGTATCGCGTATTGAGCGGCAGCGCGAACAGGGAATTCGGCCCCCATTCGAAAGTGTGCCGTGTCCCATCGATCTCCACCATGGTCGAGCCATGGCCCGACAGGACGTAGATCACCTCTTCATAGACGTGACGCTGGGGAAGCGTCTTGCCACCGGGCGCCAGATCAAGGACGAACAGGGCCATGAAGTCGCCGCGCCCATCCAGATGTACAAAGGCCGCATCGGCGCCGAGCCGCGGCCAGGGCGCGGTTTTTACCTCGTGCAGGTTGACGGCGAATTCCCGCACGACGGGCACGCCTTCGTCCGCGCTCCATTCGAGATAAGGATCGCGCAGGTAGTCGATGCCTTCGCGCCCCTGTGGCGCTTCTTCGGTCGCACTCATTCCCTGATAAAACCTTCCATCTTCGGGGCGAGGCCGATCTTTTCCATCGCCTCCACGTACATGCGGTGAATGCGCGGGTCCTGATCCCCGTATTCGATCTGGTTGCCGCCCTGTTTCACGTCGACGTCGATGCCCTGGTATATGCGCCACATGTTCTGGGTGAAGGGATAGCGCACGCTGCCGTGGCCGACGGCGAGGTAACGCACCGGCTCTGCCCCAGTATTGAAATGCTGGTGGAACATCATGTCGGGCGGCGCGAACACCCAGCCGTGGCACCAGTCGACGCGGGTAATGTCGTCGTCGCCTTCGTACCACAGCAGCGAGTAGCCGGTGCCCGACAGGCAGTAAACGTGAACGTCCGGCCCATGCCGGTGCGCCTTCTTGTAGGTGCCGACGGGCATTTCCGAGACATGGGCATGCAGGATGCCGTCAGCGAGGATGAGCTGGATATGCGAGCCGCCCGCCCCGCGCGCCGCCCATTTCTCGAGCTTGAGATCGGTCGCATCGGGCACGAAATTGGTTTCCCACATGTGCTTGCCCGGACGCACGGCGATGAAGTCGCCATCGCCCCGGAAATGTCCCTCTCCGCCCTCGCGCTCGGGAAAGCGCGCCAGATTGTCGAAAACGAAGCTCTCGCTGTGGAACAGGTTCATCACGGCGGGCAGGTTCGACGATACGGCGAGGCGCACCGGTTCGGAGCCCGAGCCGTTGAAATGCCGGTAGCGGGCGTTGAGCGGCGGCGCGAAAATGCTGTTGGGACCCCATTCGAAGGTGTGGCTGCGGCCTTCGCTGTCCTCAACCGTCGTGGTGCCGCGCCCCGACAAGACGTAAACGACCGATTCGCAGAGATGACGCACGGGCGCGCTGGCGCCCCCCGGCGGAATTTCCCAGACGAACACGGTCATGAAATCGCCGCGTCCCTGCACGTGGGCGATGGCGCCGTTCACGCCGAAACGCGGCCACGGCTTGACGTCGAGATCGAGAAGATTGAAGCCGAAGGCTTCGAAGATCGGCACCCCCTGCCCCTTCGCCCATTCAAGGTAGGGATCCACCATGAACTTTCCGGCGGGAACCGCGGCACCAGTCTGGGAGGTCTCGGACGCCATCACCTGTCCTTCAGTCCCGCAGGAACTTGAGCTTGTCGCGCCACTTGGCGCGGACTTCCTCGGCATAGCCCTTGCTCACCGCATTGACCTTTGGGAAGTCGTCCTTCCAGTGCCAGGGCCGGACGGCGTAGACGATCATGCGCGAATTGGTGATGTCGTCTTTTTCGCGCTTTTCAGGCGACAGCGCCGGGTCGATATGCCCAGTCCAGCAGCCGTCGATGATGTCGGTCTGGGTCTTGGGGTCCCAGCGCGTCGCCATCGCCCACATCACCTCGGCGGGCTTGGTGATGTCGATATCGTCGTCGACGACCACGATCATGCGCGCCATGTAGGCACCCGGCCGGCATCCCGCCAGCACAAGGCCCGCCATCTTGGCGTGGCCCGCGTGCATCTGCTTGATCGAGACCACCGGAATGAAGCGCGAGCCGCCGCCCTGCAACAGCCACACGCCGGTCACCCCCGGCACGCCCGCGCCTTCCAGCGCGTCCCACAACCCGGCAAGGCGCGGAATTTTGATCTGGCGGCCCGGATAGTTGGGCTTCACCGGCGGCTGACCGAGGATGATCGGATCGTTGCGATGATAGACGGCCTTAACGTGGACCACCGGCTCCGGCCGGTCGGCGGATGCGTAATAGCCCGGCCATTCGCCGAACGGCCCCTCGGTCGCCGATTCCTTGTCGAGCGGCGGCATGAAGCCCTCGAAAACCAGTTCCGCGTCCGCCGGGAAAGGCAGGCCCGTATGCTTGCCGCGCACGGTCTTGACCGCCTGTCCGACGCGCCCGCCGGCAATCGCCAACTCGCTCTCGCCGTCCTTGGCCGAAAGCGAGGCGACGACGCCCAGAACCGGCGCCTGTCCGACGACGACGGCGATCGGGCAGGCCTCGCCCTTGTCCCAGTATTTCTTGCGGATCACGTCGCCGTGCTTGCCGGGTTCTATGAACACGGACAGGCGCTTGTCGTCCTGGATCATCACGCGATAGGTGCCGATGTTCACCCAGTCGCTGTCGGGATCCTTGGTCACGATCAGGCATTCTGTGCCGATGTAATTGCCGCCGTCGCCTTCGTGCCAACGCGGCGCCGGGTAGTTCGACAGGTTGACCGCGGCACCCTCGACGATGTTGTCCATGACCGGGCCGCTGTTGACGTCCTGGGGCGGGATCGGCTCGCTTTTCTGCTTGGGCCGCGCGCGATAGGCGCGCACCGCATCGAGGCTGATATCGCCGACCAGGAAGCGCGATGTGCGCACGTTCGAAAGGATGCGAAAGCGCGGATCGAAGCCGGGAATATCCTCGAACAGCAGCACCGGCGGATAGGTATGCTCGTTCGAAAGTTCGAACAGCGCGCCGATTTCAAGGTCGGCCTTTGCCCCTTTGACGCGCACCAGCTCGCCCTCGGCCTCGGCCTCGCGCAGGAAGACGCGCAGGTCGGCCATCGCCTCCTGCCGCCGTTCGCGCACATCGTCTTTTTTGCTTTCCGCCATGCTCTCCGCCTGTTACCCGACCTTCCGGCTCACGCCGGGGCCATGACCTCGAAACCGTTCTTCGCGCATTCCTCGACATAGGTATTCCAGATCCACGAACGCAGGTCGGGATCGAGGTCCTTGTAGTGAATCAGCTTGCCGCCTTCCGACACATGCTTGTGCGACTTGTCGAACAGATGGTTGATCGGCAGCTTGCGCGAGCGCAGCTTGATGGCGAGCTGCACGCTGACCGGGTCCGTGCCGAAATGCCCATGCCACCACATGTTGGGCGGCACGATCACGCCGATGTCGTCCTCGGGCCAATCGAAGCGCTCCATGGCGCCGTTCTCCTGCCACATCAGCGAATAGCCCTTGCCCGACAGGTTGAACACGAAGGCCGAAGGCCCGTGCCGGTGCGGGTTGAAGAAACGAAGCCCCGGATGCTCGGCGATGTGCACGGAAATGACGCTGTTCGCCATCTCGAAATAGGCGGTGTTGTTGCCAACGCCCTTTTCGCGGAAGGACGACCGCTGCACGCCGAGCACATCGGGCACGAAGGTCGTCTCATAAAGGTTGACCGCGGTCTTGTTGTGATTGGGGTCCGGTTCGAACAGCACGGCTTCGGACGGGTCGATATCGGCTTCGATGCGGTTGAAGTCGTAATCGAGGCCGAAGACGAACTTGCGGTCGCGGTAGAGGTTGTAAACGATGGGTATGGTGTTGACGCTGACGAAGCGCGCCGGCTCGCTGCCCGACCCGTTGTGCAGCTGGTAGCGGCAATTCATGGGGATGGCGAACAGCGAACGCGGGCCCCATTCGAAAGACACCTTGCCCTTCGCGGTTTCGACCGTCGCATTGCCGTGACCCGCCATGATGTAGATGCATTCGTCGGCAAGCTGGCGCCACGGCGCGCTCGATTTGCCCGGTGCCAGTTCGCCCACGAACATACCGGCAAGGGATTCGGCGCCGATCAGGTCGACGAAGGCAGCACCGATGCCGCGCTCGGCCCAGGGCGCCACGGGAAAACTTTTCAGCGGGCCGAAGGCATAGCCGCGATGCAGCGCAAGGCCTAGGTCGTCCTCCACCCATTTTTCGTAGGCCGTGCGCCCATCCCAGGGAACGCCCGTATGCTTTTCGCGAACCGTGACCATTAATCCTCCCGACACTTACTCGCGCTGCGGCGGAGAAAAAGGACGGGAACGGATGCGATGGAAAACCGCTGCGCTGCGCGCCTTGCGGTCCCGGACCTCCCTGTCTTTTTTTTCGCGTCGTTGCGCTCTTTTGTTTATTTTACACCGGCAGCCCCGTCGCGCCAGTGCCCATCTCGTCCGTTTCTCCTGGTTTTCAACGCTTCGCGGCCTTTTCCCGATTGACCGGAAAAATTCCGATTATCAGAATGACGTAAAAGCACCAATCGAGAGACAATGCCAAAACCGCCAGCGAAAACTGCCCGCCACGCCGCCGCCACGCCGAGATCGCCGAAGAACGCCAACCGTTCGGTCGGCATCGGCCTGGCCGTGCTTCAGGCCATCGCCGGACTCGGCCGCGCCGGCACGTTGTCTGAAATCGCGCGGGCCGCGCGCATGCCGGCAAGCCGCACGCACCGCTTCCTTGCCGGCATGATCCAGGTCGGCGCGGTGCGCCAGGATCCTGTTTCGGGCCGCTACGACCTTGGGCCGCTGATGGTCGATCTCGGCGTGGCGGCGCTCGGCCGCGTCGACGGGGTCAAGTCGGGCAGCGAGGCCCTCGCCCGCCTGACCGAACGCACGGGCCTTGTGTCCGTGCTCGTCATCTGGTCCACCAACGGACCTACCGTAATCCGCTGGGAACAGGGCGAACTGGCAACCGCCATCCGCATCCGCGAAGGGCGCAACCTGTCGCTGTTGCGCACGGCATCGGGAAAGATTTTTCTCGCTCACCTCGGGTCCGAAAAAACCGGGGAGCTGGTCGATACCGAATTGGCGAGTGCCGCGCACAGGGCGAGCACTTCGCCGCTGCGCACGCTCGATGACGTCGAAAAGGAAAAACTGCGCGTGCGTTCCGAAGGCATTGCCGACAATCCAGGCGAGTCGGATCTCGGCATAGCCGCCCTCGCGGCTCCCGTATTCGGCGCCGCCGGCACGCTGGCGATGGTCATCGCGCTGATCGGGGTGCATGGCGTCGCCCAGCTCGACCGCCACGGGCCTTCTGCTACGGCACTCAGGGAAGCTGCCGACGAGGTGACGCTCAGCCTGGGAGGGCGCCCTGCCACGGCGCCACGGCTGCCCGTGCGCCCGGCAACCTGATCTAGTCGATCCGCTTGCGCACGTTGCGCAGCTTGGCGCCGGTCTCGAAATGGCGTCCCTCAACAGCGAGCTGCGCCTCTTCTTCCAGTTCCTTCGTCCACGCGCCGAGCTGGTAGCCGTACCAGGGCGAGCGCAGATCGAGGGCGGGCAGTTGCAGCTCGCGCCAGATGTCGAGCGCGCGTTCCATGTATTCCCTGCGCGGCAACGAGATCGGCGGGTAATCCCAAGGCATCGTCGCGTCGATCAGCAGGCCCGTGGATACCGGCGCCTCCGCCGTGGCGATGCCGCGCGAGGTACCCGGCGGCGCCACCGAAGGATCGAGGGCCAGAAGCGGGGTCTCGATCGACTTGACGTCGACATGCGGGCGCACCCGCCATGCGACCGCCCACAGGATATGCTCCAGCGAGGTGATGTCGATATCCTCGTCCACGGCGATCGCGAACTTGCCGATGTATTTCGACGCGAGATGCTCGAGCGCCTTCATACCCTCGTCGGCGCTGTGCTTCTTCAGCTTGACGACGACGAGGGAATTGGCGCCGCCGCATTCGAGATAGTCGAGATCGCTCACGGTCGTGAAACCGGCATCGATCAGAAACTTCTTGGCCGCCGCCGACCGGCCGAGGTGACGCATCATCGAGGATTCGGACGGCGGCAGTTGCGACAGGATGGCGAGGTAGATGGGCTTCCTGCGCATGGTGATGCAGGTCACGTCCATGAAGAAGCTGTAGTCGCGCTGGGCCATGTAGCCGGGGAACTCGCCGAAGGGGCCTTCCATCTCGACCTCGCTGGTCGGCACGGTACCTTCGATGACGATTTCCGCCTCGGCCGGAACCAGCAGGTCCTGCGTGCGACATTTGACCAGATCGAGCGGCTTGCCCGCGATGGAGCCGGCGACGTCGTATTCGCACATGTCGTTGGGAATGCGGGTAACGGCGGTATAGCTGACGTGCGGCGGCGCCCCCAGCACGATGGCGGCCGGCATGCGCTCGACCCCCGCCGCGCGCCACAGGTCGATGTGGTTGCGCATGCCGACGCCGAGCATGGCGGGCAACGTGCCGATGCGGTCCGGCGCCTTGACCATGCCGCGGTAGTTGCCGAGGTTGTGCAGGCCCGTTTCCGGGTCCTTGCTGACCCAGTGCGAGGCCGAGGTATAGGGGGCGTTGTCGAACCCGGGCGTCGAAATCGGCACCGGCAGAAGGTCGAGGCCTCCGGTCTTGAGCCGCTCGCCCTCGATCACGACCTCCTGGCAGGAACCGGTCGCCACCACGTTCGATGGCGTCGGGTTCTTCATCGCCTGCGCCCACCGGTCCGGGATCTCGTCCACCGCGCAGCCCATGCCGAGTGCATAGATTTCGGAAGATCCCGCCATCGCGCCGACCAGCACGGGCATGTCGTACTTGCGCCCCCTCGCGTCGTGGACGTTTTCGAACAGGAAGGCCTTGCGCTTGGCTTCCGGCAGGCCGCGGAACTGCAGCCGCACGAGCGGATGCAGTTCGGTGTCCTTGTTGATCGGCACCGTGACGCGCACGAGCTTGTCGGCGGCTTCCAGCGCCGCGACATATTCGGCGAGATTGCGATAGGACCGCGCCATGCCGGTATCCTTTCCCTTGCTTATTTCTTGCTGACGCGCACGCCCGCCTTCGCTTTCTCGTAGCAGGCATCGAGCATCTGGCAATAGAGATCGACCGGCGTCAAAGCGCAGTATTCGAACGGATAGCCCGGTCGCTCCGTCACCCCCTTCGTCAGGATGCGGCGCAGCACGTGCTTGGTGACGGAGGAATGCGCCTCGCGTCCCAGGTGGTCCTGCGTGTCGGCCTCGTGATGTTTGTGGAAGTAATCGGCCTGCTTTGGCGTCAGCTTGTAGTGCTTGGTCAGCGCCTTGTACCAGCGCATGCAGGACCAGCCGAAAGCCCCTTCCCACAGGACGGATGCCCAGTATTCATGCATGGCGCCATCGTTGACCAGGGTGCGATGGAAGTCGGTCAGCGCACGCGCCTCGGGCATCATCGGGCGGGTGAGAATCTGGTCCGCCGTGAGACTCAGGGCCTTGCCCGAGGAAATCAGGATCTTGATGTGGCCCGGGGGCTCCGGATGGCCGAATTCGTCGAGCACCTTGTGGGTATAGGTCTCCATCAGGTCGACGTTGGAGACGAAGAAGGACAGATGCTTGTAGAACTGCACCATATAGAGCGAGTTGATTACCGGCACGAAGGCGCCCCAGTTGGAATAGAACAGCTGGATCGTGCTCAGCGGCAGCTTGCCCTTTTCCAGATCCGTCATGAACCGGGTCTTCTCGACGGTCTTGTTCCAGCGGGCTTCGACCCGCTTCTGGAGGTCTTCCAGATACGGACCGACCTCCTTATTGGATATCTTCAGCGTTGTCATGACGTTACCTGCCCTTTCTGCGCCAAGGCGCCATCGTTCGAATTTTTTTCATTCAGTCGTCAAGAAACTTGAGCCGGTCGCGCCAGCGGGCGCGAACTTCCTCGGCATACTCGCGGCTGACCGCATTGACCTTCGGGAACTGGTCCTTCCAGTGCCACGGACGCACGGCGTAGATGATGATGCGCGAATTGGTCGTGTCCCCCGCCGCCCGCTTTTCCGGCGGCAGCACGGGATCGAGATAGCCCGACCAGCAGCCGTCGATGATGTCGGTCTGTGTCTTCGGGTCCCAGCGCGTCGCCATCGCCCAGACGACCTCGGCCATGCTGGTGATGTCGATGTCGTCGTCGACCACGATGGTCATGCGGCCGAGGAATGCCGCAGGCGCCGCGCCGGTGGCGACGAGGCCCGCCATCTTGGCGTGGCCCGCGTGCATCTGGCGGATGGCAACGACGTTTATGAAACGGGTACCGCCCGCCGAAAGTTTCCAGACACCGGTGACACCGGGCACGCCCGCGCCTTCGAGGGCGTCCCAGATCGCCGCCGCGCCCGCGATATGGGTCTGGCGCCCGGGCAGCGTCGGACGCACCGGCGGCTGGCCGATCAGGATGGGATCGTTGCGGTGATAGACCGCTGTGACCCGCGTCGCCGGCTCGTCCCGCCGGCCCGACGCGTAATAGCCCGGCCATTCGCCGAAGGGACCTTCCGGGCGAGTTTCGACATCGGGCGATACCATCAGGCCTTCGACGGCGATTTCCGCATCGGCGGGAATCGGCAGCCCAGTTTTCGACCCCTTGATGACCTCGATGGCACGGCCGATCTGGCCGCCCGCGATGGCAAGCTCGGAAATGCACTGCCCGTAGCCCACCCGCGCCACGCTGCCCAGTACCGGCGCCTGGCCGAAGCAGACGACAACGGGGCAGGCCTCGCCGCGCTCCCAGTACTTGCGGCGGATGACGTCGCCGTGCTTGCCCGGTTCGGTGAACACGGTCAGCGTGCGACGATCATGCACCTGGGTGCGGTAGGTGCCGACGTTGATCCAGTCGCTGTCGGGGTCCTTCATGATGACGACGCATTCGGTGCCGAGATAGACGCCGCCGTCGTCTTCGTGCCAGACGGGCTGGGGAAAGCGTGTCATGTCCACATGATCGCCTTCCATCACGTTTTCCATCACCGGGCCGCTTGCCACCTCGCGCGGGGGGATCGGCTCGGCCTTGCGCTTGTCCCTGCAGGCGCGATAGGCGCGCACGGCGTCGAGGTTCAGCTCGCCCACCATCAACGGCGAAGTACGCACGTTCATGATCACCCGGCAGCCGGGCGCGCAACCCTTCATGTCCTTGAACAGCAGGACCGGCGGGTAGAGTTGTTCGAGGCTGAGCTCGTAAAGGGCGCCCATCTCGCGGTCCGGATCGGCGCCTGCGACGACCTGCACCTCGCCGCGGCTTTCGGAAATGCGCAGGAATTCGCGCAACGACGCGATCGCCGCGGTCTTTTTGTCGTTGACGCGCGCATCGCTCACGACGGCTGCCGGACGCAAATCCAGCCTCTTGAACCCGGTAAAATCCCCGCCTGCACGCCGGCATCTCCCTGTGCGGTCAAAATGGCGGATTTCTGCTGTTTTTCTGGCCGCCATCGGGACCCCGAGGGGCCCGATTCAGGGATAGACAAGGGTAGTCCTTCATGCAAGTCTAAAAATCGAAATGCGTTCTGTTTTTGTGAATATCAGAAAAATAACCGGGGATTCGCAGGGATGAGCAGGGATTACGTCGTCGGCCGGATCGAGGACATTCCCGACAAGGGTTCGGTGGCGGTTCGCGCCGGCAGGCAGACGATCGCCGTGTTCCGGGACGGTGAAAGTTTCTACGCCATCCACGACAATTGCCCGCACAAGGGCGGACACATGTGCCAGGGCGAATTCGAGCCGCAGAACGCCCTTGTCCGCTGCCCGATCCACCTTTGGGGCTGGAGCCTCAGGACCGGCGAACTCGAGACCGATACGCGCCAGATGATCCGCACCTACCCCGTGAAGGTGGTGGACGGTCAGGTCGTCCTCAGCGCATGATTTAGCGGATATCTGCAGGAGACCAGAGATGACCAAGGTCAAGACCGAGGGCGCTCCCGAACGGGCGGAAATCGTCAAGCCCGAGCGTGTCGATCCGCGCGTCCATGATTATGAAATCATCGATACCGACATTCACCTGCTGCCCGACTGGGACCGGCTGCGCGACTACATGCCCGAACCCTATCGCACCAAGCTCAAGACCTTCCCGCTCGTGGGCTCGGACTACAACCCGTCCTACGCGACCAACAAGCCGGGCACCGGGCAGGAAGTTTTCGGCCGCGCCAAGACCGGCGCCGATGTGCTGGATTCGATGAAGGATACGGGCGCCAATTCGGTCATCATCGTGCCCGGATTCCTCAGGCCCCAGAGCATGTATCACAAGTCCTGGGTTTCCGTTCTGGCCTCGGCCTACAACGACTACGTGATCGAGAACGTCTTTCCGGCCAGCCCCGACATCAAGGCGGAGCTGATGATCAACCAGCGCATCCCCGAAG
The DNA here is from genome assembly GCA_030831315.1 of Alphaproteobacteria bacterium. Classification (GTDB taxonomy): domain Bacteria; phylum Pseudomonadota; class Alphaproteobacteria; order SMXQ01; family SMXQ01; genus WHSO01. Next base: position 42,677 of record JAURLI010000072.1, read on the forward strand.
ATGCGGCACGGGAAATCCGCCGGGTCGGCCATCACAAGCAGTTCGTCAGCGCCTATACCGAATTCGGCGGCAACTACGAGCAGATCGGCACCGTCGATCACGACCCGATCTTCGAGGCCGCGCTCGAACACCAGCTGATCGTCACCCTTCACGCAGGCACGTTCTGGCAGGCCTACACGCCCTTGCACCAGGGCGCGCGCACGTGGACGGAACTGCTCGGCGTTTCGACCATGGCAATCTGCCTGGCGGACGTCGCCAGCATGATCATCCAGGGCGTTTTCGACAAGTACCCGGACCTGCGCTGCACAATCAAGGAAGGCGGCTTCTGGTGGATACCGGAGATGTCGCTGCGGCTCGACGATTATTACCTGAACCACCCGCACGACATCAGCCTGTGCGAACGCAAGATCGAGGCAGGCGAAGCCTTCCTGCGCCACCTGCCGAGCGATTACATCTGGGAACACTTCCGCTTCTCGACCCAGCCGATGCTGTTTCCGAAAAATCCGAAACACGCTCAGTGGCTCTGGGAAATGTGCCGGGCAGAGGACATGCTGCTGTTCTCCACCGACTGGCCCCACGCCACCTTTGATCCGCCCAACTGGATGTTCGATACAGGCTTCATCACCGAAAAGGCGCGGCGCAGGATATTCAGCGAAAATGCCCGCGCCTGGTACCCGCGGCTGGCAAAATAGGTTCGCGCGGCACAAGCGCGGCGATAGTAACAGGGAGATTACGAGTGGACGGCAAGCACGACGGGTCCGCGCAGTTGCAGGACCTGAGGGCGCATCTCGAGCGCCTGGAAAAGGAAGAACTTCTCACCCGCGTCACGCGGCCGATCAACAAGGATACGGAACTCATGCCGCTCGTGCGCTGGCAGTTCCGCGGCCTGCATGAGGATCAGCGGCGAGGCTTCCTGTTCGAAAACGTCACCGATGCGCGCGGACGCAATTTCGAGGGATCCGTCGCGGTCGGCATATATGCCGCCTCGCGCAAGGTCTATTCCCTCGGCATGGGCTGCCCGGTCGACCAGATCCGCAAACGCTGGGCGGAAGCCCAGGCCCGGCCGCTCAAGCCGGTCGAGGTCGCCACCGGCCCGGTGCATGAGGAAGTGCACATGGGCAAGGACCTCCTCGCCCACAACGGCATCGAGGAATTCCCGATTCCCATTTCGACGCCCGGTTTTGACGTCGGCCCCTACACCACCGCGTCGAACTGGATCACGCGCGATCCCGATACGGGCTGGATCAACGTCGGCAACTACCGCGGACAGGTCAAGGCGGCCGATCGATTCGGCATGTTCATCAGCCCGCGCAATCACGGCTTCAAGCACTGGGATTCGGCGCGTCAGAAGGGCAAGGCGCTGGAAGCGGCACTGGTCATTGGCGGCCCCGCCGCCGTCACCTATGCGTCTGGTTCACGCATTCCCTGGGGCGTCGAGGAATACGCCGTCGCCGGCGGCCTGATCGGCGAGCCGCTCGAGGTCGTCAAGTGCAAGACCGTCGACCTGACCGTTCCGGCCCATGCCGAGTTGGTGATCGAGGGACGCATCAGCCACGAATACCTGGAGCCGGAAGCGCCGTTCGGCGAATACACCGGCTACATGGGCGGGCGCCTCTATAACGCGGTGATGGAAGTCACCGCTATCACCCACCGCAAGAATCCCGTCTTTGCCGCGATCATCAGCCAGATGCCGCCGAGCGAATCGAGCATGCTGAAGAAAATCGGCCAGGATGCGGCCTATCTCCATTACCTGCGCAACACCTGCAACCTGCCCGATGTCCTCGAAGTCAACTGCCACGAGATCGCCGTCGATTCCTGGGTCGTCGTGCGCATGCGCCGCTGCAACCAGGCCGCCGTATGGCAGGCGCTCTACGCCGTCGCCGGACGCAACGCGATGGTCGGCAAGTACATCATCGCGGTGGACGAGGACATCGATGCGAGCGACCTCGACGCCGTCATCTGGGCGCTGAGCTACCGCACCCAGCCCCATGCCGACAGCCTGATCCTGCCCAACCGCTCCGTCGGGCTCGATCCGTCGGGCCTGCCGCCGGGCGAGGACATCAGCGATTCGACCGTGCAGCAGCATTTCGGCTCGGCCATCCTGATCAACGCGATGCGCAAATGGGATTACCCGCCGGTCTCACTGCCGCGCAAGGAATACATGGAAAACGCGCGGCGCATCTGGGAGGAACTCCAGCTGCCCCGCCTGACCCCGCGCAACCCGTGGCACGGCTACGAGCTGGGCGACTGGTCGGAACGCGACCGCGAGGAGGCCGACTGGGCCGTGAAAGGCGAGTACATCAGGACCGGCGAACGCGCGCTGAAAGAGCGCAAGCCGGTCGAAGGCGAAGAATAAGCGCCGCAAAAGGCGTGCCCCGCCGAAGGCGCGGGCAAAACAGGAGGGAAACATGACGGGATACAAGACAGGACAGGTGCGCCTTGGCTGTTACGCCGGGGCGTTGACCGCGGCGATCGCGCTTGCGGCCCCCGCGGGTGCGCAAGGCTTCGACGCGAAGGCCGAAGCCGCCTTCTTCAAGGGCAAAACGGTCACCGTCGTCGTCGGCTTCGGCACCGGCGGTGGCTACGACACCTATGCCCGGCTGCTTGCCCGACACTACGGTCGCCATCTGCTGGGCGCACCCAACGTCATTGTCCAGAACATGCCGGGCGCGTCCGGTATCAAGTCGGGCAATTACATTTACGAGGTCGCCCCGCGCGACGGGACGGCCATTTCGCTGTTCAACAAGTCGATGCCGACCTACGAGGCGCTTGAACGGCCGGGCGTCCGTTTCAAGTCGAAAGAGCTCAACTGGATCGGGTCGATCGAAGCCGCCAATGCCACGATGATCGTGATGGCATCTTCGGGCATCAAGACGATGGCCGATGCGGGCAAGCGCGAGGTCATCCTGGGCGCGGTCAGCGCATCCGGGTCGATGGGTTTCTACCCGGCCATGACCAACCGCCTGCTCGGCACGAAATTCAAAATCATCTCGGGCTATCCCGGATCAAAGGCGATCACGCTGGCGATGGAACGCGGCGAGGTCGAAGGCGTCGGCAGCCCGCCGTGGACGTCCTGGCTCGCCACCACGCCCGAATGGGTGCGCGACAAGAAGATCAACGTGCTGGCGCAGCTCGGCCTCAAGAAGGATCCGACGATCCCGGGGCCGCTGCTGACCGAACTCGCGGCGGACGAGAAATCCCGCAAGATCATCGAGTTCGTCTCCGCCGACATCGCCATCGGGCGTCCTGTGGCCGCGCCGCCCAAGGTGCCCGCCGGGCGCGTTCAGGCCATGCGCCGGTCCTTCGATGCCGCGCTTAAGGACCAGAAGCTTCTCGCCGATGCGATGCGCCTCAAGCTCGATATCGGTCCCGACACGGGCGAAACCGTCGAAAAGCTGGTGCACGCCATGATCGACACGCCGAAAGACATCATCGCCGAGGCCAAGGACGCGATCGAGCCCAAGGGCCTCGTCAAACGAGAGATCAAGAGCAAGAAGAAAAAGAAGAAAGCCGAATAGGCAACTAAACCGCGCCGGCCAATGCCGGCACGCGACATTAAGGGAGGTAACATTGGCGGACCATATCCATTTCCCCTATCGTTCTTCGAGCCACCTGCCATTCCTGCACGTGGTTTACGAATCGGGTTCGTGGAAGAAGCACGGGCTCGAGGTCGATTACAATTACAAGATCAGTTCCAAGGACGCGCACATGGAAGTGCCGTCGGAACATGTCGAATTCGTCGGCGGCAATCATGTCTCGACCTACGCCCAGCGCGCCCACGAAGACACTTGGGTATACCTGGGCCAGAGCGTGAATACGCTGAATACGCGTCTTGTCGTGAAGCTGGACTCCGAAATCTGCGGCGTGCCGGACCTGATGGGCAAGAAGATCGGTACCCGCGGCATGCACCCGGGGCTCAACGACTGGATCTACTGCAAGCAGCGGGGACTGGATGTGGACCGCGGCGACATTGAATTCGTCAGCCAGATCAGCGCCCCCATGGGCAGCATGGACCCCGGCTTCAAGGATGAGGACGTCGAGCGTCTGCCGCTCTGGCACTGGGTGCGCGACGGCAAGGTCGATGCCGCCTTCGTCACGGCGCCGGGCTGCCTTCACGCGCAGAAGGCGGGACTCAAGGTCATCGACATCGATCCGCTGCCGATGATCTGGTTCACGACGATCTCCTCGTCCTCCACCTTCATCAAGAAGCATCCCGATATCGTGGAGCGATTCCTCAAGGGGCTGATCGAGGGCATCCACTACTTCAAGACCCACGAGGCGGAAGCGACCGCCATGATCAAGAAGCACTATACGGATGAAGGCCAACTGACAGACGACGAGGCGACCTTCCTTTATCACGACGTCGCCCGAATTCTGGAACCGAAGCTCTATCCGTCGATGACGTCGATCTCGAACGTCTATCAGGAGGCGATCCGCCAGAACAAGGATGCGCGCCAGGTCAATCCCATGGAACTTTGGGACATGCACCACATCCGCCAGATCGACGACAGCGGGTTCATTCGTGATCTCTACAAGAACATGCCCGTGACGAAATGATTGAGGCGGGGCGACCCGCCAAAGGAGGCCACAATGCACAAAATGCTTTCCCGTAGCTTTGCGCGTACCGCCTTCATTGCCGGCATCACTGCCGGCATGGCTTGCACGATTTCTGCTCCGGCCAGCGCCGAGGTCGATTTCAAGGGCAAGCAGATCGTCATGATCATCGGCAATGCCGCCGGCGGCGGCACCGATGCCGTCGGCCGTCTTGTCGGCGAATACCTGACGCGATACCTGCCGGGCAAACCAACACTCATTGTCCGAAACATGCCCGGCGCCGGCGGCATCACCGCCCTCAACTTCTTCGCCACCCAGGTGAAGAACGACGGCACCTACCTTACCACCGGGGCTTCGACCCAGACCGATCCCGTCCATTGGCGGGCCAAGGCATCGAAATACGACCCCCGGGACTTCCGCATGATCGGCGGCATCGTGCGCGGCTCGACCGTGCTGATGCTGAACAAGAAGGCGGTCGAACGCCTCACGGACAAGTCAAAACCGCCGGTCGTGGTCGGCGCCATCGACGGCACCCGCTCGGGCATCATCATGTCCATGTGGGGCGGCAAGTACCTGGGCTGGAACATCAAGTGGGTAACCGGCTACGGCGGCACTTCGGAACTGATTCTCGCGCTGCAGCGTGGCGAGATCGACCTGACGTCCACCGCTAACAGCTTCCTCATCCGCGAGATGCTGCAAAAAGGCAGCCACGTCGCGCTCGCCCAGTCGGGCACGCTGGTTGACGGCAAGCTGATCGCGCGTGCGGAGCACAAGACCGTTCCGATCTTCCCCGAACAGATCCGCCCGCACCTCAAGTCCGAGGTCGAGCAGCAGGCCTTCGGCTACTGGGAAGGCATCAACGCCACGGACAAGTGGCTCGCCCTGCCCAAGGGCACGCCCGATGACGTGGTCAAAGCCTACGAAACCGCATTCCTGAAAGCGGTCAAGGACCCGACCTTCATCCAGCGGGGCAAGGCCTCGATCAGCGAGGACATCAGCGCCCTCAACGCGGCCGATCAGGACAAGCTGGTCCGCCAGCTTGCGGCGACCACGGACGAGGCGCTGACCTTCATCGAAAACGTGAAGAAAGAACAGGGCCTCCGTTCACATGCCAAGAAGAAGGTGGCGATCAGAACCGTCAGCACGAAGATCGACGCCGTCGAGAACAAGAGCCGGGTGCTGGTGTTCAAGGCAGCTGGCAAGACCGACAAGGTCGAACTTTCGGGCGGCGCCACCGAGATCAAGATCGCCGGCAAGAAAGCCTCGCGCCGCGACCTGAAAGCGGGCATGGCCTGCGATATCAGTTATGGCGCCTCGGGGAGCATGGCGAAGGCCGTTACCTGCAAGTAATGCATCCGGTGGCCGCGCGCAGGGCGTGGCCACCGTCGTTTTCTCAATCAGCAAAGTCCGGAACACGGAAATGAGCGCAAAAAAGGATGACATTGATCCCGCCCTCAGGAAGGCCGCGATGGCCGACCTGCGCGATTACCTGCGCATCGTCACCGAACGTGGCGAACTGGAAGAAGTCCACGGCGCGGACCCCATGCTGGAGATGGGCGCGCTCTATGAGCTGTCGCTGGAAAAGCTCTATCCGCCCGTCCTGCATTTCCGCAACCTCAAGGGAATCGATCCGAACTTCTCGGTCCTGACCAACGTACGGTTCGCACGCACGATGGTCGGCAATCTTGATCTGGAGGCTGTGCGAAACCTCAAGAACACGAACCGCTGGGCCTCGGACCCCATTCCGCCCGAGGAAGTGAACACCGGCCCGATCATGGATCACGTCGATGAAGGGGATGCCGTCAATCTTCTCAAGTTTCCGGCAGCACAGTGGAAAGAAGGCGACGGCGGCCGCTACATCGGCACCGAATGTCTCGTCATAAACCGCGATCCCGATACCGGCTACGTCAACCTCGGCACCTACAGAAACATGGTCGTTGACGGCAAGACCCTCGCCGTCTTCATCGAACCTGGCAAGCATGGCGATCTCATCCGCAAGAAATACTGGGCTCGGGGTGAACCGTGCCCGATGGTGATCTGCGTCGGTCAGGCACCCATTCTCGGCATGGTCGCGGGTACCGCGTCGCGTTTCGGCGTCAGCGAATACGACATGGCGGGTGCGCGCATCGGCCGAGCGATCAAAGTGGTGCGCGGCAAGCTCACTGACCTGCCCATCCCCGCAGATGCGGAAGTGGCCTTTGAGGGCTTCATGCCCCCGGTCGAGGTCGAAAGCACCACCGAAGGCCCGTTCGGCGAGTGGCCGGGCTATTACGCTTCTGACGTGCGGCGCGAAACGGTACTCAAGGTCGGGGCGACCTATCACAGGGACAAACCGATCCTGATCGGCCAACCGCCTGCCAAGCCTACCCTGCCCGGCCGACAGCCCTCTCTTACAGCAATGGCGGCGCTGTGGAATGCTCTGGAAGCGGCCGGCGTACCCGGAGTCAAGGGCGTGTGGAAGATGGCCGGTGGGGGCGTCAGCTTCATCAACGTTGTCGCCATCGAGCAGATGCATGCAGGCCACGCCAAGATGGCCGGCATGGTGGCGGCCGGTTGTGCGCCCGGCGCCTACATGACGCGAATCGTCATTATTGTCGATGACGACATCGACGTCACCAACCCGGCCGAAGTGATGTGGGCGCTGGCGACGCGATGGGACCCCAAGACCCAGACCGACATCATCGACGGCTGCTGGACTGGCTATATCGACCCTTACCTGCCGCCGGACAAACGCGAAAAGGACGACCTGACGACACCGCGGGTCATCATCTACGCAGTACGGCCATGGCACTGGAAGGACCAGTTCCCGAAGGTCAACGCCGTCAGCCGGGATTACGCGGACGAAGTTCGTAAAAAGTGGGCGTCAAAGCTTCCATTCCTGAATATGCCTGAAAGATAGAAAACGCTGCAGGAGACAGAACCATGCGCCGGATGAAATTAAGCTCGATTGCCATTATCGCCGCTTTCTGCACGGCCCCAGCAATGGCCGCCGATTTTTACGCCGGAAAGCAAATCAAGATCGCCATCGGCCTTGGTGCAGGATCGACCTACGACGCCTATGCCCGAACGCTCGTGCGCCACATGGGCCGCCATATTCCCGGCAGGCCCGAATTCCTTAACGTCAACATGCCCGGTGCCGGCAGCCTGAAGGCCTATAACTACATCTACACGGTTGCCAAGAAGGACGGCACCGAATTCGGCACCGGTCACCGCTTCGTCCCCATCATGCCGCTGTTCGGCATCAAGGGGACCCAGTTCGACGGCACCAAATTCGGCTACATCGGCTCGGCCAACCGGGAAGTCGGCGTCACCATTGCCTGGCACACGTCGCCGGTAAAGACCTTCGATGATCTGAAGAAGCACGAACTGATCATCGGCACGACCGGTGCGGGCGCCCAGCTCACCAACTTTACCAGCGTGCTCAAGACCGCGCTCGGCGCCAAGCTGAAAGTCGTCTACGGCTACAAGACCACGCGCGAGATCGACCTTGCCGTCGAGCGTGGCGAAATTCAGGGTCGCGCTGGCGTGTCCTACAATTCGATCAAGAACGCGACGCCGGAATGGCTGAGCCAGAAGAAGATCAGCATCCTGAACCAGATGGGGCTCAGCAAGCATCCCGAATTGCCGAACGTGCCGAATATCCTCGATCTCGTGACCGCCAAGCTTGACCGCGAGGCGATCGAGCTTCTGCTGGCACCCTCCGAAATGGGCCGCCCCTTCGTGACGCCCCCGGGCATTCCGGCCGACCGTCTTGCCGCGCTTCGGAGCGCCTTCGACCAGACGATGAAGGACAAGGCTTTCCTTGCGGACGCTGAAAAGCAGAAAATGGAAATCAACCCGATGACGGGGGCAGAGGTGGAGACCTTGATCAAGCGCATATATGCCACCGCATCGCCCGAAGTCGTCGCCCGCGCCAAGGCGCTCACGGCCGACGGCATCAACACCTCGAAGAAGAAAAACAAGAAAAGCCAGTAAGCAAAGGAACCGGGATCAGGCATGAGCGACGACGCACTCAAGTCCCTCGACGAAAAGCTGAAACAGGCCGGAATGTACGGCCAGTGGACGGCCGACCTCTACCTTCAGCAGGTGATGGACGGCCCGAAGCCCGCCGGTATTCCGAAGGTCTGGCGCTGGGACGAGGTTTCGGCGCTGCTCGACGAAGCCTGCACGGCCATGTCCGAAAGCCTGACCGCCCGGCGCAGCCTGATGTTCGTCAATCCCGGCCTGCAGCGCGGCAGCACCCATACCCTCGCCATGGGCGTGCAGATGATCCTGCCCGGCGAAACCGCGTGGTCGCACCGCCATTCGATCTCCGCCCTGCGCTTCACCATCATGGGCAGCAAACGGCTTTATTCGGTGGTGGACGGCGAGTCCTGTCTGATGGAGCCGAACGACCTCGTGCTGACGCCGGGATGGACATGGCATGACCATCACAACGAATCGGACGAGCGCTGCGCCTGGCTCGACGTTCTCGACGTGCCGCTGATGATCGCCCTCAACCAGGCGTTCTACGAACCCTATGGCGAGGAGCGCCAGCCGCTGCGCAACGACGGCGAGGCGCAGGCGACCCGTTACGGCACTTTCCCGCCCGCCTGGGAAGCCGCACCCGAACGCCGCGTGCCCGTCCGCTACGCCTGGGCCGACATGGAAGTACGCCTGCGCGCCGTGGCGGCAACGGGAGACGGCAGCCCCTTCGACGGCGTCGCGCTGGAATATGCAAACCCGATCACCGGCGGGCCGACGCTGCCGACGCTGACGTGCTGGGCGAACTGGATCAAGCCCGGACAGAAGCTGCAAAGCCACCGTCGCACGTCCTCGGCCATCTATCACGTCATCCGGGGCGAAGGACGGGCCCGGATCGGCGATACCGACCTGAGCTTCGGCCCGCGCGACAGCTTCTGCGTGCCCAACTGGAGCTGGCACCACATCGAAAACGCAAGCGCGCGCGACGAGCTCGTGCTGTTTTCGGTGCATGACATCCCGGTGCTGCGCGCGCTTGGCCTCTACCGAGAAGACCCCATCGGACAAGTGGGCGCCGCCGCGCCCGCACGCGTACCGGGCGATCTCGCCCGCCCCGGCGGTCCCTCCAAATGGGACCAGCCGGAATAGATATTTCAGAAAGGACGAGACGATGACGACCACGCTGGCAGATGCGGCCCTGATGGCGGAACTTAAAGACGCGATTTCGACGATGGCGAATGCCCAGTTCGATTCCCCGAACTACCGCCGGTTGCTTGCCCTGCCTCTCACCAAGGCCCGCGCCCAGGCCTATGTCATCCAACGCACCCACTGGACCATCAACCGGCGCGACTGCTGGGCGCTGGCGCAGGGTATCGCGCCGCTCGACGTCAAGAAGGTCATCTGGGACCACGAACGCGAGGAACTGGCCGGCAAACCCGAGGACGGGACTCCCGATCACTACACCCTTTCGATCCGCGAGGCGGCGGCCCTCGATCTCACGCCCGACGATCTCGTCAACACGCCGCCCTTCGACGGCGCCGTGACCTGCATGGCGGCGTGGCTGCACCTGGTCAAGCACAGCCACTGGCTTTCCGCGGTCGCCGCCTGCTCGGCACTGGAACTGTCGAATTCCGAAGCGGTTCTGAAGAACGGCTCGATGTCGCGGCGCATGGGCGAGAAGATGCAGCGCGAACTCGGCATCCCGATGAAGAAACAGCCCATGAACGATGTCCACATGGTCGCCGACGCCGAGCACGGCAACCTGATGACCGATGTCGCCGCGCGCCACCTGCATACCCGCGCCGATTATGAGTTGATCGTCGAAGGCCTGCGCCAGAGCTGGACCATCGACAGGGTATGGAAAGGCCAGTTGGCCGACCTGCTGGAAAGCATTCCCGCCTGATCCACCTGCCTTTCCGGCCCGTACAAAGTGCGGCTTCAGTAACCTACGGACCGAATATTGACCGCACCCGTCATCTGCCTGTTCAGCCAGGACCTGCGCCTTGACGATCACCCGGCGCTTTGCGCCGCCGTGGCGAGCGGTCATCCCGTCATCCCTCTTTACGTCCTCGATGAAAGCACCGACTGGGCGCCGGGTGGTGCCGGCCGCTGGTGGCTGCACCACAGCCTAGTCGCCCTCGCCAGCACCCTTGCCGCAAAGGGCAGCCGCCTGATCCTGCGCCAGGGTGACCATGCCGCCACAATTGCGGCCTTTGCCCGCGAGGTTGGCGCATCGGCCATATATTTCTCGCGCCGGTACGAACCGCGCGCAGCGCTGGCACAGGAACAGCTGAAAAACGCCCTCATCGCCGACGGCATAACCTGTCATCGCTTCGGCGGAACGCTTCTGTTCGAACCCGAATCGGTGTTCACAGGCGCAGGCGGCCCGTTCAAGGTTTTCACGCCTTTCTATCGCGCCTGCCTTGCCGGGCCGCCACCGCCAGCACCCATTCCGGCCCCGGACCGCATTCCCGCTCCGGGTACATGGCCCGCGAGCGACGCGGTTGAGGGCTGGCGCCTAAAGCCATCGAAACCCGACTGGTCGGGCGGCCTCAGGTCCGCCTGGCGGCCCGGGGAAAAAGCAGCCGGAGAACGCCTCGCCGATTTTCTGGCAGGCGGCGCAGCGGAATATCCCCAGCAGCGCGACCGACCGGACCGCGACGGCACCTCCCGCCTTTCGCCGCATCTGCATTTCGGGGAAATCAGCCCGCGCCGCATCTGGCAGATGGCGAATTTCGCAGCCGACGCCGGAGGCCGCGCCGGGATCGACGGATTCCTGCGCCAGCTCGCATGGCGCGAATTCTGCCACCACCTGCTGCATCATTTCCCGCAGATCGACCGCGCGCCCTTTCGCCCGGAATTCGCGTCATTCCCCTGGCGCGACGATCCGCAGGCTCTCGCCCTTTGGCAGAAAGGCCGCACCGGTTACCCGATCGTCGATGCCGGGATGCGCCAGCTCTGGCAGACGGGCTGGATGCACAACCGGGTGCGCATGATCGCCGCATCCTTTCTGGTCAAGGATATGCTGATCCCCTGGCAGCGCGGGGCGGAATGGTTCTGGGATACGCTGGTCGACGCCGATCTCGCCAACAACGCGGCGGGCTGGCAATGGGTGGCGGGTTCCGGCGCCGACGCCGCCCCCTATTTCCGCATCTTCAATCCCGTATTGCAGGGCGGCCGCTTCGATCCCGACGGTGCCTATATCCGGCAGTGGCTGCCCGAACTGGCTGCCCTGCCCGCCGACACCATCCACGCGCCGTGGCAGGCCGACGATGCGACGCTCGCGGCGGCAAAGGTACGGCTGGGCGAAACCTATCCCCACCCGATGGTCGATCACGGCAAGGCCCGCGACCGCGCCCTTGCCGCCCTCAAGACGATCAAGAAGGGTGAGGGCTGAGATCAGCCTGCGTCGTGGTGGGCGCGCGCCTCGGGGCTACCCGCCACGGGGCGCGGCAGGCCGATGCATTTCTCCGCCGGCAGGCTGACGGCAACGTTCGAGCCGATACCGAAATCCCATTCGGGCCGCGCGCGCACGCGGAACGTATCGTCGCCCACACTGATTTCGTAGTCGATCAGATCGCCCAGGAAGATGCGATTGACGATGCGGCCCGAGAAGGTGTTTTCGCCGGCGCCACTGGCGCTGACGATGATGTCTTCGGGACGCACGATCACTTCGACCGCCGCGCCGGCGGACACAGGCGTCGCGAAGGTACAGGCGACGGCGCCGTGGCGGGTGGTGACCCGCCCCCGCCCATCCGCGCCCGGGGCGCCATCCAGCGTGCCTTCCAGCATGTTGGTGGAGCCGATGAAGTCGGCCACGAATTCGCAATTCGGCCGGTGATAGATGTCGTGGGGGGTGCCGCGCTGGATGACCTTGCCCGCATTCAGAACCGCGATTTCGTCGGACAGCGCCAGCGCTTCCGCCTGGTCATGGGTCACGTAAAGCGTGGTTACCCCCAGTTCCAGTTGCAGGCGCTTGAGTTCGAAGCGCATCTGTTCGCGCAGCTTGGCATCGAGGTTGCTGAGCGGCTCGTCCAGCAGAAGCAGGCTCGGCTCGCGCACAAGTCCGCGCGCAAGCGCCAAACGCTGCTGCTGGCCGCCGGAAAGCTGGGTCGCGGCACGGTCGCCGAACCCGCTGAGGCGGACCATGTCGAGCGCGCGGTTGACGCGGCGCTCGACGTCCTCGCGCGAATACTTCTTGTCCTTGGCCACGCGCAACGGGAAGGCCACGTTCTCGAACACCGTCATGTGCGGCCAGATCGCGTAGGACTGGAACACCATGCCGATGCCGCGCTGGTTCGCAGGCCTCAGAACACGGTTGGCGCTGTCGTAGACCGTATTGCCGCCGATGGCGATGCCCCCGGAATCGGGCCGCTCCAGACCGGCAACGCAGCGCAGCGTCGTCGTCTTGCCGCAACCGGATGGCCCAAGCAGTGTCAGAAGCTTGCCCTGCTCGACATCGAGCGAGACACCGTCGATCGCGTGCACGCGTGTGCCGTCGCGCGCGATGAAGGTCTTCATCAGGGACTGGATCGAGAGCATGACTGGTTCTTCCTTGTTTTTTCTCTAGTGGTCCACACGCACGGCGCGTTCGATCCGCCGCAAGATGAACACGATGACGATGAGCGGCATGATCTGGATGACACCGAGCGCGCAAACGGCCCCGAAACTGCCGCCCTCTTCCCACATGGTCAGGCTGATGGTTCCGAGCACCTGGGTGCCGGGACCAGCCAGGAAGATCGAGGCCGCAAGTTCTCGAACCGCCAGCACGAAGACGTAAAGCCAAGAAGCCACCAGTACCGGCGCCAGCAGGGGCAGCAGGACCCTGCGGAAGGTCTGGCCGATGGTTGCGCCTGAAACTTCGGCGACCTCTTCGAGTTCCCGGTGGATCTGCACGAGGCCGCCCGAGGCGAAGCGCATGCCGTAAGGCAGGTACATCGTCACATAGGCGATCAGCAGGATCCAGATCGTGTTGTAGACCGGCAGCGGGATCACGAGATAGGCGAACAGGATGGATGCGCCGATGATCACGCTCGGGATGGCAATGGGCGTGAAGGCGATGGCGTCCAGTATCCAGCCCTGATGCTTCATCATGCGCTGGGCCACCCATGCCATCATGAAGGCAAGGATGGTGACGCCCGTCGCCGCCATGACGCCGAGCATGCCGGAGTTCTTCAGGGCCGTGAGAAACACCGGGTACTCGATCAGGAATCGATAGTTATCAAGCCCGGCCTTGTCGAGAACGGCGAGAGAAGGCGCCGCGATCGTCGGGAAAAACGACTGCCAAAGAAGCGTCGCCAGCGGCAGTCCCAGATTGATCAAGAAACTGAAGGCCACCAGCATGGCAAGTGGCCAGCGCCAGGCGCCAAGACGGATCGGCGTCGGCTGATAGCCCTTGCCGGTGACGGTCGCGTAGGCCTCCGCGTTCGCCGTGGCCTTTCGGTAGAGATAGACGCCAAGGATACACAGGGCCAGAAGACCCAGGCCGAGCGCCGCGGCGACGCCGAACTTTGGCGGTGCTTCGCTGGTGGCGAACTGGATTTCCGTGGTCAGGACGTGAATGCGGGCCGGCATGCCGAGAAGACGCGGCACCTCGAAGGATTCGATGCCGCGCACGAACAGAAGCAGCAGCGTGGACAGGATCGCCGGGCGCAGCAGCGGCATCGTCACCCGGGAGGCCACCTGCCAGTTGCCCGCGCCGGACACGACAGCCGCTTCTTCCATGCGGATGTCGAGCACGCGGAAGGCCGGCCCCATCAGCAGGTAGGCGAGCGGGAAGTAATGCGACGACAGCGCCCAGATCATGCCGCCCATTGAATAGATGTTGAACGGCGCCTCGCTCAGCCCGAACCACGACTTCAACAGCCCGTTGCCCCAGCCGATGTTGGGCGACAGGATCAGCGCCCAGGCCATGGTCGTGAGCAGGCCGGGAATGGCGAAGGACATCAGGGCGAGCAGATGGAAGGTATCGCGCCACGGCGCATCCGTGCGCTCGACCACCCAGGCGATGCCGCCCCCCATGAGCAGCGTCAGCACTGCGGTGCCCGAAGCGAAGATCACCGAATTGGCAAAAAGCCCGGCGATACCGCGTGTCGTATAGGCATCGACGAAATTCTTGAGCGTGGCTGCGCCTGGGCCAAGCGGCGTGTCCTCGGTCAGCGCCACATAGAACAACGAGCCGAGCGGCACGAACACCAGCCACACGCCGAGTGCGACACCGAGCGCAAGGAGCACGTAGCCGGGCGAAAGCCAGCGTGCCCATCGGCCCCCAAAAGTTGAGCCCGTTTCCGTAGTGGCTGTCATGTTGTTGGCACCCCGACCTCACGTGAACAGACGCGGGCGGCGCAACCGGCGCCCCCGCATCGAAGAAACCCGCGCAGGGCGAAGCCTGCGCGGGGAACAGACCTGCGAACTAACGGCGGGCGAAGAGTTCCTTGAACAGCTTGCCCCACTTGTCTTCTTCCGCGCCGGCGATGACGGCCGGAATGACGACCTTGTTGCCGATGCCGTCGAGGACGCCCTTGGGGTTCGTGTCGACGCCCGGACGGGTCGGGATACGCCCGCCCTTGGTCAGGACCTTCTGACCGTCGGCGCTCGCCAGGAAGTTGGCGACCAGCTTCGCCGCGTTCGGATGCGGCGCGCCTGAGTTGACGCCGACCTGACCGTAGAACACCGTGACGGGTTCCAAATACCAGAAGTCGGTGGCGCCACCGCGCATCTTCACGTTAACGGTGAGGTTGACGTAGTTGTTCAGCGCGACCGCGTATTCGCCGGCGCCGACCTGACGGGCCATCGCAAGGTGACCCTTGGTAACCGCGGGCTTCAGATTCTTGACCAGCGCGCCGACGATTTCCTTGCACTTGGCTTCGCCGTAGTGCTTGCACATGGCATAGAGCCATTCTTCGTCGGTGCCATCGATCGCAACCTTTCCGGCCCACTCGGTCTTCTTCGCGAATTCTTCATAGGTCTTGGGCAGCTCCGACTTCTTCACCAGGTTGGTGTTGAAGGCGGGCGAATTGTAATTGGCGTAAATGCCGACCCAGCGCATCCCCGGATCCTTGGCGCCGGCGGGAATGGCTTTGGCCTCGGGCGGATCGATCACGGTCAGCCATTCCTTGGGCAGCCGGTGCAGCGCGGTAGTCTGCAGGATGTCCCAGCTGTCCTTGCGGGCACGTTTTTCGACGGTGATGCGCGCCAGAAGGCCGGTGTCGGACGAACGCACGTATTCGACCTTGATGCCGGTGGCTTTTTCGAAGGCACCGTAAACGGTGGCACCTTCCTTTTCGTTCATCGAGGCATAAACGACGACCTTGCCTTCCTTCTTGGCCTTGGCGACGAGGTCCTTGTCGGCCATCCACGACGGATCGGCGGCAAGGGCGCTACCGGCGGCAAAAACCGCGGCGGTACCAATGGCGGCGAGGCGCGCCGCGCGCATGGTCAAAGTGGTCATATTGTTAAGTCTCCCTGTTTGGCCGGCCCCGGAACGGGAACCGGAAGTAAATGACTGGAATCGATTACTGGGCGGCCCGGCGCAGCCGGTCCAGAAGGTCCTTCGGACGCGAATAGACCGCGTCGAGAAGCTTGTTGATGCGCTCGCCACGCACCGGGTTGATCTCGAGCTTCTGCTTGTCGGCGTCGGCAAGATAGGCCTTGTCCTTCATGGTCGCATCGAAAGCGTCGCGCAGCACCTTCACGCGGTCTGCAGGGACCCCCGGGGGCGTCAGGAAAGGCCGCCCCATGACCTGTTCGGCAAAGGCGAGTTCGAACAGCTGCTTGTCTTCGGCTTTCATGGGCAGGTCCACCACCAGCGGCGCATTGGGATAGGCCGGATCCTTTTCGAGGCCCATCTGCAGCAGCACCACAACCCTGCCCTCTTTCACCCAGGGCGCGAAGCGGTTGCGGAAATTGGGCGACGAGCCGCCCGAGGTATGGGCGTCGACCTCGCCGTTTTCGAGCGCGAGAAGAGCTTCCTGTGACCCCTTGTAGCCTTCGATGACGCGGAATTTCGTCCCGAACACCTCGTTCATCAGGCGCGGATAGACCGAGGTCGCGGCGCCGCGCCCGGTGGACGACGTCGTCAACTCGCGCCCCTTGAGGTCTTCGAAGGTCTTCACGCCGGTCTTCCCCGCCACCAGCATCAGACCCAGTTCCTGCTGCGGCGATCCGATCCAGTGAAACTTGCGGCCATCGAACTTGAGCGCCGTCGGCTTCTTTTTCTTCTTTTTGCCCTGGGGCGCGCCGAGCAGCGGCATGAAGGCGACGTTGCGCTGCAACTGGCCGATCACCGAACCGTCCTGCGCGGCAACGTTGTAAAGATGGTTGGCCGCGATTACCCCCGCCGCCCCCACCATGTTGCGCACCAGAAGCTTCGGCTTGCCGGGAATATGATTGGCGATGTGGCGAGCCAGGTGGCGGGCATAGAGGTCATAGCCGCCGCCGACCGAACCGGAAGCGACCAGCGACATCTGCTTGTCTTTGAAAAATTCGGCCGCGCCGACGGGCGCCCCCAACAGGACGGCCGGCACGAAGGCGGCAACGGATAGGCGCAAAAGGCGCGAAGACGGCATGGTTATTCCTCCCCGTTCGGACTGTCCTACCGTGGAACAAGTCCCTGATGCGGCCCCTTTTTTGCCCCTGTGAAATGGACGAGGGGGCCGGTCGTATTTTTCTTTGAAATGTAAGCATTGTTCGGCCCCCCTCTCAACCGCTTTTGCGAGCCTGCGGGCGACAAAAACCGCCTTGCCGGGCCCGTCTTCCCGGGGCGGATTTCCGCCGAATTTCCTCAATGGAAAGAGGGGTTAAAGACTGTAGATTTTAACGTCCTGATATACGAAACTGCCCCCCTGATTAGGCCCCGGGGCGTCGTAAAAGAGCTGACCAAACCAAAATGAAACCAACGGATACGTCCGATCCCGACTACTTTCACCGGGTCGTGGATTGCCAGTGGGCCTGTCCGGCCCATACACCGGTTCCCGAATACATTCGGTTGATCGCCCAGGGTCGCTTCGCCGACGCCTACCTGGTCAACCGCCAGTCCAACGTTTTCCCGGGCATTCTCGGGCGCGTCTGCGACCGGCCCTGCGAACCCGCCTGCCGCCGCGGCCGGCTGGGTGCCGAGGAAAAGCCGGTCGCCATCTGCCGCCTGAAGCGCGTCGCCGCCGACCATCGCGGCGACGTGACCGAGCACCTGCCCAAGGCGCCGGAACAGAAGAACGGCAAGCGCGTGGCGCTGGTCGGCGCCGGCCCCGCTTCGCTGACGGTGGCCAATGACCTGGCCCAGATCGGCTATGCCTGCACCATTTTCGAAGCCCTCGACAAACCGGGCGGGCTGATGCGTTCCAACATTCCGTCCTTCCGTCTGCCCGCGCAGGTTCTGGATGACGAAATCGGCTACGTCGTCGGCATGGATGTCGACCTGCGCCTCGGCACCCCGGTCAAGAGCATGAAGGCGCTGCTGGCCGAGGGCTATGATGCCGTCTTCGTCGGTTCCGGCGCGCCCAAGGGCAAGAATCTCGATCTGCCCGGCCGCGAGGAAGCCGCCGCCAATATCCATATCGGCATCCAGTGGCTGGAATCGGTTGCCTTCGGGCACATCAATTCGGTCGGCAAGCGCGTGCTGATTATCGGCGTCGGCAATACGGCGATGGACTGCTGCCGGTCCTCGCTCCGGCTCGGCGCCACCGACGTCAAGGTCATGGCGCGCAAGCCGCGCGCCTTCTTCAAGGCTTCCGAATGGGAGCTCGAGGACGCCGAGGAAGAAAACGTCGAGATCGTCATCAACCACTCGCCCAAGTCCTTCGTCGTGAAGGACGGCAAGCTCGCCGGCATGATGTTCGAAAAGATCGAATACAGCTTCGATGCGAAGGGCGAAATCACCGATCAGCAAGTCGTCGAGGACGTCTTCTTTCCGGCCGACGACGTGGTGCTGGCGATCGGCCAGGACAATGCCTTCCCGTGGATCGAGCGCGATCTCGGTATCGAGTTCGGCAAGTGGGAAGTGCCTGTTGTCGACAAGAAGACCTTCCAGTCCACCCGCCCCGAGGTGTTCTTTGGCGGCGATGCTGCCTTCGGCCCCGCCAACATCATCTGGGCGGTGGAGCACGGCCACCAGGCCGCGATTTCCATCCATCGCCATTGCATGGGCGAGAGCGTTTCCGACCGCCTGCCGCGCGGGGTGACGCTCGCCTCCACCAAGATGGGCATGCACGAGTGGAGCTATTCCAACGATTTCGATCCTTCGGCCCGGCGCAAGATGCAGCACGTCGAACTGAAGCGCCGCTTCGAAAAGCTCGATGTCGAAGTCGAACTGGGCTTCACTGCTGACGAAGCGGCGACCGAGGTCGAACGCTGCCTCAACTGCGACATCCAGACCGTGTTCATGCCGCAGCTCTGCACCGAATGCGATGCCTGCATTGATATCTGCCCGGTCGACTGCCTGACCATCACCCCCGACGGCGAGGAAGCCGATGTACTGAAGCGCCTGTCGGCCCCGGTCGAGAACCCGGGTCAGGCGGTTTTCGCCTCCGTGCCGCTCAAGCTCACGGGGCGCATCATGGTCAAGGACGAGAACGTCTGCCTGCATTGCGGCCTGTGCGCCGAGCGCTGCCCGACCGCGGCCTGGGACATGCAGAAATCGAGCATCGATATCCCCTATGCGTCCGATGAACTTGGAGGAAACACACCGTGTCAGCAGCGCAAGGCCGGCTGAACGACTTCGTCGTCAAGATCGCAACGGCCAACGGCACCGGTTCGGCGAGCGCCAACGGGCTGCTCCTGAAGGCGTTCTTTCGCATGGGCATTCCCGTGGTGGGCAAGAACTACTTCCCGTCCAACATTCAGGGCATGCCCACCTGGTACGAAATCCGCGTCACCCGCGACGGCTTTACGGCGCGCTCGGGCGAGGTCGATCTCATGATCGCCATGAACGCCGAGACTTACGCTCAGGACGTCAAGGAAGTCGCCCCGGGCGGCTACCTCGTCTATGACGCGACCTGGCCGCGCCAGAAGACCCTGTCGCGCCCCGACATCACCGTGATCGGCATCCCGCTCGCCCAGATGGTGAACGATTCCTTCGCCAATGCCCGCGTGCGCATCCTGATGAAGAACATGGCCTATGTCGGCGCGCTGGCCGCACTGGTCAACATCGAGATGGACGTCATCCGCGGCCTGATCGAGGAAATGTTCGCCGGCAAGCCCAAGCTGATCCCCGCCAACATGCAGGCGATCGAGCTCGGCTACAACTGGGTGAAGGAAAACATCGCTTCGCCGCTGCCGCTGCGCGTCGAGCGCTTGGACAAGACCAAGGGCCACATCATGATCGACGGCAACACCGCCGCCGGGCTCGGCTGCGTCTATGCGGGCGCGACCGTCGGCGCGTGGTACCCGATCACGCCGTCGACCTCGCTGATGGACGCCTACAAGTCGTTCTGCGCCAAGCTGCGCACAGACAAGGAAACCGGCGAGAAGCGCTACATCATCGTTCAGGGCGAAGACGAGCTGTCTTCGGCCGGCATCACGCTGGGGGCGGGCTGGACGGGTGCCCGTGCCTTCACGACGACGTCGGGGCCCGGAATTTCGCTGATGAGCGAGCTGGTCGGCCTCGCCTATTACTCCGAAGTGCCGATGGTGCTGTTCGACATCCAGCGCGTCGGACCGTCGACGGGCATGCCGACGCGTACCCAGCAGGGCGACCTGCAGATCTGCGCCTATGCCTCGCACGGCGACACCAAGCATGTCTGCCTCTATCCGGCCGACCCGCGCGAATGCTTCGAGATGGCGGTCAATGCCTTCGACCTGGCCGAACGCCTGCAAACGCCCGTGTTCGTCGTATCCGATCTCGACGTCGGCATGAACGACTGGATGGTGCCGGACCTGACCTGGGACGATTCCTACCGGCCCGACCGCGGCAAGGTCCTGTCGGATGCGGAACTGGAAAAGATCACCAAGTTCTCGCGTTATCTCGATGTCGACGGTGACGGCATTCCCTACCGCACCCTGCCCGGCTGCCACCCCAAGGGCGCCAACTTCAACCGCGGCGCCGGCCACAACAAATGGGGCGGGCGCACGGAACTGAGCGACGAATACCAGGACGTCATGGACCGGTTGCTGGTGAAGTGGCGGACGGCTTCGACCCTCGTGCCCAAACCCGAAATCATCAAGGCTGCCAGCGGCACGAACTGGGGCATCCTGACCGTCGGCAGTTGCGACGGCGCCTGCAAGGAAGCCCTCGCGCGCCTCGCCGACAAGGGCATCGGCGTCGATTACCTGCGGGTCAAGGGCTTCCCCTTCTCCGCCGAAGTCGAGGCCTTCCTCGCCTCCCATGAACGGGTCTTCGTCGTCGAACAGAACCGCGACGCCCAGCTGCGCGGCATGCTGCTGAATGAAACCGATGTCGAAAAAGCCAAAATGACGTCGGTGCTCAATTACGACGGCATGCCCATGGATCATCGCACCATCGTCCGCGCCATCGAGGACGCGGTTGCCAAGGAGGCCGCGGCATGACTTACATCCGCAAGCCCAATATCGCCTACAAGGGCCGCGCCACCAACACGCTCGGCCTAACCGAAGCCTCCTACGAAGGCGCCATGTCGACGCTATGCGCCGGTTGCGGCCACGATTCGATCACCGCCGCCATGACGCGGGCGTTTTTCGAGCTCGGCATTCCGCCCAACCGCGCGGTGAAGGTTTCAGGCATCGGCTGCTCGTCCAAGACGACCGCCTATTTCCTCTCCCAGTCCCACGGCTACAACACCGTGCACGGCCGCATGCCCTCGATCACCACCGGAGCGTCGGCCGCCAACAGCGAGTTGCACTACGTCGGCGTGTCGGGCGACGGAGATACGCTCTCTATCGGCCTCGGCCAGTTTGCGCACGCCATCCGCCGCAATCTCAACATGCTCTACGTGATCGAGAACAACGGCGTTTACGGCCTGACTAAAGGCCAGTTCTCGGCCTCCGCCAGTTTCGGCGCCAAGACCAAGAAGGGCGAGGTCAACACCAACCCGCCCATCGATCCGATCAAGACCGCGTTGGCGATGGGTGCATCCTTCATCGCGCGCTCGTTCTCGGGCGATAAGAACCACCTCGTCCCGCTGATCAAGGCGGGTCTGCGCCACCGCGGATTCGCGCTGATCGACGTGATTTCCCCGTGCGTCAGCTTCAACGACCACGAAGACTCCTCGATGAGCTACAAGTATGCCTATGCGCACCTGCATACGGCAGCCGACCTGATCGAGGA
>JAURLI010000073.1 GCA_030831315.1 Alphaproteobacteria bacterium
CGCCGTCACATGCATCTCTATGGCACGACGCGCGACCAGTTCGGCGCCATCGCGGTTGCCTTCCGCGAACATGCGCTGCACAACCCCGAAGCGATGATGAAAAAGCCGCTGACGGTCGATGACTATCGCGCCGCGCGCATGATCGTCGAACCTTTCGGCCTGCTCGATTGTTCGCTGCGCTCCGACGGCGCCGGCGCGATGATCGTGACGACGCGCGAAAGGGCCAAGGACCTGCGCCGCAAGCCTGTGCTGGTGAAGGGTTTCGGTACCCACAACAACCTCAAGGGCTGGTTCGCCGACGACAACATGGTGAACACCGCCGCCGGACCGTCCTCGGCCCGCGCCTATGCGATGGCCGGCATCGGGCCGGGCGACATCGACTGCGCGCAGATCTACGACTGTTTCACCTACATGGTGCTGACACAGCTCGAGGACTACGGTTTCTGCAAGAAAGGCGAAGGTGGCCCGTTCGTCGCCTCCGGCGCGCTCAAGCTCGGCGGCGGCCTACCCACCAACACATCGGGCGGGCAGCTTTCCGAAGCCCATTGCGAGGGCGTGCTGCAGATCGTCGAAGGCGTGCGCCAGCTGCAGGGCATCTACGGCGCCGACCGCCAGGTCAAGGATGCCGAAACCTGCATCGTGTCCGGCCACGGCGGCAACACCGTCTGTCATTCCACCCTCATCCTGGGGACCGCAACATGAGCGAATACCTGAAGCCCCTGCCGCGGCCGTCGGCAGAATCGAAGCCTTACTGGGATGCGGCCCGCGAACACCGGCTGGTGGTGCAGAAGTGCAATACCTGCGGCGAATTCTGGTTCCCGCCGTCCCAGCGCTGCGCCCATTGCCTGTCGGACGATCACGCCTGGACCGCAGTGAAGGGCACCGGCAAGGTGTTCAGCTTCGTCACCTACCAGCGCCTCTACCACAAGGGCTGGGACGGCGAGGTCCCCTACGTGGTCGCCGTGATCGAACTGGACGAAGGCCCGCGCATGCTCAGCGCCGTGGTCGGCATCCCGCCGGAAAAGGTCGCCTGCGACATGGCGGTGAAGGTCGTTTTCGACGACGTCACCCCTGACGCGACCCTGCCAAAATTTACGCCCGTCTAACGTAAAATATAAAAAATCACATATTTTTCGCGGCCTTACATAACCACTTGGAATTCCTATACCTTCGTGAATATTACCGTTGCGAAGGGTGGTAATGTTCGCCATATTAATAAAAAAAATACACATATTCCCAGGGAGAAAATCGGTGGATGACCTCAACGAAATCGCAATTTATGCGCGCGTGGTGGAACGAAAGAGCTTTTCCGCCGCCGCCAAGGACCTGCACCTGTCACCATCCGTCGTGTCCAAGCGTGTCACCGCGCTCGAGGAGCGACTGGGCGTGCTGCTGCTCAACCGCTCGACGCGCCGGCTGTCGCTGACCGAGGCAGGCAACCAATTCTATCGCCGCTGCGCCAAGGCCCTTGGCGACATCAATCTCGCCGCAGGCGAAGCCGCCGCCATGTCGGAAAAGGCAACCGGACTGGTGCGCGTCTATTCGACGCTGGGCGTGGGCCTGCGCACGATCGCCGAAGGCATCATCGCCTTTGGTGTGCAACATCCCGAGGTTTCGGTGGAACTGATGATCGGCACCGATCCGGTCAACCTGATCGAGCACGGCATCGACGTCGTCATCCGCAGCGCCGACCTGCGCGACGCCAGCATCGAATCGCGACAGCTCATGCCGATCAATTACCACATCGTCGGGGCGCCCGAATACTTCGAGGAGCACGGCAAGCCGGGCACGCCGCACGACCTCGTTCATCACAACTGCCTGTTGCATCAGGGCCGTCGCGTGCCGAACGAATGGACCTTCAACGGCCCCACCGGCCCCTATACGGTCCGCGTCGGCGGGTCGTTTTCGACCAATTCGGGGGCGGTCCTGCAGGCAGCCGCACTGAAGGGCATCGGCATCTGCCACCTGCCCGGTTACACGGTGCGCGACCACCTGCGCGCGGGGAGGCTGATTTCGATTTTCGACGGCCAGCACTCCTCCGACCGCTGCCTGCGGGCCTTCTATACCCGCACGCGTTTCCCGCAGCCCAAGGTCGTGATGCTGCTCGATTTCCTGCAGAATTACATGGTCGAGGCCGAAGGTCAGCCGCGCAAGGCCGCCAACGGCTGACAGGGGTCTCTGTTTGCCCCAACCGGGCAAATAGAGACTTTCACAAATAACAGGTTCCGGCCACCGTCCCGGCGGCGGTATCCTGCTTAAAACGCGGCAAAAAACCGCAGCCTGGGGAAGGCGAGCCGGCCATGATCGACGGATTTTCGCATATCGTCCTGCATGTCACGGACCTTGACCGGTCCGAGGCGTTCTATCGTGACGTTTTCGGCCTCGACGTCATCGGCCGAGATCTCGTCGCCGACGAGGGGCGCAATTCGCTGCTGGGCACCAATACCCGCCAGCGCGTCCTCTTGGTCGAGGTGCCTGAAGTCGTCGCCATCCGCCCCAACTCATCCTCCATCCATCACGCCTGGCTGCTGACAATCGACGAATTCGAGCGCGCCAAGGACCGCTTTGCTGCGGCCGGATTCGACATCAACGACAGCCGCGCCCAGTTCCGCGCGCGTGGCGAGAATTCCGTCGATATCTTCGACCCCGACGGACATCGCTTCCAGGTGCAGGCCTACAGCCCAGCCGCGACCGAGGTCATCAAGGAAAACACCGGCCCCATCGCCTGTGGCCACATGGACGATTACGCGGTCGGCGCGGTAAAGGCCTTCGTCAAGGGCAAGTTCTTCCTCGTCCGGATCGAGGAAGGCTTCCTCGCCGTGTCGCGCTGGTGCACTCACATGAACGGCCTCTTGTCGTGGAAACAGGAGCACTGGCATTTCTACTGTCCGATGCATGGCGCCATGTTCAACCGCAAGGGAGAATCGCTCCCCTGTTCGCGCCCCTGCCCGACCCTTCGCCTGCACCCGGTCACCATCGGGGCCGACGGCACCATCACCGTCGATCCCGACACCGCCATCCGGCGCGACGGCTTCGACCCCGCCCAGGTCGTGCCCGCGAAGGCGGGCGCATCAAGCCGTTTCCCCGAAACGGCGCTTTGCTGAAACGGAGCCCCCATGGCCGATGTAGAAACCCTGTCCCACTCCGGCATATCCGTTCACGATCTGAAGGAAGCGGAGGACTTCTACTGCGGCATCCTTGGCGCCCAGGTCCACGGCGCGGTCAATTTCGTGACCGAGGACACCCTGAAGGGACGCTCCGTGCACCAGAGCTATACCCTCGGCGATTTCCTCTTCGCCCTCGTGCTGGCGCCCGATTTCATGCCGATGCCGCCTGCGGACAAGCTGATGGGCGTCAACGGCTTTCGCCATGCCTTCGCCGTGCGCCACGCCGACTTCGACGCGACGATCGCGCGCCTCAAGGCCGCGGGCGTTCCGTTCAAGGGGCCGGTCGGCCATCCGGACAAAGGGCCCTTCGGCGAATCGGTCTATTTCAAGGACCCGAGCGGTAATTTCCTCGAGCTTCTGTGGCGGCGCGACGAAAACGTCGACTACGCCAAGGCGCCGCAACTGGACGTCGGCTGAGACGGGACATGGACGCAAGCCTCGACAAGCAAAAGACCGGGCTGACCGCAAAAGCGCTCTCGCACCTCGTGATAGAGGTCGACGACCTCGCGGTCGGCGGTTTCTATCGCGATGTCCTGGGCTTTGCGCCGCTTGGCAGCGACATGATCGGGAACTGTGGCGCTTCGGTAACGCTCGGCGCGGCGAACGGTGGCCTTCTCGTTCTCTCCAGGCGCGACGATCGCCCAGATTGCTCGGCAACCGGCGTCCACCAGGCCTATGCCGTCGGCAAGGCGGCGCGCGCGACGATCGCCGCCGCCCTGAAAGATCGCGGCATCGCAGTCCATACCTACAAGGAAGACCGACCGGCAGAGGAAGCCGATAATTTCTATTTCGCCGATCCCGCCGGCAACCGCGTGCAGATCGTCGCCCGCGATGATGCCGCCGGTCGCCCGCCCACCCTCGATCACGCAGCCGTGCAGGTCGCCAACATGTGGTGGGCCGAAGTTTTCTATACACAGACACTCGGCTGCGCCGTCGAACATCGGGTCGGCTGGAAAACCACCGACTACGCCCGCGCCCAGTTATGGGCGGACGGCAAGGAAGACATGGCGCCCGGCACGCGGCGGCTCGACCAGCGCTATTCGTCCATCGTCAACAAGAAGGCGATGCCGCGCGTCAACCTGCAGATCTACCTGCGCATGGGCGCGGTTCCCTTCGCGGTCTATCTCGCCAACCAGCATTTCCAGGAACCCCCGGAAAACATGCTGGCAGGTACGCCGCGCGCCGGTTTCTCGGTGACGAACGAGACACTCGACAACACGGCGCGCATCCTCGATGCGGCTCGCTGGCCGCAGCATGGCCCTGTCCTTATTGGCGAAGGCCCGATCGCACGCGCGCTTTATTTCAAGGACCCGGGCGGGAACTTCATCGAGCTTGCCGTGCGCCGGGAAAACTGAACCAACGAACCACAAAAACCCCACAGGGAACGCCAAGAGAGAAAAAATGACAAAGCTTCATGAGTACCCCCGCTTCTCCATCGCCGAACGCGACCGTCGCTGGCAGGTCGTGCGCACCGCCATGGCCGCCCAGGGCATCGACGTCATCGTCTGCCCCAACAACACCGGCCACTCGACCGATTTTCAGGCCAACTGCCGGTGGCTGAGCCACGTCGGCGGCGGCGGCGATGCCGATATCGCCGTGGTGTTCCCGCTCAACGGCGACATAACCGCCATCGCCACCTCGGCCGCACCGCGCTGGCCTACGGTGCAGGACTGGACGCTGGACGTGCGCGAGGCCCGGCGCAATTACGGCAAGGTCGCGGTCGAGCGCCTGAAGGAACTGGGCGTCGAGAACGGCGTCATCGGCATCACCGGGCTCGGCGAGATCGGCGGCACGCGCACGCCCGAAGGCACCGTCGGCCTCGGCTTCTGGCGCCAGATCCGGGAAACCTTTCCCAAGGCAAAGCTCGTCGACGCCTCCTCCATCCTCGTCGAAGCCCGCTACATCAAGAGCGACGAAGAAGTCGCCGCCCTGCAGAAGTCGATGGACATCATCGAGGAAGGCATCAAGGCGAAGATCGCGACCGCGCGCGCCGGCGTAAAGGACTGGGAAGTCTGGGCCGCCGCCCAGTACGGCATGATGAAGAACGGCTCCGAAATCCCCGTGCACTGCAACTGGATTTCCGGGCCCAATGACGTACGTACCCTGACGCGCCCGTCCCATCGCATTCTCCAGCGTGGTGATCTGATCATCAACGAGTTGGAAGCGAACTGGATGGGTTACCGCTCACAGGCGGTCCAGCCCGTCTTCGTCGAAGTGGCCGATCCCGTGCATCTCGAACTGATCAAGGTGCAGCGCGAGGTGTTCCAGAAAATCGCCGAAATGCTGCGTCCCGGCATTACCGTGAGGGAGCTTTCCGAGGCGACCCGCGCCGCCGGTGAAAAGGCCGCGCCCAAGACCGGGCCTGCGGCAGGTGCCGTCTGCGGCCTGACCATGCATGGCCGTGGCGCCGGCGACGATGGCCCGATCATCACCAACCATGCCCGCGATCCCGAGCAGCTTGCGACCGTGATGAAGGAAAACATGGTCTTCATCTTCAAGCCCCACGCCCAGACGGCGGAACGGACGCATATCAGCACCTGGGGCGATACCATCGTGGTGACGCCCAAGGGGGCGAAGCGCATGGGCAAGCGCCCGCACGATCTCGCGATCGCGGGCGCCTGAGGCAAACCGGCGGCGCGCGTCGCACGACCGGAGAAAAAAGTATCAGGCGTAGCCGATGCCGCCGCGTCCTGCGGTGGCCGACGACAACCTTGATGAAGGGAGCGCATCATGACCCCGATGACCCGACTTGCCCCGGCGCTGGCGGCGCTTGGCCTGATTACCGGCGCCGCAACGGCATCGGCCGCGGACCTGCCCGCCTCGACGAAGGCGATCCTTGCCGAAACCAAGCTGCCGGAATCCATCCTGTCCGGCCTCGACAAGGAGCTCGAGGTTCCCGCCGCATGGATGGACGAGGCGAAGGCGCGCAAGAAGCTCTCCATCGTATCGACCTGGGACAACAACCAGTTCCGCAAGATGGTTGCCCCCTTCAAGGAGCGCTACCCGTTCCTGGACATCACCTACGCGCGCTCGTCCTATAACCAGCGGGTGGTGCGCACCCTGATCGCCTGGAAAGAAGGCCGGCGGCTGACCGACATCATCACCGGCTTCGGCGGCGGCTATTTTCTGTTCAAGGAAGCCGACGCGCTGGAAGACATGCGCGACATCCCGGGCTTCCGCAACAACGTGCCCGCGAACATGCGCGATGCCGAAGGCAACTGGGTCGGCCAGCGCCTGCGCTACTGGTGCATGTCCTACAACACCAACATGGTGAAGAAGGCGGACCTCCCCAAAACATGGGAGGACCTGCTGACCAATGCCGCCTGGCACGGCAACAAGATCGGCCTCGTCAACCGGCCACAGCTCTGGCTCCTGATGCTATGGGGCGACAAGGGCGCCGACTGGACCAAGCGCTACATGAAGGACTTCCTCGAAAAGACGAAGCCGCAGATGCGCAAGGAAGGCACCAATGCCATGGTGGCGCTGACCGTGGCCGGCGAATTCCAGGCGTCCCTGCCGTCGGCCGCCTATCGCACCAAGCAGTATCTCGACAAAGGCGCGCCAATCAGCTGGCACTGCCCGGAACCGGTGCCGCTCGCGGTTTCGGAAATGGGGATCGTCAAGGGCACGCCCAACACGGCAGCAGCCAAGATATTCACCAACTGGTTCCTGTCGAAAGAAGGCCAGATCGCGCAATACGCGGCCGACCAGGCCCCACCCGTGCACAAGGATTTGCAGACCCGCGAGTTCCTCGCCTTCCCTGACGAGATCATCGGCAAGAAGATCGCCTTCCGCGGTCCCGAAGCCGAAGAAGTGACCAAGGAGGTTTTCGCCAACTGGGATGCCCTGTGGAAGGCCAACGCCGGCGAGGACAAGACCACGCTGTTCAAGGTGACGGCGAAGCTCGATGCCGTGAAGCAGCGCGGACGCACCATTTCCTTCAAACGCGAGGGCAAGACCCAGGAGCTTCAGGTTTCGGGCAGCCGCACCAAGCTGACGATCGCCGGCAAGAAGGAAAGCCGCAGCAAGCTCAAAGCCGGCATGACCTGCGAAATCGAGGGACCCGAAAACGGGCCCGAAGCAACCGTAGTTACCTGCAAGTAAGCGAACGGGAGAAACATAGATGGCGCTCAACGGCGCGTTTTCGCATCTGGTGGTTGAATGCGCGGACCTTGAAAAGTCCGAGGCCTTCTACCGCGACGTGATCGGACTTGATGTTGTCGGCCGCAACCTCGTCGCCGACAACCGGCCCAACTCGTTGCTTGCCACCAACACCCGCCAGCGCCTGCTGCTGGTCGAAACCGGCGAGGTGCCCCCCTATCCGGGTTCGGGCGGCTCGATCCACCACGCCTGGCTCCTGACTATCGAGCAGTTCAAGGCAGCGCGCGACCGGCTGGAAGCGGCGGGCTTTTCCAGCGGCATCGATCCCCGCCAGAGCTTCCGCGCCGTCGGCGAATACAACATGGACATCCATGACCCTGACGGCAACCGCTTCCAGATCCAGGCCTTCGGCGAGGAAGGTACCGAGATCCTGCGTTCGGGCGCGGGCACGGTCATGATGGGACACATGGACGACTTTGCCGTCGGCAGCGTCACCCACAACCGCAAGGGTCGCTTTTTCCTGGTGCGGGAAGACGAAGGCTTCCTCGCCGTGTCGTCGTGGTGCACCCACAAGAACGGGCTCACGATCTGGCAGAAGGAAAGCTGGCACTTCTACTGCCCGTTCCACGGCGCCAAGTACGACCGCAAGGGATGCTACGTCGGACACATGGGCTGCCAGCCGATGCGCCTGCACCCGATGCAGATCGACGCGCTCGGCCAGGTGGTGGTCGATACCAACCGGTTTTTTGGCCGCAGCGGCTTCGAAGCCGCGCAGGCGGTGCCGGCTGAGCCCGGCGGAAAATTCGACGAGACGGGCCTGACCGAACTGCCCGCCTGCGACGAAAAAGAAGTACGCGAACGCGCAAAGACAGGGGGCTGATCATGTCCGGCGTTGAAAGCATTTCGCACAGCGGCATCTGCGTGCACGACCTCAAGGCGGCGGAGGATTTTTACTGCAAGGTCCTGGGCGCCACCGTGCACAGCCGCGTCAACTTCAAGACACAGGATGCGTTGCGCGGGCGCAGCGTGCACACATCGCTGATGCTCGACGATTACCTGTTCGCGGTCATGCTGAGCGAGGACTGGATGGACGTCCCGCCGCCCAAAGTGCTGCGCGGCGAGAACCGCGTGCGCCATGCCTTCTGCGTGCCACGGGCCCGCTTCGGCGCTGTGGTCGAACGATTGCAGGCCAACAGCATTCCGTTCGAAGGGCCGGTCAGCCACCCCGAACAGGGACCATTCGGCGAATCGGTCTATTTCCGGGATCCGACGGGAAATTTCCTGGAGGTTCTCTGGCGGCGCGACGAAGACGCCGTCTATAACGAGGTGCAGCCGCTGGGTCACGGCGGCGGCGGCGCCTGAGGGTACAACCAACAACCAAGAAACGGGACAGGCAAACACCAACCCGTCACTCCTCGTCCAACAAAAACCAAACGAAGGAGCAAACAATGAACAGGACTTCTCTGACAGCGGGGGCTCTCAGTTTCGCCCTGGCGGTGTTCGTCGCCGGCCAGGCGCCGGCCGCGGACCTGCCGAAGGCTACCCAGGCCATCATGAAGGAAACCAAGCTACCCGCCGAAGTGCTGGCGGGGCTGGATAATGAGCTCAAAATGCCCGCCAAGTGGATCGAGGGCGCGAAGAAGGAAGGCACGCTGACCGTCAGCGGCACCTGGGATGCCGACCAGTTCGAAGCCCTCGTCGGCCCTTTCCGCGAACGCTATCCCTTCGTCACCTTCAAGTATTCGCGCGCCACGCGCCATGACCGCGTGATCAAGCCGCTGCTCGCCTACAAGGCCGGGCGCATCGTCGCCGATGTCATTTCCGGCGTCGGGGCCAAGTTCACGGCGTTCAAGGAAATCAACGCCATTCTCGATCTCAGCCAGCTGCCCAACTGGAAGAACGTGCCCGACGGCATGAAGGACAAGAACGGCGGCTGGATCGGCCAGCGCCTGCGCTACTGGTGCATGTCCTACAACACCAGCAAGCTGAAGAAGTCGGAACTGCCCAAGACCTGGGACGACCTGCTGACGATCGAGAAACTTCGCGACGGCAAGGTCGGCATGGGCAACCGGCCCAACCTGTGGCTCCTGTCCATGTGGGACGTCAAGGGCGAGAACGCCATCCGCGAATACGCCCGCCAGCTGTTTACCGTGGTCAAGCCGCAGCTGCGCAAGGAAGGCATGAACGCGCTGATCAGCCTGGCCACCGCAGGCGAATTCGACGTGGCGCTGCCGTCCGCTGCCTACCGCGTCAGCCAGATGGTGCCGAAGGGTGCGCCCATCGGCTGGCACTGTCCGGAGCCGGTGCCGATGGCGATTTCCGAAATGGTGGCGATCAAGGGCGGACATGAAAATGCCGCGCTGATGTTCGTCAACTGGTTCGCCTCGCGCGAGGGACAGGTCGCTCAGTTTGCTGCCAATAACGCACCGCCCGTGCACAAGGACTTGCACCGGCGCGAGTTCCTGGCCTTCCCCGATGAAATCCTCGGCAAGAAGATCGCCTTCCGCGACCCCGAGGCGATGGAGAACGACCTCAAGAAGCTGATGCGCTTCTGGGATCCGATGTGGTTTTCGGCCAAGGGCCTCAAGCTGCATATCGTGACCGCGAAGCTCGACAAGGTCGGACGCAAGGGACGTGACGTCACCTTCAAGGTCGATGGCAAGGCCCAAAAAGCCAAGGTTTCCGGGTCGCGCACGGGGATCGAGATCGATGGCGCCGATGCGGCGCGGGCCGAACTCAAGGCCGGCATGACCTGCGAAATCGCTTATCCCGGAGACGGAGAGGAGGCGACCAAGCTAGACTGCAAGAAGTAGCTTCCGGCGCCCGCGGGCGCCAAGGACGGGGCCGCCCGGCCCCGTCCCCCACCCGCAACGGCCGCAGGTTCGAACGAACCCTTCGATCCGGCCGCACACATTCGTGAGGTTCCAAGCGGCGCACAGACGCCGCGTGACAAGGCTTCCGCCGCCCGGCCATCGCGCCGGCGGCGCGTTTGCCGTGTGCGCGCCCCCGTGGCGCGATCTCAGGCTATGGAGGAAACAATGCTTCACCAGTTGATCAAGGCGGGCGCCGCTGTGGCCGCCCTTGCCGCTGTGGCCCCGGCGACGGCGGCCGAACTGCCCAAGGCGACACAGGCGATCATGAAGGAAACAGGACTGCCCGCCGACGTGCTCGACGGCCTCGACGCCGAGCTTGTCATGCCCGCCAAATGGATCGAGGGCGCCAAGAAGGAACGCCAGCTGATCGTCAGCGGCACCTGGGATGCCGACCAGTTCGAGGCGCTGGCTGCGCCCTTTCGCGAACGCTATCCCTACATCCGTTTCAAGTATTCGCGCGCAACGCGCCATGACCGCGTGATCAAACCGCTGCTCGCCTACAAGGCGGGCCGCATCGTGTCGGACCTGATCTCCGGCGTCGGGGCCAAGTATTCGGCTTTCCGCGAGATCAACGCCATCCTCGACATGCGCCAGATTCCCAACTGGAACAACGTGCCCGATGGCATGAAGGACAAGGACGGCGGCTGGATCGGCCAGCGCCTGCGCTACTGGTGCATCGCCTACAACAAGAATGCGCTGGCCAAGGCCGACCTGCCGAAAACATGGGACGACCTGCTGACAAATCCGAAGCTGCGCGGCGGCAAGATCGGCATGGGCAACCGGCCCAACCTGTGGCTGCTGCCGATGTGGGACATGAAGGGCGAAACGGCGATCCGCGACTATGCCTCGAAGCTGTTCGGCGAGGTGAAGCCGCAACTGCGCAAGGAAGGCATGAACGCGCTGATCAGCCTGGCGACGGCGGGCGAGTTCGACATTTCCCTGCCATCGGCCGAATACCGCGTCAGCCAGATGGAACGCAAGGGCGCGCCGATCAGCTGGCATTGCCCGGAACCTGTACCTATGGCGATTTCGGAAATGATCGGCCTCAAGGGCGGGCATGAAAACGCCGCCCTGATGTTCGTCAACTGGTTCATGTCGAAGGAAGGCCAGGTATCTCAATTCGCAGCCAACTACGCACCCCCCGTGCACAAGGACCTGCGCCGGCGCGAATTCCTCGCCTATCCAGATGAGATCCTCGGTCGCAAGATCGCCTTCCGCGATCCCGAAGCGATGGAGACGGACCTGCCCAAGCTGATGCGCTTCTGGGACCCGATGTGGTTCTCGGCAAAGGGCCTGAAGCTCGATGTCGTCACCGCCAAGCTCGACCAGGTCGCCAAGAAAGGCGCCAGCGTCAACTTTACGGTGAACGGCAAGGCGCAGACCGTGCGCATTTCGGGTTCGCGCACGACGATCGAGATCGACGGCGTCGACGGCCAGCGGGCCGAACTGAAGGCCGGGATGACCTGCGAGATCGCCTATCCCGGCAACAACCAGGAAGCGCTCAAGATCGACTGCAAGAAATAGGGCTTGGGCTAGGCGATGGAACGGGCCCCCGCGGGGGCCCGTTTCGTTTCAAGCCGGGCGGTCGGTTTCAAGTGCCGCCGCCATGGACCGACGGCGCGGAGCCACCCAGAACCAGACGGCCAAGGTCATCGCCGCCGCCCCGGCAAAGGCCCAGCGCAGGCCGAAGGTCTCGGCGACGGCGCCAAGCCCGAGGGCGCCGACGGCGGGCAGCCCGCGATAGATGACCGTATAAAGCCCCATGACACGCCCGCGCAGGTCGTCGCTCAGCGCCGACTGGGTCAGCGCCTGAATGCCCGTCGACATGGTGTTGAGGGCAAATCCCGACAACAGGCCGAAGGCCACGGCGACGCCAAGGTTGGCCGTCGCGACGAAGCCGAAAGTGGCAAGGCACAACCCCGCGCAGCCGGAAACCACGATGGTGGTCAGGCCGGCGACGCGGCCGCGTGTCGCGATCCAGGCCGCCGACAGCATCGCCCCCACCCCCATCGAAGAGGTCAGCCAGGCAAGGCCCGTGGCGCCCGCCTCGAACACGGCACCGGCGAAGCCCGGCAGCATGTCCTGCACCGGACGAAGGAAGATCGAGGCCGCCGCCATAATGACGAAGATCGGAAAGATTCCCGGATGCCCGCGCACGTAGCCGAGCGCCACGCCGATATCGCCGAGGATGCGGCGGCCCTTGTGCGGAACGCGGTCGGAAAAATCGAGGCGCATCATGTGCAGCGCGACGATGAAAATCACGCAGGCCGCCGCGTTGACGGCAAAGGTCAGTTCGATGCCGCCGATGGGAATGAGGACGGCGGCAATCGCCGGGCCGACAAACCGCGATCCGTTGAACAGGGCCGAATCGACGGCGATGGCCGTGCCGATTTCCGTGCGCGGCACCGTGCGCGGCACAATGGCGTGGCGCGCCGTCGAGGTGAACGGGTGAACGCAGCCGTACATCACCGAGAGCACGAACAGGATTTCGATGGTCATCCAGCCGGCAAACACCAGACCCGCGAGCGCCACCGCGTGAACGACGTTCAGCCACTGGGTGACGATCTGCTGGACGACGGGATTGCTGCGGTCGGTATAGGCGCCCGCGATGGGCGCCAGAAAGATCATGGGCGCCAGATCGGCCGCCGCGATGACGCCGAGCCATGTCGGCGAATGGGTCAGTTCCCAGGCCAGCCAGCCGACGCCGACGCGCTGCATCCACAGCGTCACCAGGTTCGGCGTCATGCCGCCCATGAAGTAGGCGTATTCCCGGTGCCTGAACACGCGAACGATGGGCGATAGGGACGCGGGCGATGCCATCAACGGGTTTCCTGACGCAAGGGAGCACCCGGCGGGACGGCCGGGGACACCCTGTTTAGCATGAAACGCCGCTGCCTAGGACAAGCCGGCGATCCGGCCCCCGGTATCGAGGTGAATGTTGTCCGCGGCCGGACGACGGGGCAGGCCCGGCATGGTCAGAATGCCGCCGCAGACGGCGACGACCAGCCCCGCCCCCGCCGAAAGCCTGAGTTCGCGCACATGGATCGTGTGTCCATTGGGCGCGCCCAGCCGCTTGGGATCGGTCGAGAAACTGTACTGCGTCTTGGCGATGCAGACGGGCAAATGCCCGAAGCCCATGGCCTCGAGGCGATCGAACTGCGCGCGCACGCTGTCCTCCGCCGATATGCCCTCGGCCCCGTAGATCTGCCGCGCGACGGTTTCGGTCTTGTGCCAGAGCGTCGCCTCGTCCGGATAAAGACAGCGAAAATCGGCCGTCCCGCCATCGGCGAGATCGGCGACGGCGCGCGCCAGCTCTTCCGTGCCGGCACCGCCCCGCGCCCAGTGATCGCAGGCAAAGATCCGCACCCCGCGCACGGCGCAGGCAGCGCGCACGATCTCGACCTCTTCGGTAGCATCGGCGGCGTGGCTGTTGATGGCGACGACCACCGGCACGCCAAACTTGCCGAGGTTGTCGACGTGGCGCAGCAGGTTGGGCAGGCCCGCCTCCACCGCCGCACAATCGGGACGGTCGAGATCCTTGCGGTCCCTGCCCCCCTGCATCTTGAGACCGCGCAAGGTGGTGACCAGCACCGCCGCAGCCGGATGCAGCCCCGCCTTGCGGCATTTGATGTCGAAGAACTTTTCGGCACCGAGATCGGCGCCGAAGCCCGCTTCGGTGATGACGTAATCGGCGAGCCTGAGCGCGGTGTGCGTCGCGATCACCGAACTGCACCCATGGGCGATATTGGCGAAGGGACCACCGTGAATGAGGGCGGGATTGTGTTCCAGCGTCTGCACGATATTGGGACGCAGGGCATCGCGCAGCAGCACCGCCATCGGCTTTTCCGCACCCAACTCGGAAACACGGACCGGCGCGCCGCCGGACCGATAGCCGATGATCATCTCGCCGAGGCGGGTCTCGAGATCGGCGAGGTCGGAGGCGAGGCAGAATACGGCCATGACTTCACTGGCCGCGGTGATGTCGAAATGCGCCTCTTCGGGGCGGGCATCGTCGGCGGCCCCGCGCGGATAGATGATGCTGCGCAGGCCCCGGTCGTTGATGTCGAGCGCGCGCCGCCAGGTGATGCGCGCCGGATCGAGGCCCAACTCGTTGCCCCAGTGAATGTGGTTGTCGACAAGCGCGGCAAGAAGGTTGTTGGCGGCAGCGATGGCGTGCAGGTCGCCGGTGAAATGCAGGTTGATGTCTTCCATCGGCGCAACCTGGGAACGGCCGCCACCGGTAGCCCCCCCCTTCATGCCGAAGCAGGGACCAAGCGACGGCTCGCGCAGGGCGACGAGCGCCCGCTTGCCGATGCGGTTGAGCCCGTCGCCAAGGCCGATGGAGGTCGTGGTCTTGCCCTCACCCGCAGGCGTCGGCGAGGTCGATGTGACGAGGATCAGCCGGCCGTCGGGGCGGCCCCGCAACCGTTCGAGGCACTCAAAGGACAGCTTCGCCTTGTCGCTCCCGAACAGGACGAGATCTTCGGCTTTGAGGCCGAGGCGGGTTTGCGCCACCTCGGCGATGGGCTTGAGGGGGACGGAACGCGCAATTTCGATATCGGAAAGAAACTTGCCGGACATGACAGACCCTTCGGGGCGGCACGGCTTTCCCGTGCGGCCCCCATGGCCGGCACACGGGGCCGCGTCTTCCCGGCGATGCTATTGCAGGCGGGCGATTTTTGCCACCACCGACGGCGCTAGTTCAGGCGCAATTCGCCATCGACATAGCGGAAATCGGCGGCCTGGACGATGCCTGTGCTGGCCACCCGGATGCGGTGCAGCGGACCGTCGAGATTGCGCGCCCAGAAGTCGAGGAACCTGCGCAGCACCGGAAATTTCGGTGCGATGTCGTAATCCTGCCAGACATAGGTCTGCAGGATGTCCCTGTGATCGGGCATGCGGTAGATGATTTCCGCCGTGGCGAGGCGGTAGCCCTGCAACTGAAGCTGCAACGCGTTTCGGGACGGGTACTCCATGATGGAACCTCCTGACCGAAAGCTAAGAACCAAGGCTGACAGATCTTGATCAGAAACCCGTAAATTCGATTACGGTTTCAGTTTTCTATCAATATTTACAATAGGTTAGAAGCAGAACCAGGCGAGTGCTGACAAGCCTTGCGCTCACCCCTTTTCGAAATGCGACTTGCCCATCTTCGTATAGGTCTCGTGGATGGCTTCCTGCGGCTCGCCGCCCGCGCGCAGGTCTTCGCGCATCTCCCAGTTGATGTGCTTGATGTTGTTCTGGTTGCCCGAGCGGTTGCCCATCAGGATCATCGGGCCTGCACCGGAATTCTCCAGCATGTAGAAGGAACCGCCGGTGATCAGCGCCGCCATGCCGGGGTCGAGCACCGCCTTGCCGCCATCGGGGAAGTGCATGGTGCATTGTCCCTCGATGCAATAGAAGGTCTGGTCCTCGTTATGGCAGTGCATGTCGTCATGATCGCCCGGGTTGGTATAAAAATGCACCCAGGCATGCATCTTGCGGGTGTTCATCACCACCGTGCGCTTTTTGGTGGCCTTGGCCAGTTCCGGGCAGTTGATGACTTCGATCCCCATGGCGTGTTCCCCTCCGTTGTCCTTGCGATTTGGACACAGTCTAGTCCTGCCGGGGCCCCCGCTCAATCGCCCGCGCCCAACTGGCCAAAGCCCCCGGGGCCTTGTTAGAATGGCCCAAAATCCGGCCCCGGCCGGCAGCCAATAAACAAGGGGGAGGACGCGCCAGATGGGCAGCATTGACGCCGACGCGCATGTCATCGAATCGCCGCTGACCTGGGCCCATATCGCCCGGGAAGATGCCCGCTTCACGCCGCTGGTCGTGAGCCAGACCTGGGGCTCAGAACAGGCCGATCCCGACGGACGGCGCGCCAGTGAATACTGGCTGATGGACAACCGCCTGCATGCGCGCGACCGCAACGTCGGCTCCGACACCACGGTGGAATCGCGCGAGATGCGCGATGTCGAAGCGCGGCTCGCCCATATGGACGAACTCGGCATCGACGTGCAGGTTCTCTACCCCACCGTTTTCCTGCGCCCCGCCGTGCGCACGGCGGCGGCCGAGCTCGCCCTGACCAAAGCCTATAACCGCTGGCTCGCCGGTATCTGGAAACGCGCGCCCGAGCG
The DNA here is from genome assembly GCA_030831315.1 of Alphaproteobacteria bacterium. Classification (GTDB taxonomy): domain Bacteria; phylum Pseudomonadota; class Alphaproteobacteria; order SMXQ01; family SMXQ01; genus WHSO01. The sequence continues at coordinate 16,261 of JAURLI010000073.1, forward strand.
GCTGCGCTGGGTGGCGATGCCGCCGCTTCTCAGCAACGACGCGCTGCGCGACGAGCTTGCCTGGTGCAAGGACAACGGCGCCTGCGGCATCTTCATGCGTGGCCTCGAATGGGACCGCAACGTCGCCGACCCGTTCTTTTTCCCACTCTATGAAATGGCTCAGGAGCTGGACCTGCCCATCTGTTTCCATTCGGGCAACAATTCGATCCTGCACCACGACTTCTTCCTCGACGACACCACCTTCACCAAGTTCAAGCTGGCCGTCGTCGGCGCCTTCCATTCGCTTCTGGAAAAAAACATCCCCACGAAGTTTCCCGAAGTGCGCTGGGGCTTCGTCGAGATCAGCGCCCAGTGGGTGCCCTATGTCTGCCACGACCTGCGCTACCGCTTCCGCCGCCTCGGCCGGCGCCTGCCGGACAAGCCGCTGGCAGCGAACCGCATGTATGTCTCCTGCGAAGTGACCGACGACATTCCCTACATCTTGCAGTACGCGGGCGACGACAACCTGATGCTCGGCACCGACTACGGACATCACGATCCGTCCACCGAGATCAACGCCTTCACGCTGATCCGCGGGCGCGACGACATCGCCGCCGGCGTCATCGAAAAAATCACCGACAAGAACCCGCGCGCCCTTTACGGGCTCTAGGCGCCATCAGGGAGGACGTACCGCGTGACCGATCTCAATTCCGGCAATCTGGACAAGGAAATCGCCAAGGACGGCTCTGCCATTGTCCGCGACGGCATGAAGAAGGGCGACATCGCCGTGGTCACGGGCTGCGCCCGCGGCTTCGGCCGTGCGATCTCGCTCCGCCTTGCCCGCGAAGGCGCCAGGCTCGCCGTGTGGGACCTGCTCGGCGACGAAGGCGAGGAAACCGCGCGCATGTGCCGCGACGCGGGCACCGACGCTCAGTTCTTCCACGCCGACATGGGCAGCCCCGCGGACATTACCGCCGCCGCCAAGGCGACCGTGGAACGCCTCGGCGCGCCCTTTGTCGTCGTCAACAATGCTGGCATCAACCTGCGCTGCGCGGCCATCGACCACCCGGCCGAGATGTGGACCAAGACGCTCAACGTCAACCTGGTCGGCGCCTTCCTGTGCGCCCAGGCCTTCGCCCGCGAAATGATCAGGAACAAGCGCGGCGGGGTGATCATAAACTTCGCCTCGGGGCGCGCCATCGAAGGGGCGGCCAACTCCATCGCCTATGCTGCGTCGAAGGCAGGTATCATCGCCATGACCAAGACCGAGGCGACGGAATGGGCGAAGCACAAGATTCGTGTGAACGCCATCATCCCCGGCGTGTCCGAGACGCGCCAGCCGCTGGAAGCAGGCGGCACGCTGGAAGAGCTGCGCGAACGCGGCAAATCCATTCCGCTTGGTCGCGTCGGCCATCCCGACGACATCGCCGGCATGGTTGCTTTCCTTGTATCGGCCGATGCCGCCTATATCACCGGCCAGGGCCTCGCCATCAACGGCGGGCGCATCATGCTGCCGTAGGACAGGGACCCACAGGATGAAATACCGCACTCTCGGCCCCGGCGGGCTCAAGGTCTCGGCCATCGGCTTCGGCGGGCGCCGCCTTTCGGACAACCACACCGATACCCAGAACGACGACGTCAAGGCCCAGGCGCTGGTCGATCACGCCATCGCCAGCGGCCTGACGCTGATCGACACCGCCGACATGTATGCCAACACCAAGAACGAATCTCTGTTCGGCCGCATTCTCGCGGGCGGGCGGCGCCAGAAGGTGGTGCTGGCGACCAAGTTCGGACTGGTGACGAACGCCGATGGCAGCCGTGGCATCAACGGACGACCCGACTACGCCGTCGCCGCCTGCGAGGCGAGCCTCAAGCGCCTCAACACCGATTGTATCGACCTTTACTATCTGCACCGGGTCGATCCCGACGTGCCCATCGAAGATACCGTGGGCGCTATGGCGCGGCTCAAGGAACAGGGCAAGATCCGCCACCTCGGCCTCTCGGAAGCGGGTGCCGCAACCCTGCGCCGGGCCTGCAAGGTCCACCCGATCGCCGCCCTGCAGAGCGACTACTCGCTCTGGGCGCGCGATTACGAAGCCGACACCCTTCCCGCCTGCCGTGAACTTGGCATCGGCTTCGTCGCCTATTACCCGCTCGGCATGGGCTTCCTGGCAGGCGCCATCCGCGAGGTCGAGGCGCTGGGTCCCAACGATTCCCGTCGCAAGACCCCGCGTCTTCAGGACGAGAACATCGGCCACAACTGGGGACTGCTGCTCAACCTGCGCGATATCGCCAACGAAAAGGGCTGCAAGCTGAGCCAGCTGGCCCTTGCCTGGATTCTCGCCCAGGCGCCCGACTACATCGCCATTCCGGGCACGTCCCAGATTCCCCACCTTGCCGACAATCTCGCCGCCGCCGACGTCGAGCTGAGCGCCGACGACCTTGCCCGCATCGACGAGATCTTTCCCCGTGGCGGCAGCGCCGCGGGCCCGCGCCTGCCGAAAGACCGGCTGGCCGAACTGAACCGCTGACACGCAGGGAGCCGGACATGGGCAGCCAGATCAACCACGTCGCCATCATGAGCGAGAGCTTCGCCATGGTTGCCCAGTTCTATCAGGCAGTGTTCGGTTTCCAGCCGCCGCCGAAGCAGACCAATTTCGGCGCCATCACCGTTGGCGATGGCTATGTCGGCATCAATATCAACCCGCGCCGCCCTGGCCGCCCGGCGCGGCTCGATCATTTCGGCATTCAGGTCGATGACGTCGATGCGACGCTCGATACGCTCAAGCGCAAGTATCCGGACGTGCATGTTCTCAAGCGGCCAAGCAACCGGCCTTTCGCCGGGCTAACGACCCACGACCCCGACGGCAACATTTTCGATCTCTCACAGATCCGCATGGCCAACCGCTCGGAAATCTACAAGGCGACGTCCGACCAGGGCGGCTGGTCGCAGGAGTGCTACGTTACCCATTACGGACTGCGCACGCTCAACCCCGAAAAGATAGCCGAATACTACGTGGACGTCTTTGGGCTGGCACTCGGCAACAAGGCGGCGGGCGACCCCAATTACTACGTCACCGACGGACGCATGACGATCACCCTGATGAAATGGGACATCATGGATTACGAAGGTTTCGGCATTGTCGGCGCGGGCCCGCACCACATCGGCATCCGGGTCGAAAGCGTCGATGCCTTTAAGGCCCACGTCGACAAGGTGGCCGGTGCCAACCCGTGGCTGGCACCGAAGGAAATCTCTATGGGACCGGAAGGCGAGCGTTCACGCCAGATGTTCGCTGATACGGTGCCATACGCGACGCATCAGTTGGCTGACAACAACTGCGTGCTGCTAGCCATTCACGAATAAAAGGGACTGAGGTTTTGCGGTTTTCTAGTGCCCCGCCTGCTGAACCTTGGCGCCGCGGCCGAAGCCCATAGCGCGCATACCCAGCGTGATCACCAGCAGGAAGATAATCATCAGAGTACCGATGGCCCCAACGGCCTCGATATTGCCTTCATCCCACATGTTCCATATGAGGATAGCGAGAACCTGATTTTCTGCCCCTTCGTAAAGGACAAGCGGCTTACCCGCCTGACGGATGGCGTGAAGCATGCACCAGATCCATACGCCGACGAAGGTGGGCAGCATAAGCGGATAGAAAATGCGCCACATGGTCCGCCAGTGCGGCGCCCCTGAGGTATGCGCGGCCTCTTCCAGATCCTTGTGGATCTGCAGGATCGCGGCATTCATGGAACGCGTCCCATAGGCCATGAACCCGACCACGAAGGCAAGCGAGATCGCCCAGATGCCGCCATGGATGGGGATCCCATACTTATCCATCTGCAGGAACACCCACAGGAATGCTAGACCCATGACGATGCCGGGAATGGCATGGGGCATGAACGCCAACTGGTCGAGAATCTTACGGCCCCAGAACTTAGAACGCACGACAACTAGCGCAATCAGAAAAGACACGATCACCGTCATGGTCGATGCAATGACGACGAGCATGATCGTGTTGGTCATCACCTTGCCGATAAGCGGCGTCTTCCACAGCTCGATATAATGCTCAAGGCTCATAGAGGCAAAGGCTGCCGCCGATGGTGCCTGCAGGTAGGGCAGGAAGGAAACGAACAGCAGAACCAAGAACGGCAAGATGATCGAAAATAGCAGAAACAAGAAAACGATGCCGAAGGCAACCCAGCGCCAGCGCCCGAGACTTATCTCGCGGGGGCGGTAGCCCTTACCGGTAATGATCGTGAAGCGTTCGGACTTGGCGATGATCCGGGCGTAGATCCAGGTAGCACCAATGGCAATCACAACGTAGATCATGGCGAGCGCGTTGGCCTGACCATAGGCGGGAATGACCGACACCGAGTGCAGGATCGAATAGATCTTGGTAGAGAAAACATAAATGCTGGCAGGTAAGCCCAAAATGCCGGGCACCTCGAACACCTCGAGCGCCGTCATGAACTGGTAGATGGTGACCGCCAGAAGGCCCGGCAGCATGACCCGCAGCGTCACCTTGCGCAGTGTAGAGCGCGGGTTGGCGCCGGACATCGCGGCGGCTTCCTCGAGCGAAGGGTCCATGGAGCGCAGCAGCGGAACCAGCATCAGGAAGGCCGTCGGTACCAGACGCAGGCCCTCTATGAAGATCATACCGCCCAGCGAATAGATGTTGATGGGGCCAAGGCCCAGCGGCTCGATCCACTTGTTGATGAAGCCGATGCGCGGGCTAAGCAGCAGAACATAGGCCATCGCTTGCAGCATACCAGGCATAGCAAGCGTCATCGGCACGCCCGCATAAATCCAGATCTTACCAGGAATGTTCGTACGCTCGACCATCCAGGCGAGGCTTGCTGCCAGCGAAATACCAAAAGCCGTCGCCCCGATCACGTAGATAAAGGTGTTGGCGAAAACCGAATAGGTATCCGGGTCAAACCAAACGTCCTCGTAGTTGACCGTACTAAGTTCGGAAAGCGTGAATTCGGTCGGCAAGCTGGCGGTCGAGAAGGAACCAAGAACTAGAAATACCAACGGCGTCACCACCGCAAGAGCGACAGCCAGAAAGACGATCCAGTGCCAGATCGTAATTGCGGAAATTGCGAACGCCGTAGCGCTTCGGGCCCTGACCGCTATCCCCATTGCCGACATAACCTGTTCCTTTCCATTGCGGCGTGCTTCGCCCTAACAACCAAGTTAGTTGTCGAATTCGACGATGTCGAGACCGTGGAAACGGTCCAGCGCGTAAACAAGCCCACGCCAGTCAACGGTGACGTCATTAGTCTGCACGTTCTTGCCCTTCAACCCCGGCTCCGGGATGAAGTACCCGACCTCCTTCGGATCGAAGGGATCGGAAAAGTCGACTGCCCTGAGCCCGCCCGAGAACCACGTGGCGAACAGGAGCGGGCCGTCGAAATGCTCCTGATACTGATGCGCCCCAAAGCGCCCGCCATTGCGGGCATAGGGCGTGTCGCCCTCGTTTACGTGAAAGGTCGAAATCGGCTTCATAGACTTGCCGTCGCTGATGTCGAAGAACCACAGAAAGGCATGCTCGCGGCCCTGCTCATGCTCGGCCTCTTCATCCATGACAACGACGATATCGAGCCCCCCCACCTTGAAGGTAGGACGAAGCGCGGTGTGGGTCGGATGGAAGAAGGCCGGATGATAATCGTATTCTGCAATCGTCCTGGGCTTGCGGATGTCGGAAATGTCGATGCCGCGCACGCCGGCATACCAGCACCCGGCCCACAACTCGTTGCCGACCCGCAGCGCATGGTGCAGCTGATTGCGCGTGCCCTTCCAGGTGGGCTTTTCGCCCGCCCCCACGTTCTGGCCCGGCAGCCACCAGAGCGACACCAGATCCGGCTTGGCCGGATTCGAGATGTCGTAAATCTGCAGGATGTTTCCGACAAATCCGTCGCGCCCCGATGAAATATACAGATACTGGTCATCGACATCGAAACGGTGCGATCCATCGCCGCCGGTTTTGACATGGGTGATCATCTTCGGCTTCGACTTGTCAGAGATATCCCAGACCCGGAACCCGCCCGCATCGAAAGCGACCGTCCCCGCCTGAAGAAGGTCCGGCACGATCGCCGGATCGTAACCGCCGGCAGTGGCGATTTCCTGGGCGGTTGGCGCGCGGCCAAGCTCAACCTTCAGGCGCTGCGACAGCGCCAGCGCATCGCGGCCGCGGCGGAAAAATCCGCGCCGCGCACGCTCGACATTGGTGATCATGATCTTGCCGTCATGGATCACCCGCGCCTTGTGACTGTGGATGTCCTTCGTCTCCAGTTCGATGGTCGACACCACCTTGGGCTTTGACGGATTGGAAACATCGATTATCGACGTGCCATGGGGCGCATCCATGTGGCCGAGATAGGCATAATCGCCGACGACCGAAATCTGGCCGCCGCCGGCAATATCGACACGGGAAAGATGCTTGAAATGATCCAGATGCAAAATGTCCTGCTCCAATGCGCGGGAACACAGTCTGCACCGTCAACGGACCCCAACCCGGGTCCGGCAACGGCATAACGGCGCTCCCCTGCGCTGGAACCCGCTTGCCGGGTCCGTTTGTTTATTGGCCGAAAGTTTATCGCGAAGGCTACCGCCACGACCAGCCGATTAATAGGGACACAGTATTTCTCGGCAGCCCGGAATTGGCTCTTATCCGTTGAAAATAAGCGATAAAAGTGAGTACTTCGTAATCAATAAAATTTTATTCAAATTCAATTCTAATAAAATTGAATTTTTTCCCAAAAAAAATAATAAACCCATGTAATAGATGATCTGTTTTATTGGGATCTCTTCAAAATATTACGGATGCCGGTTTTGATTATTCGATTTTTAGTGCGGTGGGTTTTCTCCGAAGGTCACGCTTAAAAGTTCTCTGATTCTCCTTGAGGGCCGACGGCCGCCCCAGTGTCCCCCAGCCCTCGCGGGCTGCACTGCGGGCGGTCGTTTTTTATGCGCCGATGATGCAGGCTGGACCGCTATCCCTTATAAAGGTTCTCCGCTCCCGCAACGGGGACGAGGCTTGAAGGACCGTCCGGCAAGGACGGCGCATAGAGGGAGAACAACTATGGCGTCACAGCCCACCACGGCCGAACGGATCTCGCTGCTCGAGCGCATGCTAATGATGCGCCGCTTTGAAGAAGAAGTGCTGCGCGTGGCCCAGACGCACGCTTACGTCGGCCGCCAGCACCTGCATATCGGCCATGAGGCAACGGGGGCCGCGGTCGCTTCCGTGCTGACCCCCGAAGACCTGTTCCATACCACCCACCGCAACCACGGCTACCTGATCGCCCGCGGCGCCGACCCCGGCCGTGCACTCGCCGAGATCATGGGACGCAAGGACGGACTGAATGGCGGCCGCGGCGGCCCGTGGCACCTCTGCGACCGCGAGGCCGGCTTCCAGTCGACCTCGGCCATGGTCGGCGGCAGCGTCGGGCTTGCCATAGGTGCTGCCTTCGCCATGAAGAAACAGAAGAAGAAAGCCATCGGCGTCGCCCATTTCGGCGACGGCACCCTTGATGAAGGCATCTGCTTCGAAGCCTTCAACATGGCCTCGATCTTCGAACTCCCGGTGCTGTTCCTTTGCGAAAACAACGCCAAGGAAGGCCAGCGCCCGTCATCGATGTTGGCGGCGAAGGCGCTGCGCGATCTGCCCGCGGCGCTGCAGATCGAAACCGTGGTCGTGGACGGACGCGATGCCGATGACGTGCGCGCCGCCGCCACCGACGCCGTCGCCCGCATTCGCACTACCGGCAAGCCGGTGTTCCTGCAGGCCCAGCTTGAACGCTGGCCGGGCTCGCACCAACTCAAGCCGGAATTCCCGACCGGGGTGACGGACCTGACCCTTGCCTGGGAAGAAGGCCGCATCGAAGGCAAGCACGCCGACTGGACCCGCGCCCACGACGGCATACGGCTCTACGCGAAGAAGCTGGTCGCGGAAAAAGCCACATCGAAGGAAGAGATCCTCGCCCTCGACAGGAAGGTCATCGCCCGCATCGAGGCAGCCCGGGCCTTCGCCGAGGCGAGCCCCTTCCCCGCCCCCTCGACCGCAACCGACCTGGCTTTCGCGTAAGGAGCACCCGATGACCGTCAAGACCTATGCCGAAGCCGTCGTCGATGCCCTGACCGGGATGCTTAAGGCCGACCCGAACTTCCATATCATTGGCCGGGGAATTCTCGGCCACGGCGGGCATGAACACCATGCTCATGCACTGCAGCACGATTTTGCCGACCGCTTCACCGATCCGCCTACCTCCGAAGGGGCGACCGCCAGCATGGGCATCGGCGCCGCCATGGCGGGCTGCCGCATGTTCGTGCATCTCGGCACCGGCAGTTTTTCGCTCGAAGCCTTCAACCAGCTGATCAACGAAGCGGGCGTCGCCCATTCGATGTCGGGCGGGCAGGTCCGGGTTCCGGTGATCTTCCACATGTATCACGGGCTGCGCGGTGGCGGCTCGGGCCAGCATTCGCTGTCGCCCCAGGCCATGTTCGCCAACAACGCCGGCCTGAAGGTGATGCAGCCAACCTGCCCGCGCGACGTCAAGGGGATGCTGCGCGCCGCCATCAAGGGCAATACCCCGGTCATCTGGGTGGACCATGCGGCGCTTCTGGGCCAGAAGGGCGAAGTGCCGGACGAGGATTACGAGATTCCCCTCGGCAAGGCCGATGTGAAGCGCGAGGGCAAGGACGTCAGCATCGTCGCCTCGTCGCGCGCGGTGCTGTGGTCGCTGGCGGCGGCCGACCTTCTCGCCAAGGACGGCATCTCGGCCGAGGTGGTCGATATCCGCTCCGTCGTACCGCTCGACGAGGACACGATCACCGCCTCGATCCGCAAGACTGGGCGCCTCGTCACCGTCGATGAAAGTATCCAGATGTGCTCGGTCGGTTCCGAAATCGCAGCCTTGGCGGCGGAAAAGGCGCAGGCGCAGCTGAAAGCCCCCGTCGCCCGCATCGCGCGTGCGGCGGTGCCGGTGCCGTTCTCGCCGCCACTGGAAAAGGCAATCTCGCCGAAGCCCGAAATGATCGCTGCCGCGGCGAAGCGCCTAGTAGGCTGATCGAACAGGAGGACATCATGGCCGAATATCTGATTGGAAAAGTCTGCACCCCCTGCCAGGGTGGCATCCCGCCGCTCATCCGCGAAGAGTGCGAAGAGCTTCGCAAGGAAACCCCCAAGTGGGACCTGACCGACGACGCCACATGGATCCGGCGCTCCTTCGCTTTCGAGGATTTCGTCGGAGCGCTCGATTTCGTCAACAAGGTGGGGGCGCTGGCGGAATCGGAAGGCCACCACCCCGATATCAGCTTCGGCTGGGGCTACGTCGATATCAGCCTGCAGACCCACAAGATCAAGGGCCTGCATGCCAACGACTTCATCCTGGCAGCCAAGATCGACCAGATCGCCGGGGCGTGAGCCGGGAAACGAAAAAAGATCCCCGGTTTCCGGGGGCCTTTTTTATTGTCCTGCCTGGCAGCGCTACTTGCAGACGACCTTGGACGCCTCGAGCCCGCGCTCGGCATAGGTCAGCGTGCAGTTCATGCCCGCCTTGAGGTCCTCGCGCTTGGCGCCCTTGCCGGCGATCGTCACCTTGCTGCGGCTGCGCGACAGCGGCGCCTCGACGACGGCGCCGTCGGCCATCTTGACCTTCACGGAACGGCCCTGCTTGACCACCTCGGTCACGGTACCGGTCTCGTTCAGCTCGACGATCTTAGCCTTCAGCCGTTCGCCCTTGTACTTCATCGCATCGGCCGCCTTGTCGATGATGGCGGGCGGGGTCTTGAGCAGCTTCGCGATCAGCGACTGCATGCGGTCGCCAGTGACCAGCGAGACGTCGAACTTCACCTTTTCCAGATCGGCCACAAGCTTCTTGTCGGCGGCTGCCTTCGAGAATGCATCGCGCGCCGCCTTGACACGATCGGCCGGTACGCCCGGGGGCATCATGAACGGACGGCCGAAAGCCTGGGGCGCAAAGACGAGCTCGAGCACGTCGCGCTGTTCCTCGGTCTTAGCCAGTTCCATGACGAAGGGTGCCTTGATCTCGTCCAGTTTTTCGACCGAAAGCTGAACGATGATGTTGATGGAGCCGTTCTTCAGCCAGTCCGGATGCTGGTTCTTGAGCGACGTCCACGACCAGCCGCAGCGGCCCTGGACCTCGTTGCGTTCCATGGCGAGCGCGATGTCCGGGCCCTTGTAGCCGGATACGATCTTGAACTTGGTGCCGAGCAGGTTGTTGAGCACTGCCGGGAAGTTTTCGGTGTCGTTGGCGCCGGACCCGCCGATGATCAGTTCCTTGGCCTGTGAATCGGCAAAGGTGGCGATGTTCGAATCCTTGCGCGACACGCAGACCGACACCTCGTTGTTCAGGCTGCCCAGCCAGTTGAACTTGAGGGGGTCATACTGCAACCCGGACTTGCCGTAGAGCGGCAGGATCGGGATCGTGCGCTGGACGGCGCCGATGACCGTGCCGTCCTTCTTGGCGACGTTGTAGACGAAGTTCGCCGCGCGGATCGACCCGGCGCCCTGCATGTTCTGGGAAATGATGCCGGGCTTGCCCGGTATATAGTTGCCGTAGAAACGGGCGAACTGGCGGGCATAGACGTCGTAGCCGCCGCCCGGCGTGCCGCCGATGATGAAAGTGATCTTCTTGCCCTTGTAGAAATCGGCAACCGCATCGGCGGCGGCAGGAGCGGCGAAGCCGACGATCGCGGCCGCGCCCATGGCGGCCATAAGCATGGATTTTCTGAACATGTCATCTCCTCCCGTTTGGTGTGGGCGGCACCGGGGACGCCCCTTCTGGATGCGACCGTTCAATCGCTGCCCGCCGGATAGGCCAACGCTAGCAAACCAGGAACGTCCGGACTAGCTGTAGATTCCGCCCCGGCGCTGGTTGACCTCGATTTCAAACCCGTCGGGGTCGCAAATGAAGGCAATAAAGACGTTGGTGCCGCTCTTGGGCTCAGCCAGAGCCTTGGTGAAGCGGACCCCGTTGGCCTCCAGCTTTTTGACGAGCGCCGGGACATCCGATACCGCTATGGCGATATGCCCCTTCCACTCCCTGTCGTGGTTGCCGGTGTTTTCGATCAGTTCCAGAACCGGGTGGGTGCCTTCCTCGCCATAGCCCACATAGGCGACATTGTGCCCGCCGGGGCCTTCGGTGCGCTCGCGCAGCACCTTCATGCCGAGAAGGCGGGTATAGAAATCGACCGATCGGGCCAGATCGCCCACCGGCAGCATGGTATGACGGAAACGAAATTCTAGATCGCTCACGGGAGCCTCCCTGTCTGTTTTTATTTTGCGACGTCCGGCCGTTCAAACCCAGGTCAGCCGTTCGTGGCTCCATTCTAGGCGATCGGCTTCGGTGGCGGAAGCCGCCGCCGCCAGTGCCTTGAGCCGGGCCGCAAAGCGCTCCTTCCAGGTCGCAGACAAGGCAGCGACGCCAACGGCCCGCGCCAGCGCCTCCGCCGTCGCCCCCTTGTCGGCCCAGAGCCCTAGCACCTCGGCAATGGAAAGCCGCGCCGGATCACGCGCTTCCAGAACGATGTCATCACCCGCACCAATCTCGCCTTCATCCAGAACACGGAAATAAAAGCCCACGTGACCCGTCGCCGCGAAACGGCGCGGCAGATCGTCGTCCTCGAACTTCATCGCGAGCTTGTGGCAGGGTGTGCGCGGCTCCGTCACCTGCAGCCGCGCTCCGCCGATGCGGAAGATATCTCCAATACAGGTTTCGGCCTCGTCCATGCCGGTCACTGTCAGGTTTTCGCCGAAGGCGCCAAAGGGCAACTTGCGGCCGAACGTCCTTTCCCATCCGGCATAGTTTTCATGGCCGAAGGCGTAAACCGCCATGTCGGGACCGCCATGGGTCTTGAGGTTCCCCTGGCTGTCGCCGTCGATGTTGAGGCGGCGTATCATGACCCGGCCCGCGACGGGCTCCTTGAAGATGGCCGTCGGATAGGTACGCCCGCGATAGGTAACGCTGCGCGGATGGGCGACATTGACCGAAAGAAGCTGCATGGCACGGGTCCCGCTGGTGGCTTGAACACTCCAGAATAAGCCCGGCGGGCCCGGTTGGCGAGACCCTCCTAGGCCGTAAGCGCCGCCGCCCGCACCCTGTCGGTCAGCAGGAAGTTGTTGATATAGCGGCCGCTCGGCCCCTTCTGGCCATCCGCGAGAGCGCCAAGCGGATGCCATGTGCCGCCGTCGCAAAACAGCATGGCGTAACCGAGGCCGGCGAAGCGGTCGCGCACGCGGGCGACGCAGCCGGCGTTGTGACGCTCTTCCAGTTCGATCAGCAGAGCCGGCCGCCAGCGCCCGATGGTGTCCATCGCGCCGTCGAGGACTTTTTCCTCGTGGCCCTCGACATCGATCTTGATGAAGTCGACGTCACTGAAGGCGAAATCGTCGAGGCGCGCGAGCGCCGTCGTGAAACGCGCGGCGATCTCGGCATCGCCCAGATCACCAAGACGGCCGCCCGGATGATCGGCGCCGCCCTTGCGGTGACGCGGCACCCGGAATTCGGCTTCGCCCTTTTCATCGGACAGCGCTTCGTCATGCAAATGGACATTACCGAGGGCAGCGCTGCGGATTCGTTCCGCTGGATCGGGGTTGGGCTCGAAAGCCTCGACCCGGTCGCAGCAGCGCGACAGCCAGTAGGTATAGACACCGCGATTTGCACCGATGTCGATGGCACGGCGGCCCTCGCCCACCAGTCCGGGCAGGCGCGCGATCTCCGGATTACCATGCTTGCGGACATGGCGGGCCCGCAGGACGAGCTTCAGTCGCTGGTAGGGATTAAACACCGGCCGCCGTTAACGCGGCCCTAGAGCCGCACGTCCCAGCCAACCGGCAACAGGCCTGCCTTGCGGCCTTCACCGACGTAATAGTTCCACATCTTGCGGATATGGTGGCTGCGGTCCTCGTATTCACCGACGCGGGCGAGCTCTTCCTTGGTGATAGGGCGGATGTCGTCGCCGAAGGACAGCGCTTCCTTCATGGCCTTGAGGTTGTCTTCGAAATGCACCGTATCGACGAGGATGGCGGGCGCGGTCTCGCTGGTCAGCACAAGACCATGCGCGCGCAGCAAAAGCGCATTGGCATCGCCGAGACTTTTGGCCAGGGCTTCACCGTCGGCCTTCGACTTGATATGGCCCACTTCCTCCATCATCGGAATGCCCGCCGCCCAGCGCGAGGCATGGAAGTCCATGATCTCGATCTTGCGCCCACGCACCATGGTGATGGCGGTGGCCAGAGGCATGTGGTTGTGGATTACCGCGCCGACGTCGGGACGCTTGCGGTAGACCTCAGTGTGAATGACGAGCTCTGAAGGCGGCTTGCCCGGCGCGCCCTCCAGAACGTTACCGTCGAAATCGACCAGCAGAATGCTTTCCGGTGTCACCTCGGCCCGGCTTTCGGTGCGCGTCTGGATGTAGAGCTGGTCCTTGCCCGGAACCCGCGCCGAGACATGGCCTGAATAATGGAGAACCCCCAGCATGTTCAGAAGCCGGGTACAGGCCGCCACTTGGGCGCGCAGAAGTTCACCGGAATTGGAACCGGAAGCGGGTGCAGTCCCTGCGCTCATGATCGTTCCTCTCGACAGCCGAAAAATTGGAGCCCCTTTTGTAGAGGCTGGACCCATGCGCGGCAAGCCCCACGGCGGGCTACAGCCGGGCGCGGCGCTCGGACCGGGTGTTGTACCAGGCGGCGCCGAAGATCAGCACGGCGCCGACCCAAGTCCAGATTTCCGTCGGCTCTCCGAACAGAACGAAGGCGAAGCCCGCCGTGACCGGCAGGCGCAGGAAACCGAAGGGCAAGAGCGCACCCGCCTCGGCGTAGCGGAAGGCGCGGATCAGGCAGTAGGGCGCCGCGGTGCCCGCGATCACAACGACCATGATGCCGGGGATGTCGGTGGAATTCGGCATGACCCAGACGAACATCGCCGGCGGCAGGGCAAAGAACGTCAGCATCGCCTGATAGTAAAACGTCGTGGTCGAGGCCGGGTCGGTGCGCCCGAGGTGGCGCGAATAAACGCTTACGCCGGCATAAAGGACCGCCGAACCGAGCGCCATCAGCGCACCGACGCCGATCGGAATGACCCCCGGGCGCAGGATGATCAGCACGCCCAACAAGCCAGTACCTAAGGCCAGCCAACGCGTCGCCCGCGAGCGTTCACCAAGGAATAAAATAGCAAGCAAAGCTGCGACTAACGGCTCAATGAAATGAAGCGCGATCGCCTTAGCGACAGGCATCATAGAAATGGCTTCGAACCAAAGCCACATGCCGACGAAGTTGCAGATATTACGCTGCAAATGAAACGAAAACTTTGTCGTCCGAAGCTTGCCGAACCCGTAAAACGAAAAAAAAATCAAAAAAAAGAATAAACCCAAAAAATTTCGGAGAAAAACAATCTGAACAGCGGGCAGATTATCCGACAACATGCGGACGCCGAGAGGGACCGCCGAGTGAAGGGCCGCTGCCAAAATCGCCCAAAACACGCCCACTGTAAAATTTTGGCGAGGAGACCAATCAGCCCTATACGTCATAAAAAACGAACAAAATGAGAGAGCGGCTAGCCGAAAGAAGTAACACGAGCCCCCTTGTACAATTAACCCGCAACAGCCGGGAACGATATAGTGAACTCAGCACCAACATCTGTATTCGCCACAGAGATAGTTCCATTTAGGTCGTGAACAATACCGAAAACCACAGACAGCCCCAACCCCGTCCCCTCACCAACCTCTTTCCCTGTAACGAACGGCTCGAATACTTTATCAAAGACATCCGAACTGATACCACCACCGTTGTCGGAGAAAATAATTTGGACCATGGTCTTCGAATCATTCAACCGCCCTTTTAACCAAATCTTTTTGTTTATTTTATTTTCATGATCGGGCCATAAAACTTTGTTCAACTGATAGCGCGCATTAACTAAAAGATTAACAATGACTTGCTCAAGCAACGTTTCACTTCCTTTAATTTTAAGCCCAACATCACTCAAACTAATCACAAACTCTATATTTTCTTTCGCTAATTGCGGCTTATAGATATCAGAAATGTATTCAAAAACAGAATTCAACGAAAAAACGGTTGCCGCTCCGTCGTCAACCCTTCCAAAAACCCGCATATGATCAATAATGTTAGCCGCCCGTTTCACTTGTTTACGAATACGTTCTACTTTCTCAATAATATACTTGTTATCAAACACCCCACTTTCAACTCTCGCAGCAAGGTTAGCAGCAGATAATTCAATTATATTGAGGGGCTGGTTTAACTCGTGTGCCATACTCGTCGCCATTTGCCCAAGATCAGCCATCTTAGACGCCTGAACGATTTTCCGTTGTGTATGAACCAGTTCAGTTTGATCAAGCCAAAGACCCAAAACGTCTTCATCCCCAGAATCAACATTTTTGACTAGAGCAAGGGAGTTCAAAATTTCCAACCACTTTCCATTTTTGTGCCTAAAACGGAATTGTTGATTTACATACCTTTTATCATTGAGCTCTGAAATACCACTCTGCACTTTAATGAGGTCATCAGGATGAATATTACCTTCGAACCAATGAGCCTTCGAAAGTTCTTCCGCAGAGTACCCAAGAATTTTCGTGACCGATTGACTGACAAAAAGATTATCCGAAGCAATCTTTTCATTTCTAAAAGGAGCAATAAAAAAAACGGCGGGCGCCACATCAAATAACTGCCCCAATCGCTCTCGATTAAAGCGGTGTATTTCACTCTGCCGACGCAACTCTTTGACAACTTCAGAAAACTGCTGTGTTGTGCTAGAAAACTTCTCACGAAGGGCTAACACTAGATTGTTCTGTTCAGCAGTGATTTGCGCGCTAAGTGGGCTCGAGAATAGGGGAACCGCTCCAAGAAAAACGCATAAAAAAGCTAACATTTTAAAAAGTGTGAGATTGTAATCATTTATTGTATTCAGAAGTGGCTGTTCGGTCCTAATAAAAAAATTCCACCCTTCAAGAGCCTTTAAATTAGCAATAACGCCATTTCTCCACCTCTGCATAGGATTGGTAGAAAGACTTTGCGTTAGATCAATCCAACCATCATCAGTTCCTTTGATCTTACTTAATCCTGGTCTAGAGCCACTTTGATTAGGAAGATCGCGCAAATAAGAGGGGATAATCCCCCGAATTGTCTTAATTTTAATAGCCTCATCAATCTGCGAAGCCGCAAAAAATTGAGAAAAAAATGACTCATCAACAACGATTTGTAACTTTCGAAAACTGGATTTGTCCTTAAAAACGACACTTTCGTAAGAAAACTGATCCAAGCCTAGCGAAGATAACCTCCCGAAACCGTCCTGATAAATAACTTGTTTTCCACCCGGTTGCGAAACAAAAGAAACAGATAAAACACCACGAAATAGAGAAAAACTTCCATTCGGATCATTATCCTTGTTGAGTGCCAACGTTGCGAGTAATTGGGTCGAGGATCGTATCTGTGATTCGACTAATAAATTAACCTGGCGAAGTGTTTTAGCTTCGATCGATAGTCGTTCTTCGAGGAACGACCTCGATTGATAAACCATAATAGCCGCCACGGGAATTAAGGCGAAGAGAATAAATAAAATTTGGACCAACTCTGAAGATTTATACCCTTCTTCAATTCTCAATTTAAACTTTTGGTTTAGGTTGTTTTTAAAATAGAGAACGAACAACGCGAACAGCGCTTCCGCTATCAACACATGAATGAGGCCATTAACAATCTGTTTGGCAACAACAACAATTAAGCTAATGAACGAAAACTTAAGAAAATAACCATAAAACAATAATAAAAGCGGACCGCCAATAATAAACCAGAAAATTACAGCAGATACGTATAAAGGTATTTGTTTACGATCAAAAAGGAAGCTTATCACAATGATCTCTAGTACATAGACAACTGCAGCGTAAGGGTGATTCCATAAAACTATCGTCGCAGCAGAAGCTATAACAGCACTGACTAAACTAGGCAAAAAGCCAAAAATCCTCAAAACCAAAAGGGGAATAAAACTTCCTAAAATGAAATCAAGCCCAAAAGCGATCGGTAAATTTAATAAGTTTAATAAAAACCCAACAACACCGAAAACACCACCGAGCAAGAGGGGTTTTGATTGCGAGATTTGAAGGTTAAAATCTACGTTTTTCATTTTTTTTCCGACGCCGCTAGCCCACCACTAGCTTCCAAACGGAAGACCTATTGGACGCCTGCGCAGTCTTGCTTTTATGCGCGTGATGAAATTTTCCTGAGAAAAGGGCTTATTGATAAAATCATCAGCGCCATTTTCGAAACTGGCTATAACAACGGCTTCGTCGCCGTTACCTGTTATTACGATAATTGGAACTTGATTAAACACAGGATCTTTACGCACCTTAACTAAAAAATCATTGCCGTGCATGTCTGGTACTGAGAGATCAATTATTATGATATCTGGTAGTATTTCATTTAAGATTCTTTCGCCGTCTTTATAAGATTCCGCAACGTAGGGGACGAACCCTGCAGAACGTAACCAGCTTTTTAGGACGCGCAAAAGAATTTGATCGTCGTCAATCACCAAAACGCGGTTTTTGAGTTTAACAGACATCTTTTCGCACCGCGAATAGCCTTATTTTAAACGATACCGGAATAGAACGGATTTCGACTTAGATACAAAAACTTCTTCTATCGATATATTAAACTTTGTGCCCTTAATTTTCGATTTGGTATGTTTGGGATTTTTTAGAATTGCCTCAAAGTTTGGTGAATTTTTTAGATAGGATTTTGGATAAAAACCCATTTTCGTAAACGCGATGACATGCATTTGAAAATTCCAATCATTAGGGATCGGCTCATTTCTTTTGAAACCAGCTAGGTTTAAATATTTTTTATTTGCAAATGCACAATTTCCATTTCTATCAAACGCTACAATTGGATCCGTTGAGGATTCAATAAGGAGTAAAACGAATGCGTCACGTGACGCGATTTCATTTCCTAGTACATCTGAGTCGAATGACACGTACCCGATACTTCTTTTTTTGTCGGGGCCAGGCCCGTTTGAAAAAAGAAATCTTGTTGCAAGAAATATTTTACCAGAATTTTTTTCATCGATTTCTAAAGTTTGAATTGAACTTTTTTCATTAAAAGCAAGCTGGTTTAATTCGAAAAACGCCGCATCGGCCTTTGCCGAAATAACATTTCCGTTTTTATTTTTTCTTGTTTTGAATCTTTCATTAAATTTTTTATTTGAGAAGATAAGCTGCTGGTTTTCATCAAATAAAGCAACCGAGCCTGGAATAGCATTTAAGAGGCCATTGATACTGTTCTCGGCGCTTAACGCTCTTTCTGTGATTGCAATTGTAAAAGTGACATCCGAGTAATTGATAACGAACCCCACGATCTCATTGTCGCGATTAATGAGAGGGGTGCAACGGCGTAACCAGTACACTCCATCTTGCGTTATTTTAAGTTCACGTTCACATGTCACCCGCGTTTTAGAAGTTCTTTTTATATCAGAGAAAAGATCTGGATCACTCACTCGACACGTAAAATCCTCTAAACAGCGCCCGACATCGGTTTGCACCACGTTAAAAATTTCTCTAATTCTAGGTGTGAATAACGATATGTTTAGGTCTTTGTCTATAAAAACAGTCGCCGTATCTGAATTTTCCATTAGATAGAAAAGTTCAGAGGATTTTTTATTTAATTCATCAATCTTAGCTTCGTGCTCTGAGTTAACACTATACAATTCTTCATTGACAGAGTGTAATTCTTCGTTGGTTGATTGTAATTCTTCATTTGATGAAAGCAATTCTTCGTTAGTTGACTGAAGTTCTTCGTTTGTCGTTTCAAGTTCTTCAATTGTCGTTTGAAGAGTTTCTCTTGTAGATTGCAATTCACGCTCGAGCTCACTGACATGTTCTGAATTCAATGTTTTTGCGTCTGTTGCGCTAAAAGAGGGAGCTGGTGTGGTTTCGATCGAGCTCTTTCTTTCATTAATTTCGATCAGGTATGATTTTGGTTGTTTCTGTTGAGCAGGAAGATAAAGCACCCGAATGTCGAAAATTTTTGTTTCTTTTATATGATTAAACCGGACGGAGATACCCTTCAATTCTATCTCAGGAATGTCGTCTTTTTTGATTTTATGGAACAGAGAATTAATAGCGGTTGCTAATTCTTTCCGCAAAAAATTAACCAACGAACCGCTGAATTTACCTCTCGGGGTCTCAATTAGCTCGGAAGCTGCGCCAAAAATATGGATGATTTCCAGAGAATCATTCACAAGAAATCCGGAGGGAATGAGTTGCTCGGCAAGAGCCTCGAAGTAACGCGGATAAGATTGGAGCGTTAGATTGAAATTACTCTCAGCGCGCGATCCGGGCATTGTCATCTCGTGGCCGAAAGCCATACGTTGGCTAATTCTGGCCATGGAGTTACGCCTGTAGACTTTGAATTTCCGATCCAGTGTCGAACTGGCTTCCAAGCAGGGGTTTTCGGCGATGGTTTCACTTACACCGAGAAGCAAGACGCCGTTCAAGACTAGAGAGTATGCGAGATTGCTTATTGCCTTACTTTGGGCTTTTTGAGTGAGATAAATCAGCAGGTTCCTACAACTAACAAAATGCATCCGAGTAAAGGGCGGATCACTAAGCAGATTATGCTTTGAGAAGACAACATTTTTGCGTAATGCCGGGGTTACTTTGTAAAAATCATCACCGGTCGCAATAAAATATTTGGTTTTTAATGCTTGCGGAAGTTTTTCTAAAGACTCCCCAGAATAGACACCATCCGATGCCCACCGCAGTGAATCGTCATGGAGGTCGGTAGCTATTATTTTGATTTTTTTGACTGAATTCTTTATTGTTTCAAGGCCCTCAAGAATCAATATTGCAAGAGAATAAACCTCTTCGCCTGTTGAACACCCTGCAACCCAAATTCTAATTTCATCTTCATCTGCAAAAGTTGTAATTAAATAAGGAACGGTGTTATTTGCTAAATGATCGAATACATTCGGGTCACGATTAAAAGAAGTCACCCCAATTAAAAGATCTTTATAGAGGTTACTAAGTTCTTCGGGCTGC
>JAURLI010000074.1 GCA_030831315.1 Alphaproteobacteria bacterium
GGTATTTACGACACGGCCCCGGTCCGGGCCGTGGTCGCGAGAGTTTTATCGCACACCCTGAGTCTAACGTCAAATATTTTATATAAGACATATATTGACACGCCTTTTCAGTGCGTTGCGATTTCGAAGATGAATATGTCGGTAATCATTCCCGCCGTTCCTCTGCCATGCGGAGTGTGGCCCGGCATTTGCAGGTTGTTCGGCATGAAAAGGCCGATCCTCCGCTTCTCGTTTCCCGCCTCGCTCATCGCCGCGGCCCTTCTGGGCCTCGCGGCAGGCGCTGCCGCGGCACCCCTGCCCGCTCCCAAACCCCTTGATCCACAAGCGAAACTTTGCGCCGAACCGATCACCCGCGCGGAAAAGGCCCATCGCATCCCGAACCAGCTTCTGGCCGCCGTGGCGGTCGCCGAATCGGGTCGCTGGCTCGGCAAGGACCGGGCAGTTTTTGCCTGGCCCTGGACCGTCACGTCCGGATCCAAGACCTGGTATTTCGCCGGCCGCGAAGAAGCCGTCACCCATGTCCGTGCCATGAAGGCACGTGGCGTGCGCAACATTGACGTCGGTTGCATGCAAGTCAATCTCGGCTATCACGGCAAGGCCTTCGCCTCCATCGACGAGGCCTTCGACCCTGAAGCCAACGTCGCCTACGCAGCGAAGTTCCTGACGCGCCTGCACGGCGCCAAGCGGTCATGGGCGCTCGCCGTCGGCCATTACCATTCGGCCACGCCCACACTCCAGACCAAGTACCGCCGCAAGGTGATGGCGCTTTGGAACTCCGAAAGACGCCGCGCCGCGGAAGAGCACCGCCTTGCCGTCATCAAGCGCTTCGAGGAACAGCGCCGGGCGCGCCTTGCCCAGCAGGCGGCCTGGCGGGCCGAGATGGAATCCCGCAAACTCGCGTCAAATTAGATTACGGGCTTGGTCTCAGGCAGCCCTGTGCCGCCAGCCGAGTATGGCGCCGGCAACAGACAGCGCCGCCAGCATTGTGAAACCCGCACCATAGCCGAGCCCCATCGCCAGCAATCCGCTGAACAGCGCGGGCGAAATCACGACCCCGCCGAAGGTGATGAAGATCGAGCCACCGGTCACCACGCCCGCCATGCCCGGCGGCGATATGCGGGCAAGTTCCGCCAGCATCACGCCGTTCCAGCCGATGGCGCTGCAACCGAAAAGAACCGCGACCGCATAGAGCAGCCATAGCGGCGTTCCCGCGCCGAAGCTCGCCAGCATCATCGAGGCAACCGCCATCACGATCCCCAGCATGAACAGGAGCCAGCGCGCCGACATCAGCGTGCCCGATACCATGCCCCACAGGATGCGCCCGCCGACACCGGCGAGTTGCGCCGCCGCCAGCACCGTGCCCGCGGCGACCAGATCAAGCCGCAATTCCTGTACCAGGAACGTCACCAGATAGGCGACCATCGACATCTGCACCGCCGAAAACGATCCGGCGAGGAAAGCAAGACGCCGCATGTCGGGATCGCGCAGGACAAGTTTAAGCGGCCCGGCAAGGTCACGCCCGAGGCGCCGGTCGCGTTCGCGGTCTGCATCGAAGCGCGCGCGCAGGAACTGCAACCCGACGGCGGCAACAAAACACGCGCCTGCCACCGCCCAGGCGGCGCCGCGCCAGCCCCAGGCCAGCACCATCGGCGGCACCAGTGCGCCGGCCAGCGCGCCGCCCGCGGGAACCCCCGTCTGCTTCAGGGAAAAGACGATGGGCATGAAGCGCGGCGGCGTGGTTCTGGCGAGGATATGCGAGCTCGCCGGCGTCGGCGGGCCGTAGGAAAAACCGATCAGCATCGCTGCCAGCAGCACCGCCAGAAGAGCGCCGCTGGTCATCAGTGCGAGAGCGAGCCCGGCGCAGACAAGGCAGATCTGCGACACCCGGATGGCACCGAGGCGCACGACAACCCCGCCGCCCAGCACGCCCGAGAACATGGCGATGACGAACACGACGCTCATGTAGAGGCCGACGAAGCCCGCCGATATGCCGAGATCGGCCGCAAGGGGCACGGCAAAAACCGGTGCCGTCAGGCCCGCCATCGCCATCAGCGTCTGCATCACGAACATGGCGCCGAGGGGACCCGCGGCCGTCGCGAAGGATGTCGGTTGGGTGCCGGTCAAGTTTCCCCTGCCCCCCTTTCGGAGATTGCGCTACCAATGGATAGCGAAGCGCCATCATCGGGGCGCGAGACGAGCGGGAGGCTAGAGGAATGGAACAGGCCGGACAAGCGCGCTATGCATCCAACACGGTCATCGCGGGCGAGCTGCTGGAGCTCAAGGGGCGCAAGGCCCTCGACATCGGCTGCGGCGACGGCAAGTTCACCCGGTTTCTTGCGCGCTCCGGCGCCGCGACCACCGGCATCGACGTCAACCCCGTGCCGCTCGCCCGGGCCCGCATCAAGGCGGCGGAAGAGAAGCTTGCCATAGATTTCATCGAGGCTCATGGCGAGGACATGCCCTTCGGTGATGCGTCCTTCGATGTCGTCGTCTTCTCGAACTCGCTGCATCACGTTGCCCCCGACATGATGGACCGCGCCATGGGCGAGGCCGCGCGCGTCCTGAAACCGGGCGGGCTTCTCTATGTCATGGAGCCGGTCGCCGAAGGCCCCTATTTCGAAGCGACACGTCTGATCAACGACGAGCGCGAGGTGCGCAACAAGGCCCGCGCCGCCATCGCTGCTTCCGGCCCCCATGGCCTCGCCCAGATCAAGGAAGTGATGTTCCAGGCCCTGCGGACCTGGGACAGTTTCGACGAGTTCGCCGCCGAACAGGCCGAGCGCGGCGAAAAGCGGCGCAAGGTACTGGCCGAACACGGCGAGGCCATGCGCACCCTGTTCGAGGATACGGCGCGGCGCGAGAACGGCCGCCTCGCCTTCGACCAGGTGTTTCGGGTCAACCTGCTGCGCCGCAGGTGAACGGAACCACTGCAAAATTCTGCTCAATTTATAGGCATAAAGAATTATTTGCCTATTATCCGATCCTCTTCTTGCGGTACCCCGCTCCGCCCTGTCCTGCCGCTGTCTCTAAGAGTAATTCTATCATATTGAAAAATATTATTAATTTTCATTTTCTCGCGGCTGCGATGATTTGGCGCGGCGATTGCACCGGTGTCTGCGGGTAAGCGCGTCCCATCGGGATGGGCCCAATTCCCGGTGGGGCTAACGCCCCCCGATCCAGACAGCTCTGTTGCAACACGAGGGTAAGCACATGAAGACCAAACTGATGATCGCAGCGATGGCCGCCCTGATCGGCTTTTCGCCCGCGGCAAAGGCAGAGGATCTCGTCACCGAGAAGGACCTCGGCGGCAAGTTCAGCGGCAACGTCGCTCTCGCCAGCGAATATTTCTACCGCGGCATCACCCAGTCGGGCCGCGGCAATCCGGCCATTCAGGGTGGTGTCGACTTCAACCACAAGACCGGCCTTTACGTCGGTAACTGGAACTCGTCGATCAATTTCGGCGGCAACATCGAATCCGACTTCTACGGCGGCTGGTCGGGCGAGCTCGGCTCTTCGAAGATCAACCTCAACGTCGGCGCGTTGCTCTATCACTACCCGTCGTCCAAGGGGAATGAAAAGCTCGACTACTGGGAAGCCTATGCGGGCCTGAGCAAGGACCTCGGCTTCGCCAACGGCATGGTGAAGTTCAGCTACAGCCCCGACTGGACCGGCACGACCAAGAGTGACGCCCAGTACCTGGAAGCCGGCCTCGACGTTCCGATGGGCAAGTTCTTCACGCTGAACCTGCACGCCGGCCATCAGTGGTTCGAGGACAACTCGAGCTCCACCGGCACCAGCACCGACGACTACACCCACTACTCGCTGGCCGTATCCTTCGGCCTTGCCGGGCTCGGGATGAAGGTCGGCTGGATGGATAACGACATTCCGTCGACCCAGTCCGGCGGCAAGCAGATGGGACGCCTTTTCGCGATCGTCTCCAAGACGTTCTAACCCCTGCTTTTCGTCATCGTGAAACCGCCCTTCCGCAGCCGCGGGAGGGCGGTTTTTTTCATGCCCGGCCCTCGTTGACAACCCCGGCCCCAGCCTCTATCGCTTAATCAACGAACAAAGCGCGCGGGGGGAATTTTGGCGGTTTCGCGAGCCGATCAGGGTACAGGGGACAGGCCCGTCGAAACATCGCCCGCCGTCTCCGATCGTGTCGAGACGACGACCTGCTACATGTGCGCGTGTCGCTGCGGCGTGCGGGTGCATCTGCGCGACGGCAAGATCCGCTACCTAGAAGGCAACCCCGACCACCCGGTGAACAAGGGCGTTCTCTGCGCCAAGGGTTCCGCCGGGATCATGCAGCAGAATTCGCCCGCCAAGCTGCGCAAGCCGCTCAAGCGCATCGGCCCGCGGGGCGTTGGCCCGTTCGAGGAAATCGAATGGGACGAAGCGCTCGGCATCGCGACCAAGTGGCTTTCAGACATCCGCAAAACCGATCCGCGCAAGCTCGCCTTCTTCACCGGCCGCGACCAGTCCCAGGCCTTCACCGGCTGGTGGGCGAGCCAGTTCGGCACGCCCAATTACGCCGCCCACGGCGGCTTCTGTTCGGTCAACATGGCGACGGCGGGGCTATACACCATCGGCGGCTCGTTCTGGGAATTCGGCGAGCCCGACTGGGAGCGCACGCGCTACTTCCTGATGTTCGGCGTCGCCGAAGACCACGATTCGAACCCGATCAAGAAAGGCATCGCGCGTCTCAAGGAACGCGGCGCCAAGTTCGTATCTGTCAATCCGGTGCGCACCGGCTATTCGGCAGTCGCCGATGAATGGGTGCCGATCCGTCCGGGCAGCGACGGGCTTCTGGTCATGGCCATCGCACGCGAACTGATCGCCGCGGGCCGCGTCGATTACGACTGGCTGGCACGATACACCAACGCGCCCTGGCTGGTGATCGACGCGCCGAAGCACCCCGATCACGGCAGCTTCGCCCGCGACGCCGACGGCAATCCGCTTGCGATCGACGGGCGCACCGGCAAACCCGCCAATGCGCTGCGGTCCGATATCCGCGTCAAACTGACCGGCGCGGTTGAAATCGAGGACGGCGTCATGGCACGGCCGGCCTACGAGCTGCTCGCGCGGCGCTGCATGGAAACCGCCTACAGCGCCGAGGTGGCGGCAACCCGCACCGGCGTTTCCGCCGACCATATCCGCAGGCTTGCGCGCGAACTGGCCGATGCCGCCTTCAAGGAAGAAATCCGCATCGAGCAGCCGTGGACCGACTGGGCCGGGCGCCGTCATACCCATGTCGTCGGCCGCCCCGTCGCCATGCACGCCATGCGCGGCATTTCCGCCCATTCCAACGGCTTTCACACCTGCCGCGCCATTCACATCCTGCAGATGCTGCTGGGCGCCATCGATTGCCCGGGCGCCTTTCGCTACAAGGCACCGTTCCCGCGCCCCTGCCCGCCCGCACTCAAGCCCGCGGGCAAACCCGGCGAGGTCACCCCGGGCGCGCCGCTGGCGGGATCGCCGCTCGGCTTCCCGACATGGCCGGGCGACCTGATCGTCGATGAAAAGGGCGCGCCCCGGCGCATCGACAAGGCGTTTTCATGGGAAGCGCCGATCGCTGCCCACGGCATGATGCACATGGTCATCGCCAACGCCCACGCGGGCGATCCCTATCCCATCGACACGCTATTCATGTTCATGGCGAACATGAGCTGGAATTCGTCGATGAACACCTCGCGCACCATCGAGATGCTCACCGACCGCGACCCGGCAACGGGCGAATACCGCATCCCTCACATCATCTATTCGGATGCCTACGCCTCCGAAATGGTGCCCTATGCGGACCTGATCCTTCCCGACACGACGTACCTCGAACGCCACGACTGCATTTCGCTGTTCGACCGGCCGATCTCCTCGGCCGAAGGACCGGCGGACGCCATTCGCCACCCGGTGCTCACCCCCGACCGCGATGTGCGGCCCTTTCAGGATGTGCTGATCGACCTCGGCGTTCGTCTCGGCTTTCCGGGGCTGCTTACCGGCGAAGGTGCCGCGCGCTATCCCGGCGGCTATGCCGATTACATCGTCAACCATGAACGGCGACCCGGCCTCGGCCTGCTCGCGGGCTGGCGCGGGGAAAACGGCGACAGTCACGGCCGCGGCGCGCCCAACCCGGACCAGATCGAGCGCTACAAGGAAAACGGCAGCTTCTGGAGCATGGAACTTCCACCCAGCATGCACTGGAACCGCCACGCCAATGCCGAGTACCTCGCCTGGGCCAAGGACATGGGCTTCGTCGATACGACCGACCAGATCGTCCTGCAGATCTACAGCGAGCCGCTGGTGCGTTTCCGCCAGGCGGCGCGCGGCCACGGCGCCCACCAGCCGCCCGCCGCCTTGCGCGACCGCATCGACACCTATTTCGATCCGCTGCCCATGTGGTACCCGCCGCTCAGTCACGGTGCGGCCGATACCGCCGACTATCCCCTGCACGCGATCACCCAGCGCCCGATGGCGATGTATCATTCGTGGGGATCTCAGAACGCCTGGCTGCGCCAGATCCACGGATCGAACGCCATTTACCTGCATCGCGATACCGCCGCCCGGCAGGGCATCGCCGATGGCGACTGGATCTGGGTGGAAAGCGCCAACGGCCAAATCAAGGGGCAAGCCCGGCTGATGGATGGCGTCGAGCGCAACACGATCTGGACCTGGAACGCCATCGCCAAGCGCAAGGGGGCGTGGAATCTCGAAAAGGATGCCACGGAAGCAACCAAGGGCGTCCTGTTCAATCACCTGATCCCCGAATTCCTGCCGGGTCGCGCGCGCCTCAGCAATTCCGACCCGGTGACGGGACAGGCGGCGTGGTTCGACCTGCGCGTGCGCATCCGCAAGGCCCTGCCCGAGGAAGCGGGCGAGGCCGCCCCGCAATTCGCGCCCCTGCCGCGCCCGCCGGGACTGGACCCGGCCCCGGATGTGCTGCGCTACGGCGAGGAGTTCCACCCGCGCAAGAAACCGCTCAGGCGGACGCTGCCATGACCGCGCTTCCGGAAGAAACAACGAAGGCGCTCGGCCTCGTCATCGACCTCGATACCTGCGTCGGCTGCCACGCCTGTGCAGTCAACTGCAAGGAATGGAATACCGGGGGCCATTCGGCGCCGCTGACCGATGAAGACCCTTACGGCGGGGATACAGTCGGCGTGTGGTTCAACCGCATCCATGCCTTCGAGGTAGGGGAAGGCGATATGGGGCGCACCGTGCATTTTCCGCGCTCCTGCCTACATTGCGAAACCCCTGCCTGCGTCACCGTCTGCCCGACCGGGGCATCCTACAAGCGCGAGGCCGACGGCATCGTGCTGGTCGATGAAGATCTCTGCATCGGCTGCAAGCTGTGTTCATGGGCCTGCCCTTATGGTGCCCGCGAATACGACCACGATGCCGGGGTGATGAAGAAATGCACGCTGTGCATCGACCGCATCTACAACGAAAACCTGCCCGAGGCCGAGCGCGTGCCCGCCTGCGTCTCTACCTGTCCCGCGGGCGCGCGGCATTTCGGTGACCTGTCCGACCCGGCATC
This sequence comes from Alphaproteobacteria bacterium, assembly GCA_030831315.1. Classification (GTDB taxonomy): domain Bacteria; phylum Pseudomonadota; class Alphaproteobacteria; order SMXQ01; family SMXQ01; genus WHSO01. The sequence goes on from JAURLI010000074.1 coordinate 7,529, forward strand.
GGCAGTGTCCGAACTGGTCGCTGCGCGCGGCGGGTTCGACCTGATGCCCGAGCTCGGCATGAAACCCACCAACAAGTACCTGCCGCCGCGCCCGCGCACGAACACGCGCAAGGAAGCGGATTCGGCCGGGCCGATGGAACAGGCGGGTGGCTTCCTTGGCCTGCTCGACCGCGTGTTCTCGCGCTGAGGAAACGATGCATCCCGCCTATTCGGTCATTTTCTTCACGGTATCTTCGGGCATCGGCTTCGGCATGCTGATGATCGCGGGCGGGCTTGCCGCCATCGGCCGCATGCCCATCGACGGGGTATTCGGATTTGTCGTCATGGCGGCGGCGCTGGCCACTGCGGCAGCGGGGCTTTTGTCGTCGACCCTGCACCTCGGCCATCCCGAGCGCGCGTGGCGGGCGCTCAGCCAGTGGCGCACCTCATGGCTGTCGCGCGAGGGCATCGCCGCCATCGCCACCTTCCCGACCGCCCTGCTGTTCGGCTGGGGCTGGGTCATTGCCGGCAGCCTTGCCTTCCCCTATGCCTGCGCGGGCGGCATTGCCGCGCTGCTGGCGCTCGCCACCGTCTATTCGACCGGCAAGATCTACCAGAGCCTGGTCACCATCCGCGCCTGGCACGATTCGCTGGTAACGCCTGTCTATGTCGCGCTGGCGCTGGCGAGCGGGGCGCTCTGGCTTGCCGTCATCGCGCGTGCGCTCAATTACGCCGACCCGGCCATGACACATCTGCCGATCGGGCTGCTGGTGCTCGGCTGGCTCATGAAATGGCGCTACTGGGTGCGGCGCGATACCGATACGGGCGGCCCCACGGTGGGCACGGCAACGGGTCTCGGCCGCGACGGTACGCCCGTGCGCCTGCTCGAAAGCCCGCATACCCAGGAAAATTTCGTCATGCGCGAGATGGGCTACCGCATCGCGCGGAAACACGCGGTGAAACTGCGCCGCGTCGCGCAGGTTCTCGCCTTCGCCCTGCCCATCGTACTGACGGGTTTGGCCATGCTGCCGGCCATGGCCGGATGGCCCGCCCTTGCCTTCAGCCTGCTGGCAGCGGCGCTCGGAACCATCGGCATCGCCACCGAACGCTGGCTGTTCTTCGCCGAGGCACGCCATGCGGTGACCCTCTATTACGGCGCGGAACGGGCCTGAGCCGGATGGAACAGGCCGCGGAAATCACGCTCAGCAACATTACGCTCGCCAATTTCGCGCTCATCGCCGGGGCGACGGTGGTGGCCTCCATCGTTTCGGGCATGAGCGGCTTCGGCGGCGGGCTGATCATTGCCGCGGTCATCGCGCCGATCATCGGGGTCAAGGCGCTGGTGCCGGTCATCGGCATCGTCATGCTGTTCAACAACGCCGGACGCGTGTGGGTTTACCGCCCGGCACTCAATCTCAGAACCGCGGGGCTGGTGATCGCCTGCTCGGCGCCGACGGCGGTGATCGGCGCGTGGTTCTATTCGAGGCTGGATGACCGCATCATCGCGCTGGTCATCGGCATCGTGCTCATCCTCTCAATCCCGCTCAGGCGCTATCTCGCCCATCGCGAAGTCCATCTCGGCGCCAAGGGGCTCGGCATTTTCGGCCTGATCTGGGGCTTCATGAATTCGACCATGATCGGCACCGGGCTTCTGCTGCTGCCGGTGCTGATGGGGGCGGGACTGTTTTCACAGGCCCTGCTCGCCACCGACGCGGCGATCGCGGTGGGCATCAATGTCGTCAAGGCCATCGCCTTTTCGCGCTTCGATGTGTTGACGCTGGATCTGATCCTGGCGGCAGCGGTCATCGGCCTGTTCACCTTCCCCGGGACATGGCTCGCGGGATGGGTCGTCAAGCGCACCAGCGTGCGCATTCACACGCTGTTCATGGAAACGATCATCGTCCTCGCGGGCGCGAGTTTCATCTGGCACTACTTCAGGGAATAAATTCGCCCCGATTGCGCTAGACTGCGCCCATGACGATCGAGCTTCTCTCCACCATCACCTGCCCGCACTGCGGGGCCCACCACAGCCACCGCATGCCTGAAAACGCATGCCTTTATTTCCTAGATTGCCCGGCCTGCGGAAAAACGCTCAAGCCCAAGCCCGGCGACTGCTGCGTCTTCTGCTCCTATGGCGATATGCCCTGCCCGCCGGTGCAGGCAGCGGGGAGCGGCAAGGGCTGTTGCGGCTAAACCGGGCCGGGTGTGCTAGCCTTGGCCCGGGCTAAGGGGAGGTCTGAATGGCCTATGTGATCATCGGGGCATCCGGGGGGCTCGGCCGCGCACTGGCGGACCGGCTGGCGGCGGACGGTCGCAAGCTGGTGCTGGTCGCCCGCGATCCTGATGCGCTGTCCGCACTGGCGGGGGCCCTGCGCGACCGCCACGGGGTCGAGGCGGCGACGGTGGCGGCTGACGTCGCCCAGGGCGCCGGCTATCTGGATGAAGTTGCGCGGACGGCGCGCGCGGCGGGCGGGATTGAAGGCCTGCTGATGCCGATCGGTTTCGCCGTCCGCGACGGCATCGGTACGACGCCTGAAACCATGCGCGAGCTGGGTGGGGTCAATTTCTTCGCGCCCGCGGAAGCAGTCGCCAAGCTCTGGCCCGACTTGGTCGCAGGTGGGGCGACCATAGTCGGCTTCGGCTCGATTACCGCGGCGCGCGGGCGCGGACGCAACTTCGTCTATGGCGCGATGAAACGCGCCCTTCTGTCCTATTTCGAGAGCCTGCGCCTTGCCGCCCGCGGCACGCCGGTGAAAGTGCAGTTCTGGGTTCTGGGCTTTCTCGACACGGACGTGATGAAAACCGAAAAGACGCCGCTGCCCAAGGGCGATCCACGCCAGCTCGCCGATCGCGTGGTGAGCCGGATGGGCCGCGATACGGGCATCACCTATTTCCCCGGCTGGTGGAAGTGGATCACCCTCGCCCTGCGCCTGCTGCCCTGGGCGATCTACACGCGGATCGGGGGACGGGGATAGGTCTGAACTTTCGAGCCCCTGCCTGTTGTGCGGCAAGCCTTAGTCCGAAAGCTTTTTTGCCTTTTTAAATACGTACTCATCGCAATGCGAGCCAAACAGGCCATATAGGCGCGCCGGTTTTAAAAAGCTGCGCTTTTCCGAAAATTTACGACTGTGCATAAATGTCCGAATTTCACCTGGCGAGACAGACTCGTATGGATAACCTCCAAGCCAATCCTCGACGTCGGTTGCCCACGACATCCCGCGGTTGGAGACATAAGCGCTGATATAGGTCCTGGGGTTACGGCCCGTCGCCAACAGCCCAGCGACATAGAGCGTCTTATAAAGTGCGCGGACGATCAGGCGCAGAAAACTGGGCGCACGGCTATAGAGCCGCTTTTCCCAGCGCCAGAAACCGCAAGCCGGCGTTTTGCGGTAAAGAGCCAAAACGAAAAGTCCGTCTTCGGCGACAAGCGGCAGGCAGGCGTTGATCGAGCGCCACATCGCACCCGTGTGGTGCAGTACACCCCAGGAATGAACGACATCGAAGCGGCCGAGAATAGCGGGATCCAGTTCCAGCGCCGAGGCTTCCCGCACTTGCCAAGCCGCGTCCGGCGCGAAACGGGCAAGCACCGCACGCGAAGTCACCACCGAATCTGGGTCGAGATCGACCGCTTCCACCCGCTCCGCCCCAAGACGGAGCGCTGCCAAAGACGACAGACCTGAACCTGATCCCACGTCGAGAAACGTCTTGCCCGCGATATCGGCCGGTGGGATAAGTCGCGCCAGTTCGGCCACGGCATGGCTGATGCGTGCCTCGTCGAGACCGTCGGCGAAACGCTCCCAGTTCTTGCCGAAGGCGTAATGTGTACCAAGAGCGGTATCCGCCCCTTCATCCACCTTTTCGTGATCTGACGACTTCATCTACCTGCTTCTTTGTTCTTTCCTTCATTCTCATACCACAAAAGCGGAAACGGCCATTGGCAGGTTTCGGACGATTCAGATAAGATTCCGGGCATGGAATTCCCGGCAGTACAGAGATTTGCGCGCACCATTGGCCTTGACCGCGATGTCGGTTACGCGCTTGCTTCCCGTATAACCACCGCGGGTAGCCAACTCCTCGTGCTCGCCCTCGTCGCGCTGCTGATGTCGGCGCCGGCGCAGGGCTATCACTTCACCTTTCTCGCCTTTACCGCGCTTCAGCATTTCTTCGAGCTGGGTTTCTACGTCGTCCTCGTCAATACGGCGGCACATGAATGGGCAGACCTGTCTCTGGATGCGAATGGCAAAGTAACCGGGCCTGCTCGGCCGCTCGACC
>JAURLI010000010.1 GCA_030831315.1 Alphaproteobacteria bacterium
TTCGACCGACAGGCCCCGGTAATTGCCGCGAACGCTGTCCCCAACAGCGGCGGCGACTTTCTGGTGCTGATCGGCCTCATCCCCCCAGAACGGCAAATCGGCGAACTGCCCACCCCGTATATCGGTCAATGCCTTGCCGGCAAAATCGAGCCAGGTCGAATTCAGTTCGATGACGCTGCCTTGGCTATCGAGCAACGCGCAAAACTGGTTTGAAGAATTGAACAGCATGTTGAACTTGCGCTCCTGGGCGGCAAGTACATGCATCTTGGCGCGTCGATCGCTGACATCGCGCAGGATCGCGGCGAAATAGCGCCGCCCGCCTTCTTCAAGGGTAACGATGGAGGCTTCGGCCGGAAAGGTGCTGCCGTCCTTGCGGCGGCCCTGGATTTCCCCGCGTTGACCCATCCGCCGGGTCGCCATGCCTTCCGCCGCGAAACCTGCAAGATGCGCGTGATGCCCTGCACGGGCGCCTTCGGGAAGGAGGATCGACAGGTCTTTGCCCAGTACTTCAACCGGGTCATAACCGAAGACCGCCGTCGCGCCGGCGTTGAAGGACACGATCTCCCCCGCCGCGCCGACGACGATGATCGCATCCTCGATCGCCGCGACAAGCTCGGTGAGCAAATGCCGCCCCTCATTCGGTTCACTGCGGTCTGAGGTATTCACGGGTTTCCGCCAAAGCTCCGCATTTCAAAAGGAGATTAAATATACAATAAAAGTTATAGAAGCCTAAATATCTATTGGAATAGGGTGATGCATAATTCTTTATGTTTGATTAACCAATTATGCAGGCCCTCAGGGGAGGGCGTAAAGCCGTGCGGGGTTGGTTTGCAGGATCTTTCGGACGCTGGCGGCAGGCAGATTGCCGTCCTCGGCCATTCTTTTGAGGGCCCCCACCTCGGTCGCCGAATCACGGTGGCCGTAATCGGTGCCGATGATCAGTTGATCGTCGCCGATTTCATCGAGCAACCACGGCAGGTCGTCGGTGCGCTGGGTGGTGATGAAGAAGTTGACCCCGGCCATCGGATTTTTGGCCTGATGACCACGGCGTGCCAGCCTGAGGCGCGCCTCGCCCAGCACATAGGGTACCCACTGGGCGCTGGTTTCGATGAACGCCCAGCGCAGCTCGGGAAAACGGGCGGGAACCTCTTTCTCCAGCAGGCTGCCGAAGGATCCCATGACCGGGAATTTGAAGGTCATCATCGAGTTCTGCGGCTGCAACATGTCGTGGTACTCGTAACTGTCGACGCCCGCGTGCAGGCAGATCGGCAGGCCGAGCTCCTGCGCCATCTCGTAGAGCGGGAAGAAGTAGCGATGCGACAGCAGCCGGTCGCATTCCATGCCGCGCATGAAGATGCCGCAGGCACCGTGCTGCTTGCAGTATTCCAGTTCCTCGCGGACCTTGGCCGGGTTGACGAGCGATTGCAGCGGCGGCACCAGCACCCAGCGCAGGCGGTCGGGTGCCTTCGCCCAGATTTCAGCGAGCCAGCGGTTGTAACTGCGCGAGAGCGCAAAATCGATGTCAGGCTCGCGCGTGATCGGGCGCAGGAACAGGGATGGAAACAGCACCTGGATATCGATGCCGATTTCATCCATGTGGGCAATCCGTGACGAAACATCGCGCATATCGCGCGATTCGGGGGGCACGTCCTTGCCGACGTTGGTGCGCGACTTGATTTCGCCGTCGATCAGCCAGTAATCGCCGGCGCGATTGCCGGGTACGGGCGCGCCGTCGGACGGATCGCGCATCAGCAGCTGCGGGCGGAAGCGTTGTTCGTCTTCGCGCAGGAACGACCATGTATAGGGCGTTTCGATCACATGGGCGTCGGCATCGATCGTCGGCATGTTTTCCTCCCCTCGCCCGGCGCTCTTTGACTGGGCCGATTGCGAGCAGCTTCATTCTAGGGCGCGCCCGATGGGGCCGACAAGCAAGGCCCCGTCCCTTGCCTCCGCCCGTCCGCCGTGGCACCATGAATATCCCCGGAAAACCGGGGATTTCAGGGGGCTCATGCTTCGGTTTCGCCCCCGCCGCAACGAAGCATCCGACCGATGCAAAAGGGAGCGCCCGATGCCACACGATGAAATCAATTACGCCCACTGGCACGAGATCACCTCGACCGACAAGAAGGCCGGCAAGGGCTCCTTCGCCACGCCGCCGATGCCTTACGACAAGTTCATGGAAGAAGAGGGCATCCCCGTTCATCGCGATATCGGCGTGCACCGCGTGCAGGATCTGCCGATGAAGCCGTGGAAGCGGTTGGGCGGCCGGGGCAGCTTCATCCAGCTTTTCGGCACCGAGGGCCTGTGGGGCTCCTACGTGGTCGAAGTTCCCGGCGGCGGTACGCTGAACACGGAAAAGCACCTCTATGAAGAGCAGTACCTCGTCGTCGAGGGCCGCGGCACCACCGAGATCTGGCAGGACGGCGGCAAGAAGCAGGTGTTCGAATGGCAGAAGGGCTCCATGTTCGCCATTCCGCTCAACACCAACCACCGGATCATCAACGCGGCATCGTCGCCCGCCATTCTGCTCGCCGGCACCTCGGCCCCGAATGCCATCAACCTCTACGGCAACGTCGATTTCATCTTCAACAATTCCTACGTCTTCAAGGACCGCTACGACGGCGCCGACGACTACTTCAAGCCGCGCGACGATCTGGCACCCGATCCCGTGCGCGGCCTTGCCATGCGCAAGACAAACATCATTCCCGACATCATGGCCTGCGAACTGCCGCTCGATAACCGGCGCTCGCCCGGCTATCGCCGCATCGAGCCGCACATGGCGGGCAACCGGTTCTATCTGTGGATCGGCCAGCACGAGACGGGCCGCTATTCCAAGGCGCATTACCACGGCTCGGCCGCGGTGCTCATTTGCGTGAAGGGCAAGGGCTATACCTATACTTGGCCGAAGGAACTGGGCCCGACGCCGTGGAAGGACGGCAAGGCCGATCAGGTGCGCCGCCAGGATTATGAGCCCGTCGGCATGGTGTCAGCCGCGCCGATGTCGGGCGACTGGTTCCACCAGCACTTCGGCATCTCCAAGGAGGCGCTCCGGCTCACCGCATGGTTCGGCCCCAACAACGCACGCGGGCGCAAGCCCGGCCTGCCCGGGGTCAAGCAGCTGGATGCCGGCGCCATCGACATGCGCGCGGGCGGCAGCGCCATTCCCTACGACATGGAAGATCCCTACCTGCGCAAGGAATACGAAGAAGCCCTCAAGGCCAACGGCGCCGTCTCGCGCATGGAGCCGGAGCTTTACGACCCCAACAATGAAAAGACGCGCGCTTGGGGCGGGGCCGACTTCTAGGCGAACGGACAGAGCCGATGACGAAGCCAAGAACGGCCATCATCACCGGTGCCGCGAGCGGCATCGGCCGCGCCGCGGTGGCGGAAGCCATCGCCGCAGGCTGGAAGGTGGCCGCTCTCGACCTTGGCCTGCCGACGGCACCCGAAGGCGCGAGCGCTGAAAACTTCGTCGCGCTTTCCTGCGACGTCTCGAAGGCGGAGGCCTGCGCGAAGGCAGTTGCCGACGCAGCCGCCCGGCTCGGCAGCATCGATACGCTCCTGCATTTCGCCGCAGTACATTCGACCGAGACATGGGATGCGCTCGATGCCGATATCTTCAACCGTACCCTTGCCGTCAATGTCACCGGCTCCTTCCTGATGGCCCAGGCGGCAGCCCACTGGATGAAGGATCACGGCGGCGGCGCCATCGTTCTGACCGGCTCGGGCTCGATCAGCGTGTCGGGCCTCGGCGGGCATGGACGCGGTGGGCCCGCCTATGTCAGCTCGAAAGCCGCGATCATCGGCCTGACCCGCGCCCTTGCCCGTTCCCTGGCACCCTTCGCCATCCGGGTGAACGCGATCAGCCCCGGCGCCACCGACACCGCCATGACCGCCGAATATTCGCCCGAGGCGCGCGCCAACGTGGGCAGCCGCACGCTGGCCGGGCGCATGGGCGAGCCCGAAGAGATTGCCCGGGCGGCGATGTTCCTTGCTTCCGATGACGCCAGCTACATCACCGGCGAAATTCTCAATGCCAATGGCGGCGGCAGTTTCGGCTGACCGCCCCGGCCAATGCCTGAAGGGAGGCGACAATGACCAGCGTAACGATGGAAGACCTGCAAAGGTTTCGCGAGTTGGAGCCGACGATCCTCGATCTCAAGACCCAGCTGGTGGCAGAAGGCATGACGTCGCGGCTCCTGATGCAGGGCGAAAACTCGACCTACCGCGTGCTGTGCTATGCGCCCTGCCGGGGCGAAGACCACGGCTTGCATGGCCATATCGAGGAAGAGCACGTCTTCTTCGTGCTGCATGGGGTCGCCGAATTCAACACTGTCTCGGGCAAGTTGCCGCCGGTGCGCAAGAACCAGGGCATCTTCATTCCCAAGGGGTGCTTCTACGAATTCATCAACCCGGGGCCCGACTCCCTCGTCGTGCTGCGCTGCGGGGCAAGCGCCATGAAGATCGAGCGCTCGACCCGCCTGACGCCGGGCGGCGAGCCGATCCCCGGGCGCTCAAAACGTCACCCGCACCTCAACAACGTCGTCTACCACGACGCTTTTCTGGAATAGCTCAGGACCGGCGGATCAACCCGTCGCGGAACGCCGGCGAGCGCCCCGTCCATACGCCGAGCCCGGCGAGCGCCACCATGCCGATGGCGCCGACCAGATAGAAGGCGTATTCGAGGCCGACGAATTCCGCCACCGCCCCCATGATGAAGGGCACAAGCGCGCCGCCGAACTTGTTGAACGACAGGCGCAGCGCCGCGACACGGCCTTGCAGGTCGCGGCCCACGGCCTGGGATGAAATCGTCAGCATCAGCGGGAAATTGTAGCCCTGCCCTATGCCGCGCAGGCTGATGGCGATGGCGAGCGCCAGGAAGGTGCCGAGCACCGGCGTGATGGCGATGGCGATGACCGCCATCATGGTCATGGCAATCAGCAGCCAGTGGCCGCGCACCCGCGCACTGAGCCAACCCACCGTCAGCGCCGCCAGCGCCGAGATGCCGTTGGAAATGCCGAGCAACAGGCCGATGGCGCTGGCATCGAAGCCGACTTCCTTGAGCCACACGCCATAGAACGAGTTCTGTATCCCCGATCCCGCCTGGCGCATGAAGGTACAGGAAATCACCAGCGCCACCGCGGGCAGCGCGAGCAGGCGGAACGTGGTGATGTAGTCGCCGAGGCTCGGCAGGATGCCTGGGCGGCGCGCGGTGGCAGGCTCCGCAACGGCCGCGGGCGCCGCTGCCGCAGGCACGGGTTCGGGCTTCGATTCAGGCCGCGTATCGGGCAGCAGGAACGCCGTCACCGTGCCCATCAGCACCCAGACCGCCGTAACGATGAAGGCCACGGTCGCGCCGAACTGGGCCCAGACGAAGCCCGCCAGAATGGGCGCGGCGAAACCGCCCAACCGTGTCGCCGCCGTCAGGCGCCCGGCATAGACCGCCTCGCCGCGCAGCAGCACACCGACCAGCGCCTGGGCGCCGATCCAGCCCGTGACCTCCAGAAATCCTGAAACCATCTGCAGGGCGACGGCGCCCCAGACCGTCGGCGCCAGCGGATAGAGCAGGAACACCGCCGACCCTGCCACCCCCATGACCATGATCACGGCGCGCGGGCCGAAGCGGTCCTGCAGGGCGCCGCCGTGAATGGAAAAGGCGATGACCAGCGCCTGACGCGCCGAAACGATCAGGCCGATCATCACTGGCGAAGCGCCCAGTTGCAGCGCCCACAGCGGGATGATGACGGAAACGATCAGCACCTGGCTGCCGGCGAAGAAGGCAACTGCGTAAACCAGAAGCTGCGTGCGCAGCGCTACGGCGCCGCCCTGATCGACAGACATGAATGTTTCCCCTAATCCCCGAATCCGCCGCCAGGCGCCGGCCTTTAAATTTCGGCGCGAAGTTCCCGCGCGGCGCCGACCATCGCTGTCAACTTGGCGCGGGCCAGCTGGCGGCTGATCGTCATCAGGCCGCAGTCCGGCCCCAGCATGACGCGGCCGGGATCGACATGATCGAGAAGCGAAGCGACGCGCCGCTTGACCTCGTCCACGCTCGGCGCGGGCGTGTTGCCCGGATCGACGCAGCCGAACATGATCAGGCGGTCGCCGCAGGCGGCAAGAAGCGAAGGATCGTAGTCGCTGCGCCCGAATTCGACGGTGAAGCCGCCGATCCGGGTTTTCATCAGGGCATCGAGCAACTCAGGATAAGTGTGTTCGTGCTGGGGCGTGTCGCCGCCGGGATAGCCGTAGCAGAGATGCACCAGCGTCGGCACCGTGATGCCCTCAAGACAACGATCCAGCGCGCGGGCACCATAATCGAAGACCTTCTGGTGATAGCGGGTCATGGCCGGCTCGTCGATCTGCAGCATGTCGCAGCCCGCCGCCTGAAGTTCCAGAAGCTCGGCATTGACGGCAACGGCGATGTCCATCGCGAGCTCGCCCTCGTCCTTGTAGAAAGTGTTGAGGGTGCTGTCGATCATGGTCATCGGCCCGGCCACCGCCATCTTGAGCGGCAACGCGGTGTGGGCGCGCGCGAACTTCAGGTCTTCGACCACTGCCGGCGCGCGGCGGCTGACCCGGCCGACAATGCGCGGCACCACGTGCGGATTGACGCGCCCGCGATAAACCTCCTTGTCGCCCTTCTGCTTCATGTCGACGCCATCCCAGGTCGAAGCGGCGTGATAGACGAAGCTCTCGCGCCGCTGTTCGCCGTCGGTCAGAAGCTCAAGACCCAGCTCTTCCTGCTCGCGCAGGCAGACGATGGTGGCGTCGTCCTGGGCCTCGTGCAGAGCGTCGCCCTCGAGGCAGAATTTCGCCCGTGAGCGGTTGGTTTCAGCCAGCCAACCGGGACGGGGGAAGCTGCCGACGCTGGTCGGGGTAAGAGGCAGAAGTTTCATGAGCGATTTCTTCCTATGTTGCGCCCGGACCGGTTACTGGCGTTTCGAGCGCGCGCATCAGGGCGCGCCGTTGCTGCCAGGCCCAGATCCAGAATAGAACACAAACCGCCGCCCCGACAGCAAGAGGCGGCCGCAAGCCGGCATGTTCGGCAATCGTGCCCATGATCAGCGCGCCAATGGATGGCGCGCAGTGCTGCACCAGCCCGTGGTTGCTGATGACCCGTCCACGCATGACGGGATCGGAGGCGGACTGGATCAGGGTCTGGTTGGCGACGTTCTGCATGATCGCGGCGAGGCCGATAATGAAGATGGCAACGCAGCCGACGAGGAAAATCGGCGTAGCCACGAACAGGAGCGTGCCGAGTCCTATCAGCAGCACGCCGCAGATACTGATGACAGTCAGGCCCGATACGCCCTTGTCGCGGCTTGCCATGTAAAAGGCGCCGATCATGGCGCCTGCCCCGTAGGAACTGGTGAAGATCGCGAGGCCTTCGGGCCCGCGCCCGAAAACGTCGCTGACGAAGCCTGGCAGCAGGTCGCTCAGCGGCTTCGCCAGAAACCCGATCATGACCAGCAGCAGCATCTGTATCCGGATGCCCGGGTGAACCAGCATGTACTTGAGACCTTCCATCGTCTCCGCCGCGATGGAACGCTTCTCGCGCGCGGGCGGCGGCGCAACCCGCGTGCTGATCAGATGCAGCATCAGGGTAAAAACGAAGAACAGGCCCGCCGCGGCGGCAAAAGTCCAGCCGATCCCGGCCAGGACGATGACGCTGCCGCCGACCGCTGGGCCGATGAAGCGCGAGACATTGAAAATGATGGAATTGAGGGCGACCGCGGACGGCAGCATGTCGCGCCCGACCAGAGAAAAAATAACGGTCATGCGCGATGGCCGGTTGAAGGCCGTCACCGTGCCCCGCACGATGACGATGGCGACCAGCAGCCAGATGTTCATCCAGCCGCCGAGCGTAAGCACCGCCATCGCTACCGCATAGACTAGCGACATGGACTGGGTGATACGCAGCAGCTTGAAATAATCGACCCGGTCGACGACGGTCCCGGCGATCAGGGCGAAGAAGAACATCGGCGCCGATTCAATGATGGCGATGGCGCCGAGCCAGGCGGCGGACCGGGTCAGCTCCCATGTCAGCCACAAGAGCGCCACGCGCTGGGTCCACAGCCCGATGTTCGACGTCAGGTTGCCGATGACGAAGAGGCGATAGTCACGGATCGCGAAGGTGCGCCGCAGCGCACCGAAACCGCCCGGAATTTTCAAGACGCCGCCCCCTGGGCACGAGTGCCGCGCCCGAAGCCGGCAAGGCGCAACAGCAGCGTCACGGCCAGCAGGAACACCATCAGCAACGTGCCGAGCGCCGCGACTGCTTCCATGTACCCCTCGTCCCACATATTCCACATGAGTATGGCGAGCACCTGGTTTTCCTCGCCCTCATACAGCATCAGCGGCTTGCCGGCGGTACGGATGACATGAAGCATGACCCAAATCCAGACGCCGACGAAGGTAGGCATCATCAGCGGCACGAAAACCCGCCACATCGTGCGCAGGCGCGCCGCGCCGGACATGTGCGCTGCCTCCTCCAGATCCTTGTGAACCTGCAGGATGGCGGCATTCATCGCCCGGGTCCCATAGGCCATGTAGCCGATGGCGAAGGCGATGGTCATGGCCGTGATGCCGCCGTGAATGGGCAGCCCCCAGGTATCGAGATGCAGAAAAATCCAGAGGAAGGCCAATCCCATGACAATGCCCGGGATCGCATGGGGTATGAACGCCAGCTGATCGAGCACGCGGCGCGCGCGGAAACGAGTACGCACGATGACATAGGACACGATGAAGGATATCACCACCGTCAGGGTGGAGGCGGCAATCACGAGCACAAGGGTATTGGTCAGGACCTTGCCGACGAAGGCGGTTTCGAAGAGGTGCTCGTAATTGCGCAAAGTCATGCCGGTGATGGCATCGAAGGACGGCGCCCGCACGAAGGGCTGAAAGGAAGTAAAGGCGAAGACCAGGAACGGCAGGATGACCGCCAGCACCAGATAAAGAATGACTCCCCCCAGCGCCACCCAGCGCCAGCGGCCGAGGTCGGCGAGCCGCGGGCGATAGCCCTTGCCGGTAATGATGGTGAAACGTTCCGAACGTGCAATCACCCGCGCGTACAGAAACGTCGCGACGATGGCGATGGCGAGATAGACGATGGCCAGCGCATTGGCCTCGCCGTAATTGGGCTGCAGGGTCACCGAATGCAGCACCGAATAGATCTTGGTCGAGAACACATAGATGCCGCCCGGCATGCCGAGAATGCCCGGGACCTCGAACACTTCGAGCGCCGTCATCATCTGGTAGATCACGACCGCAAGCAGCCCGGGCAGCATCAGCCGCGCCGTTACCTTCCTGAGGGTGGAAACCGGGGCCGCACCGCTCATGGCGGCGGCTTCCTCCAGCGACGGATCCATAGACCGTAACAGCGGCACCAGCATCAGGAACGCCGTCGGGACCAGGCGCAATCCCTCGATGAAGATCATGCCGCCCAGCGAATAGATATTGATCGGGCCGATGCCGAGCGTCCCCTGCAGAAAATCGTTCAGAAAGCCGATGCGCGGGCTGAGCAGCAGCACCCAGGCCATCGCCTGCAGCATGCTGGGAACGGCGAGGGTCATCGGCACCCCGGCATAGATCCAAATCTTGCCGGGCATGTTGCTGCGCTCGACCAGCCACGCAAGCGCAACCGCGGCCGAACTGCCGAAGATGGTAGCCCCGGCGACATAGACGACGGTGTTGTAGAAAATGCGGGCGGTGCCCTCGTCGCGCCAAACCTCCTCGTAATTTTCGAAGGTCAGCTCGCCGAGATCGAGATCGGTCGGCAGCGGCGCCAGGGAAAAGCTGCCGAGGACGAGAAAAACGAGGGGCACGACCACCGCAGCCGTGACGACGATGAAAACGAGCATCGCCCACGGGTTCGCCGGCATGAAACGTGGCGCCCCGAGAGCACGCGCGCCGGATGTCGCCTCGATGGTCATGGCGCCCTCGTTCCACCCCCGGCGACGGCGAAGTCGCCGTCGCAAATCGCGTTACGCCTTTGGCTTGTATTCCGGCCGCGGCTGATGGACATCAACGCCGTTCTTCTTCAGTTCGGCCGCGTAGGAATCGTAGATCCAGGGATCTTCCTGTTCGTACTCGATCTGGTCGGGGCCGCCACCTTGGGCCGACATGCCGAGGCGGATCGGATGCTCGGGACTGCCGCCACGACGCAGCGCGAGATAGCGCGCAGGCTCGGCGCCGGTATTGAAATGCTGGTGGAACCACCATTCGGGCGGTGCAAACAGCGAGTTTTCCTTCCAGTTGACCCGCGTCGGCTTGTCACCCTCCTTCCACAAAAGCGAATAGCCTTCGCCCGCGAGGATGATGACATGGGCGCCGGGGCCATGCCGGTGGCCCTTCTTGTAGGTGCCGACCTCGAATTCCGACAGGTGGCAGGCCATGGTGTGGCCCGACATCGACATGTGGAACGACTTGGCAGCGAAACCGCGATCCTTCCAGTTGATCAGGCGGAACTGCAGGGTATCGGGAATGAGGTTGATGCGCGTGACACGCCCACCCAGGTATTCGCGCTCGCCGTTGAAGAAGCTGTTCTCGCCCTTGTAGCGGTCATCGAAGACGAAGGTATTTTCGAAGACGTAGCGGTCGTTGTGATAGAGATTCATCGTCAACGGCGCATTGGTCACCATCAGGATACGCGCCGGACGGTGCTTGTCGTGATTGACATGCTGGTAGGTCGAATTCAGGGGCGGCCCGAACAGCGCCCGTTTGCCCCAGGGAACGGAATTTGTCGGGCAGCCTTCCTGCTCGATGATGGTTTCGCCCTCGCCCTCGACGATGAAGCACCAGGTCTCGAACATGTGGCGGATCGGCTTGGTTTTGCCGCCGGGCGCTACCTCGATGATCATCGAGGAGGTAATGAACGGGTCGGCCAGATTGACGAAGGCGCCGTTGCAGCCGAAGCGTTCCCAGTGACCGAGCTGGACCTGCATCATGTCTTCGATGTGGAAAGCCTCGTAAATCGGGATGCCTTCGCCCTTCTGCCAGATCTCGTAGAAGGGCTTAGGGCGGACGAACTTCTGTTCGACCGTGGCGCTGTTCATAGTGTCATTCAACGCGGCTCTCCTTGACTCCGGGCCCTGCGGGCCGATTGCTCTTGCGCAGGCGACCCTGCGGTTTCCCTGTTAAACGTCACTTGGCGCAGGCAACGGCCGATGCGCTCTGTCCCGGACCGGGATAGGTCACCTTGCATGACATACCGGCCTTGAGATCGGCCCGGCCCGCCTTGGCTCCGCCAATACTCACCGCCGTGCGGCGCGCACTGATGGTGACCTCGGTTGGCTTGCCCTGATGGTCGAAAATGATGGTACGGCCCTTGCCCTTGACGCCCGTCAGCCGGACATCGAGGGTCAGCAGCTTCGCGCCGCCCTTGTCACCACCGGCCTTCTTCCACAGCGGATCGTAATAGGCGATCAGCTTCGGGTACTCGTTGACCAGTTTCGCCTCGTCGCGGATGGCGATGGGCTTGCCTGCGATTTCCTCCGGATAGGGCATGAATTCCTTGCGGCCGGAGAATTCCTTGCGCACCGAGATGGCCTCGTCCGCATGGAACTGTGCGAGCTGCCCTTCCTTGGACAGGAACCAGTTGGTGAAAATGAGCGAGCCATACCGATGCGGGTTGTTCTTCAGCACCACAAGGAGCGAGATCGCCAACGGTACCGGCGACGGGCAGTGAAACGCCACCGGGGCGCCGCGGCTCTGGTATTGGGAGATGCGGTATTCGGCCGCCGCCACCGCCGCGTCGAATTCGCCCGCGATAGTCAATCCGATCATCGCATTAGCGCCTTCCTTGCGCAGCTGCGGCTTCACGTCGTTGAACAGCTTCGTCATGAAGTCACGCGTCCAGTCGGGACCGTTCTTGAGCCAGAGCATGGAAAGCCAGAGGTTGGGCCTGTTGGGCACGCCCAGCTTTCCGCCCTGCCAGCGCGGGCTGGTCACCAGATCGTCCCAGGTTTTCGGCAAATCCGCCTTCTTCACCTTGCTGGTGTTGTAGACCATGCACCTGTAGGCGACCTTCTGGCCGACCCAATGACCGGAGGCTTCGCGCATATCGGGTTCGAGCCGCTGGTAGTTGGGCAGTTGCCGCAGATCCTCCAGCGCGCCGATGTCGCGGAAATTCACCCATTCGCCCCCAAGACTGATGATGACGTCGGAAATATAGCGGCCCTGCTTGTAGGCCAGCACCTGCTTGACGCCGCGGTCATGAAGGCCGCCACGCACGTAGGAAACCTTTACATCCGGATAGCGTGCGCGGAACGGCGCGGCCAGCTTCTGGAACTGTGGCGGATCCCACGATCCGATGATGTTGACGGCGCCCTCAGCCTTCGCCTTCTCCAGCCATTCGGGCGGAACACGGGCCTCTTCATCCATGCCCGCAACAACGCCCTCGCCCATCTTCAGGGCCTGCAGGATCGCCTTGGTTTCCGCGGGCAGCCGGTCGGCCGCGTGTGCCGCGGGCGATATGGCCGCAAGGACTAGGCTGCAGATCGCCAACATCGTCTTTTTCATCGCTGGGCTCCCTCTTTGTATCGTCGATGGGTCTGGCTCAACGCTTACGGTACGCGGGGCGCGGCTGATGGTTCTCGGCGCTGTTTTTCTTCAGCTCCGAAACGAACAGATCGTAGATCCAGGGCGCTTCGTCCTCGTGCTCGATCTGGTGGTTCTTGGCAAAATCGGGGTCGGTATTGGGGCCCGGCGCGCCGATGCGGCAGGGATGCTCGGGCGCGCCCTTGCTCTTGAGCGCGAGATAGCGCGCAGGCTCGGGCCCGGTGTTGAAGTGCTGGTGGTACCACATGTCGGGAGGGGAAAACATCGAGTTCTCCCGCCAGTCGACCTTGGTCGGCTCCTCGCCTTCCTTCCAGCACAGGGAATAGCCGGTGCCCTGCAGGATGATGACATGGGCGCCGGGGCCGTGACGGTGTGCCTTCTTGTAGGTGCCGGGCTCGAATTCCGACACATGGGCACCGATGGTGTGATGGCTCATGCCCGTCAGGAAAACGGTGCGCGCACCGATGCCGCGCTCCTTCCATTCGTGCAGGTAATAGTCGCGCACATCCTTGACCATGTTGGTGCGCACGTAGCGCTGGGCAACGATTTCGTAGGTCGGGTTGAAATACCCCTGTTGGCCCGCGTACCGGTCATCGAAGACGAAGGGGTTTTCGAAGACGTAGCGTTCGTTGTGATAGAGGTTCATGGTCAGCGGCGCATTGGTCACCATCAGGATGCGCGCCGGTTCCGTGCTGTCGGTGTTATGGTGCTGGTAGGTGCAGTTGAGCGGCGGGCCGAACAGGGAACGCGGCTGCCATGGGATCACCGTATCGGGGGCGCCATCCTGGCTCACAAGGGTCTCGCCCTTGCCGCCGATGACATAGACCCAGGTTTCGAACATGTGGCGCACCGGCTTGGTCTTCTGGCCGGGCTTCAGTTCGATGATCATCGAGGTGATCAGGAACGGATCTTCGAGATTGACGAAACAGGCATCGCACCCCATCCACTCCCAGCGGGCGAGCTTGACGGCGGCGAGGTCGTCGATATGGAAGCTCGAATAGGTCGGGATGCCCTGTCGCTCCTGCCACAGGTCGTAGAACGGCTTCGGCCGCTCGAACTTGCGGTCGGTCGCGCCCGCCTGAGAGGCGTTGAAATTGTCGAGTATCGCCACATTCCCCCCTTGCCGCCGGAAGCGGCATCCGCCCTGCCGCGTTCTTGCCGCGCGGCACCGGGCCAATCCCTTGCTTTATGCAGGCTAACAGCAGGAATAGCCCGTGATTAGAGCCATTCTAGGCAATATTCCGTTTCCCAACAGGGGTCCTGCGGTCAGCCCTGCCGGTAGGCTGGCTTCGCCTGGCGGATCTCGACCCCCTTGCGGGCCAGTTCGGCCGCGTATTCGGCGAAGATCGCGGGATCTTCGTCGTCGAAGTCGATCTGGGCCTTGCCGAACTGGGTCATGCCGTCGCCCGAATCCTGGAACCGGGGCATGCCCGTACGCAGGGGATGGACCGGGTTGTTGTTGCGCACGGCAAGATAGCGGGCCGGCTCCTTGCCGGTATTGAAATGCTGGTGCCACCACCACTCGGGCGGCGCGAACATGGTGCCGGCCTTCCATTCCACCCGCTGGCGGGGCTCGCCGTCGGCCCACAGCAGGGAATAGCCCTCACCGTCGAGCATCACCACATGGGCGCCCGCGCCGTGGCGGTGCGCCTTCTTGTAGGTACCGACCTCGAAGGACGAAATATGCGCGGCGATGGTGCTGTCGGAGATCGACATGAAGGCGGTCTTGGCCCCCTTGCCGCGCATTTCCCAGTTGTAGAGCTCGTATTTGCCGACATCGCGGATGTAATTCACCGACGACAGGCGGCTGCCGAGGTATTCGGGGATGCCGTCGAAGAAATTTTCCTGCCCCTGGTAGCGGCGCTTGAAGGCCCAGTCCGCGCCGAACACGAAATCCTCGTCATGATAAAGGCTCATCACCATCGGCGCGTTGTTGACGACCAGCAGGCGCGCCGTCGTATCGCCGGTATTGCGATGCTGGTAGGTGGTATTGAGCGGCGGCGCGAACAATGAGCGTTCCGCCCAGGAAATCCTGCGGGTGGGCGAGCCCTTCTGTTCGACCACCGTCTCGCCCTCGCCCGAAATGATGTAGGTCGTCGCCTCGAACAGGTGATGAACGGGATTGAGCGTCGTGCGCGGCGGGATTTCGAGAACGAAAGACCCGACGAGGAAGCTGTCGGTCAGGTTGATGAAGCAGCCGTTGCAGCCGAAGCGCTTCCACGGGCCGACCTCGACATCCTTCAGGTCGGCGACATGGAAGGTCTTGTGGACGGGAATGCCCTCGCTTTCCTGCCAGACGTAGTAGTACTGCGGCGGGCGCTTGAAGACCTTGGCTTCGGGATCGTTGGGCGCGGCGTCCGTCATGCACTCTGCCTTTTCTGGTCGCGGGCGACGCGCGCCTGGCCGGTTGATACGTGAATGTCGATGTATTCGTTGAGCTTCGGATCGCGGATCAGGCCCTTGGGGTCCTTGCCCTCCTGCACGCGCTTGATCTGTTCGCGCAAGAGGCGGCGATAAAGCGCGATACCGGCATCGGATACGCCCAGGTTCTCGCGCGAACGGTCGGTGATCGCCCCTTGGGTTTCCCACGCCATCGCGTCGTGAGAGGCGAAGCTGTTCATGTGATAGACGCCGTATTCATCGCGCAGCGGCGGCACGTTCTGGAACGGCACCTGGTTGGGCTGCGGCACCTCGCTGCCGTCTTCGGTGGGCGTGAACTGGTAGCGATAGATCTGCGTGTGGGTGTCATCCACCGGCAGGCGCATGTGCATGACGAGATGTTCGCGCTGGGGCGACAGCAGGAAGTTCGGGAAGATCACCGGGTGGCCGTCTTCCTCTTCGGCCTCGTCGCCGCCGTAGATGCGCTGCTTGCGCACGCCGACCCAGTTGGCCTCCTCGACGATCTCGAAATGCATCTTCTCGATCGGGCGGTAATAGTAGGTACCCATGTCGCCCTTGCCTTTCAGCACCAGGGTATGGGCATGCAGGTAGTAGGTGTGGCAGGGATCGCAGGAGTTTTCCATCACCTGTAGCCAGTTGCAGTCGAGCAGCGGCAGGACGTCGATGCGGCGCACACCGTCCTTGCGCAGAAGCTGCGCCCAGCGCGGCAGTTCCGGCGCCTCGCCCGGCCCCATGTAGGTCCACAGCATGCCGCCCAGTTCGCGCACCGGGTAGGCGCGCTGGCGTACGTGGTTGATCAGCCTCGTGTCCTTGGGCTCGAACGGCATTTCGATGCACTTGCCCGTGCAGTCGAACTTCCAGCCGTGGTAGGGACAGCGCAAACCGTCCTCTTCGACGAAACCGTAAAGCAGCGAGGCCGAGCGATGGCAGCATTGCTCTTCCACCAGCCCGAAACGGCCCGAGCCGTCGCGAAACAGGACGAGTTCCTCGCCCATCACGCGGATCTTCTTTTTCGGGTTTTCCGCGGTGAGCTCGGCCGCAGGTCCGACCGGCTGCCAGTAGCGGCGCATTAGTTCCCCCGCCGGCGTACCCGCACCGACGCGCGTCAGTTCGGCATTCTGTTCGTGAGACAGCATGGCTTCCTCCGTTCAGGCGCCGGCAAGCTAGTTTTCGCCTGCCAGCGTCGCGTAGTAGCGCCATGACGACCGGACGTTACCCATCAGCGGCGGCATGGCGCCATCGGACGCAGTGTTTCCTCCATCCTCCCGACCGTAACCCGGAATGAATGTTTTTATATCTTCGTCGGAAATCGATCGGGGCGTACCCAAAAGATACGCTTCGTAATTCATTTCCGCCAGTTCGTTGATCTTGATCGCGGCGAGCGTCGCTTCCTCCACCGTCGGTCCGACGGTGGTGATGCCGTGACCGCGCATCAGGCAAATGCGTGCGCGGCCCATGGCGGCGGCGAACTCCTCGCCCAAAAGATCGTTCTTTATCAGGATGGCGCGGTCGTAAAGCGCCGGCCCTTCGACGGCAAGCCTCAGGCCGGTCGGATCGTAAGCACCGAAAATCGGTAAAATCTGTTTTTCCGTAATGGTGAAAAGCACCACGGTTTTCGGATGCACGTGAACGACGCTGTTCACCTCGGGCCGCATCCGGTAGAGCCAGGAATGAATGAACACTTCCTGCGGTGCCTTCAAGCCATCCGGGCCGTCGAGTTTCTCGCCGTCGCCATCGACCCGGATGATTTCACCCGCCGTCGTGTAGCGCACGCCCACTTCGTCGCGCCCGCGCGCGCGCACCAGAAAGCCGCCGTCGCAACGGGCGCTGATATGGCCCGTCGCTGCCTTGGTCAGCCCCAGATTGCCGATGATGCGGCAGGCCTTGGCGACCAGTTCGCGTTGTGCGGCGAATGCATCCATCGCGCCCGCCGCCCTACTTCGGCAACGGCGCCCAGCCGTAAAGCTCGATTGTCGACTTGCCCTGCTTGAGCGAGGCGATGGTGCGCGCTTCCTTGTCCTCGCGCGACTGCGAAGCATCAAGCGCGGCCTTCGCAGCGCCCTGCGGAATGACGACGACACCGTCGCGGTCGCCGTTGATGATGTCGCCGGGCGCCACATCGACATTGCCGATGCGGATCAATTGCGCCAATGAGCCGCCTTCGTCCTTGGTCGTGCCCTGGATGGCGAGGCCACGCGAGAACACGGGGAAACCGATCTCTTCCAGAAGGTCGGCATCGCGCACGCAGGCATCGATCACCAGACCGGCGAGCCCGCGCTGCTGCGCGGCATGGGCCATGATTTCCCCGAAGTAACCCGCTTCAAACCCGCCGCCGCAATCGACCACCAGAATGTCGCCGGGCTTGGCCTGGTAGATGGCGCGATGGATGTTGATGTTGTTGAAGGCCTTGGCCACCACGGTGAAGGCCGGACCGCAGATCTTCCATGAATTGGACACCGGCTTGATTGCCGCAGGCAACGCCCCCTTGCGGCCCATCGCCTCGTGAATGGTCGCCGACGGGAAGGTCGCCGCCCGCGCGATGGTGGCCGCATCGGGCCGGAGAAAATCGAAACTCATGGCGTTACCTCTTTGTCTGCAGATTGTGATAGCCGTGCTTCTTGCGGGCATCGACCAGCTTCGCGCCCGCCCTGACTTCGGCGACGATGCGGGCCTCGGCTTCGGCCACCGCAGTGGCGATGTCGAGGACATCCTTTTCCTTTTCCACCGGAACCACCAGCACGCCGTCGTCGGAGCCCACGAGGATGTCACCCGGGCGCACCTGCACGTCGCCGAGCGACACGGTGACGTTGGTGCCGTCCACCTCGACCCGGTCCTTGCCCGTGCGCATGAAGCGCCCGCGCGAAAAGATCGGATAGCCGACCTCGAGCGAGCCGGCAACGTCCCTGCACACGCCATGGATCACGGTGCCCGCAACCCCGCGTGCTTTCGCCGTGGTCGTCAGGATATCGCCCCATACGGTGCAATCGAGACGCCCCGCATTGTCGAGCACCACCACGCCGCCCGGAGGCACGTCGTCGATGTAATCGCCGACCGTTCCCTTGACGATTCCGCAGGGCCGGTACTTCAGGGTGAAGGCGCGGCCCACGACGTGATGGCCGTTGGCGAGCGGCGCAATGCCCTGCGCCATGCCGTGAATGCCGAGCCGGTCGAGCGCGTCGGAGATCGACGCACTGGCGAGCTTCTTGAAACCTTCGATAACGGGATCGGTCGTCATTTTATTTCTTGTCCTTGTTGAGCATCTGTTCGTAGCCGCCGCTTTCCATCACGTGGACGATGGACGCACCCTTGCGCACCGCATCGGCCATGCGCGCCTCGCGGGCAGCGATTTCCTCGCCCTTGGCGATGACCTCCTCGGCGCGGGCCTGCGGCACGATGATCGTGCCAGAACCGTCCGCGACGACGTAATCGCCGGGGTGAACCTGCACGCCCGCGAACTGGATTTCCTCGTTCACGCTGTCCTGGATGACGCGCCCGCGCGCGGTGATCGGCACCACGCCCTTGGCATAGACCGGGAATTTCGCCGCTGCGGAATCATCGATGTCGCGACACGCCCCGTCGATGACGATGCCGGCAAGCCCCTTGGTCGCGGCGGCCAGCGACAGCAGCCCGCCCCAGCCCGGCACATCGGTGCGCCCGGCCAGTTCCATCACCAGGACGTCGCCCGGTTCCGCCGCCTCGATCGCCTCGGTGCCGAGGTGACGGGTGGGCTTTTCCACCCCCTGCGGCTTCAGCTTCACGGTGACCGCGCGCCCGGCGATGCGCGGGCACGGCCACTGCGGACGAATGCCGAGCGTTGCTCCCTTTATGCCAAGCGCATCGAGCGCATCCGATACGGTGCAGGCATCCAGTTTCGAAAGGCGCTCGACCAGCGCGTCACGTGCCATTTGGCAATCTCCCACGGACCAGAATTTTCCTAGACGTTATCACAGGACGGTGCGTTCACCGCAGCCCCGAAAATCCGAAACGCCGGCCGATCAGCCGCGCGATGATCGCCATGCATCCGGTCATGAACACGATCAGCACACCGACGACGGCTGCTGCCTCGAATGTGCCATCGACGATGTGATCGACCTGCAGCATGGCGAGCGGCCGGTTTTCGGCGGTCACCAGCATGGCGATCGTGGACACGTTGCGCGCCGCCGACACGAAAGTAAGCAACGCGACCGCGACCAGCACGGGGCCCAGCAGCGGCAGCACGATGCGCCGGAACGTATAGGCCCAGGAGCCGCCGGCGATGAAGGAGGCCTCTTCCAGGTCGCGGCCGAGCTGAACCATGTTGCTTTTGACGAGCTGCACACCAGTTGAAATGGAATTGAGAATGCAGGCGACGATGAGCACGGCGAGCGTGCCGTAAAGCGGCTGGAACAGGTCGACGTTGAGGAACACCCACAGAAGCGCCAGGCCGAGGATGATGCCGGGCAGGCTGGCAGGCAGCCACGACAGAAAATCGAGAACGCCGCGCGCCGCGTAGCGCGTGCGCACGGAAATATAGGCGACCAGCGAATACCAGAAGACGCCGATCAGTGCGGCGGCACCGCCCATCAGCAGCGTGTTCGTCGTCGCGCGCAGCATCGGCGGGTCGGTCAGAACCGCTTCCCAGTGCTCGAAGGTCCAGGCGTCCTCGAGGCCGAAATGCCCGTAGAGGCTCATGAACGTTCCCATCAGCAGGAACACGATGGGCACCACCGTGATCAGCGTGCCGAAGGCGGTGATGATGCCGAACACCGGCCAGCGCCAGCTACGCAGGCGCAGCACGTTGAAGGTGAAGCTGGACGTGACCGTGACGTAGCTGCGCTTGTGCGACAGGTACTGCTGCCAGAAGATCAGCGGCAGCATGCTGACGAGGATGGCGAGCCCCAGCACCGTCGAGACGCCGAACATCGGCGGATCTTCCTGGATGAACTGGTAGATCTTGGTCGAAAACACATAGAAGTTGTCGGGCGGCCCCAGGATCAGCTCGATCTCGAAGGATTCGAGCGAATGGATCAGCGAAATGCACAGCGTGATCATGAACGCGGGCATCAGCACGGGAATGACGATGCGCCGAAGCGTTCCGAGCGGACTTGCCCCCGAAATGCGCGAAGCTTCCTCCATCGCACCGTCGAGGTTGCGGAAGGCAGGCGACAGGAAGATGTACTTGGCCGCCACCGAGCGCGCCGCGATATGGGCGAAGATGATGCCGGAGAAGCTGTAGATGTTGAACGGCCCCTCTTCCATCCCGAACAGGGCGACCGCCGCCTGGTTGGCGAGACCGAACTGCGGATCGAACAGCAGGATCCAGCCCATCAGCACCGGCAGGGCCGGCAGGAAGAAGGCGACCCAGAAGAACGCATCGATCAGCTTCTTGCCGGGAAGATCGGTGCGCGCCACCGCCCAGGCGATCAGGATCGCCGCCGGGAAGGCTATGACCTCGGTCGCGATCACGCGCTTGAAGGTATTGAGGATGGAGGGAACCATGCCCGGCGCGCTCCACGCGGTGCGCCACAGTTCCAGCCCGTAGTATTTCTTGCCGTCCGGCCCTTCGACCAGGAAGCTCGCATCGATCAGCAACACCAGCGGATAAGCGACCAGCATCAGCATCACGAACAGCACCACGCTGGCCCCGACCGTGCCCGGACGCAGGCGGCGCAGGAAGCCCGGCCTTGCGGGCGGGGTGATGCCTACTTCGGCCATAGGCTGAGCGCGTCCTTCGGAATGTGCAGCGCGACCGTGTCGCCCTCGCGCAGACGTTCGGCCCGCGGCACGTAGACCAGCAGATTCGCGCCGCCCGCGCGCACGTGGCATTCGAAACGGTCACCGACGAACAAAAGGGTCTCGACCCGGCCTTCGAAGGTGTTGTGGTCGGCACCCGCCGCCGCCTTGCCGATACGGATACTTTCGGGCCGGATCGCCGCCGTCAGCGTGGCGCCCGAGGCGGGGCTGACGCCGCAGAAGGCAGAGGAAACGAGGGTGAGCCCGCCGTCACCGAGCCGGACCTCGGCCTCGGCGCCGCGCAAGGCCGTCACCGCGATCTCGATGCGCGTCGACAGGCCGATGAAATCACGCACGAACGGGTTGGCGGGATTTTCGTAGAGATCGACCGGATCGCCCACCTGTTCGACACGGCCCGCGTTCATCACCGCGACGCGGTCGGCAAGGGACAGGGCTTCGGACTGGTCATGGGTAACGAGGATGACGGTGACGCCGACCTGGCGCTGCAACTGCTTCAGTTCGACGCGCATCTGTTCGCGCAGCTTGACGTCGAGGTTGCTGAACGGCTCGTCCAGCAACAGGACATCGGGCTTGTAGACGAGTGCGCGGGCCAGCGCCACGCGCTGCTGCTGGCCGCCGGAAAGCGTCGGCGAGGGCCGGTCCTCGAACCCGCCGAGGCCGACCTGGGCAAGGGTCTCGCGCACGGCGGTCTCGATTTCCCCCGACGGCAGGTTGCGCAGGCGCAGCGGATAGGCCACGGTTTCGCCTACCGTCAGGTGCGGCCAGATCGCATAGGACTGGAATACCATGCCCATGTTGCGCTTCTGGGGCGGCACGAAGATATCGTCCTCGGCCGAATAGAGAACATTACCGTTCAGCGTGATGGTGCCGGTATCGGGTGAATCGAGACCCGCGATCTGGCGCAGCGTGGTCGACTTGCCGCAGCCCGACGGGCCGAGAAGGGCGAAAACCTCGCCCTCGACGATATCAAGGGTCAGGTCGTCAACTGCGCGAAAACTGCCGAACAGCTTGGAAATATGGGCGAGCCGGAGAAACGGCTTGCCGCTGCCTGCGGAAACGATGACTGGCCTCCCCGGGCCGGGCTTCCCCGGCCTCTTGATTATACGTCAACCCGCGCGGCTGCCGCCGATGCCCGCGCTTTCTTGACCCTCGGTATCGAGTTCCGTAGTCTAATATTCGAAAGCGATTTCCCAAATCAAAAAACAAGCGACCGGCAACCCGGCACTTGCGCCAGCGAGGACCGCCCGATGACCACCCGTGAAGAAAACGAACTGATGTGCCGCGTCGGACCCGGAACCCCCGGGGGCAAGATGATGCGCCGCTACTGGCTGCCCGTCGCCCTGTCCGAAGACCTGCCCCGGGGCAGCCGCCCCGTGCCGGTCACGCTGCTCGGCGAACAGCTGGTTCTGTTCCGCGATGAACAGGGGCGCCCCGGGCTTCTTCAGCGCGCCTGTCCGCACCGCTGCACCGATCTGAGCTATGGCCGCATCGAGGACGGCGGCCTGCGCTGCCTCTATCATGGCTGGCTTTTCGATGTTGCCGGCAACTGCATGGAGCAGCCGGGCGAGCCGCCCGAGAGCACCTACAAGGACGAGGTCAAGGCGCGGTCCTATCCGCTTGTCGAAAAGGCCGGAATGATCTTCGGCTACCTCGGCCAGGACGCTCCGCCGGAATTCCCCGACTGGGAGTTTCTGAACGCGAGCGATGAGCACCGCTGCCTGCTGCGCTCGCACATCGCCTGCAACTGGCTTCAGGCGCTGGAAGGCAACATCGACCCGGTTCATCTCAGCTATCTGCACCGCCCGCTCAAGCAGGTGGATACGCGCCCGGTGCCGGGCAGCGAAAAGTCGGCGGACCAGTTCTACGGCGACGACCGGCGGCCCAACCTCGATCTCGAGCAGACCGATTACGGCATCCGCATCTATTCGATCCGCCGTGCCCCCGAGGACAAGCAGTACGTGCGCATCACCAATTTCATCATGCCGTGCCAAGCGGCCATCGTCGGCAACGAAGGGCGCGTGAACGAAGGGTATTCGGTGCACTGGCACGTACCCATCGACGACTACAACAACATGCGCTTCGACTTCGTCTTCAACCGCGTGCGCCCGGTCGACAAGGAAAAGTACCGCAAGCGGCTCGGCAACCTGACCGGGCCCGACGGCGTGACGAAGCGCAGTCTCGAGAACCGTTATTTCCAGGACCCCGTCGCCATGCAGACGGAAAACTTCACCGGCATGGGCGGCTCCTTCAACATCCATGACGCCGCCGCCACCGAGAGCATGGGGCCGATCAGCGACCGCACCCAGGAACATCTCGCCACCAGCGACCGCATCATCGTGCGCGCCCGCCGCCAGGTGCTGGAAGCCATCGCCGATGTTGCCGAAGGCCGGGAGCCGCGCGGCGTGATCCGCGATCCCGCGGGCCGCGACCGCTCCCATGTCGTCGTCATGTCGGAGGTTATCCCGCACGACGTCGATCCCAAGGAACACTGGAAAACCCGCGTTCACCGGTGTCAGGCGGCCGAGTAGGCCGCCCGCCCCCAAGACCATAACCATAAGGGAGACTTCACGATGACCGATTCCAACAAGTTCTGGCCGCTCAGCCGGCGCGACTTCGCCCTTGGCCTCGCGGGAACCGCCGCCGCGACGTCGCTTCTGCGCGGCGTGCCCGCCCTTGCCCAGGACTGGAAGGCGCGCTGGGATCAGGTCGTCGCCGCCGCCAACAAGGAAGGCGCGCTCGATGTCGCGGGCCCGTCGGGGCGCCAGTGGCAGCAGCTGCTGGCCGATTTCGGCAAGGAATACCCGAAGATCAAGACCCGCGTGACCCCCTTCGACAGCCGCGACTTCTGGCCGCGCATCCTCAAGGAACGGGAAGTCGGCAAGCACCTGTGGGACATCCGCGTCGGCGGCGCCGATACCCAGGTCTATCCGCTGGCCAAGGACGGCGGGCTTGCCGACGTGCGCGCCATGTTCATCCTGCCCGAGGTCGCCGATGAATCGAACTGGTACGGCGGCTTCGACCACATGTTCCTCGACAATGCCAAGAAATACGTGCCGAGCTTCGGCGCCTATGAAAGCCCGCTGGCGCATACCAACAAAGCTTTCATCAAGGACGGCGAGATCAAGGACATCAAGGAACTGCTGCTTCCGAAATGGAAGGGCAAGATCGCCATGGCCAATCCGCGCGGCGGCTCCACCGCCGTCAGCATGGCGCTTCTCTACAAGAAGTTCGGGGCCGACTTCATACGCGAACTGTTCACCAAGCAGCAGCCCGTCGTCGTCAAGAATTCGCGCCAGCTGATGGACTGGTTCGTGTCGGGCAAATACCCGATCGGCATCGGCCTGCCCAATTCGCAGATCGTCGCCTACCGCAAGCGCGGCGTGAAGATCGACATGGGCAAGGTTGCCGGTCTCGATATCTGGTCGGTCGGCGTCGCCGGCATCCAAGTACTTCAGCCGCGCCCGCACCCCAACGCGACGATCGTGTTCGTCAACTGGCTGCTGAGCAAGAAGGGCCAGGAACACGTCATGCCCAAGGTGCGGATCAACAGCCGGCGCAAGGACATTCCCGTCGTCGACAAGCACCGCGAGCTTGACTGGAAGGATTACAAGGGCGCCGTTTCCGGCCAGACGGAGGAGTTCACCGCCGCCATGCTGGAAGCGAAGAACCTGATCCGCACGCTGGTGAAATAATAGGGGCGGCTCACGCCGCCCTTTCCCAGACGGCAAAGCCCATGGCGCAGCCCACACCCTGCGGGCTGCGGTAGCACGGGACGTAATCGACCATGGCGCCGCCCGCACCCGCCGCCGCCGCTGCGATCATCCAGTTGCGGATTTCGGAGGTGCCCGCGGTCAGGTCCTCGTCGCGCATGGCGGCCATGAAATCTAGGTCGCCCTTTTCCAGCGCGGCGATGAAGTCGCGGTCGAGCTTTTCGTCGATCTTGGTATGGCTGAGCCCGCCTGAGCCGATAAAAACGACGCGCTCGGCCGCCGTTGTTGCGCGGGCAGCGGCGCCAAGCACGCGGCCGAAGGCGACGCAGCGCGCCGCGCTCGGTGCCGGCGGGAAATAGGTGTTCACCATTACGGGCAAAATCGGCACGTCCGCTTTCGGCAGGATGAATTCGAGCACGCGGCCAAAGGCATGGCCGAGGCCCCCCTCCATCCGCGTCACTTTCGACCAGGACGGGTCGAAACCCGCCGCCATCAGCGCCCCCAGCATTTCCCTTGCCAGCGCGCCGTTGGCCTTGTAGTGGCGCGACTGGTTTTCGAGCGAGG
This sequence comes from Alphaproteobacteria bacterium, assembly GCA_030831315.1. Classification (GTDB taxonomy): domain Bacteria; phylum Pseudomonadota; class Alphaproteobacteria; order SMXQ01; family SMXQ01; genus WHSO01. The sequence goes on from JAURLI010000010.1 coordinate 24,966, forward strand.
TACCGAAGTAGCGGTACTTGCGCGTCGCGTCCACCTCGTCGCCAATGAACAGGGTGAAGGGTGGCATGTTGTCGTCCAGCATGTTCTCGTGCTGATCGTCGCCGATGATAACGATGGTGTCGGGACGCCACGATTCGAGCCTGTCGCGCAGCGTGGCGATGGCGGCGTTGCAGCGGGCTTCGTGGGCGCGCATCGCCTCGGGCGTGATTTCAGCCTCGATTCCGGGCTTCGGGTTGAACGGCCCCCGCGCGCGCCCCGGCAATTCCGCCCATTTGTCCGCAGGCGTCAGCAGTTGCGGACTGTGGGACATGGCCATGCAGCCGACGATCTTCGCCATTCTCTTTTTCCTCCCGATGCAGCGACACCGTCATGTTCGACAAAATCGTCAAAGCGCGATAGTGTTTTCGGAAATTAAAAACGATTTACACAGGGAGACGAAAAATGAATTTCGCAAAATTCATCGTCACGATTTCCGCTGTTGTTGGCTTTTTCATGAGCGGCCCCGCCGCCCAAGCGCTTGAGGACTGGACTACCGTCCTTGCCAAGGCCAAGCAGGAAGGGATTGTCGTCGTCCACGGCGCGCCGGGCAAGCGCTATGCCGAGGCCCTGGTCGCCGCCTTCAACAAAAAATATCCCGACATCAAGGTGCAGTTCTCCGGCGCCTCCAACCGCACCGACGTACCGAAGCTCCTGCGCGAACGCAAGGCCGAGATCTTTGCCTGGGACGTCTGGGTTTCAGGCCCCTCGACGGCAGTCGGTCGCCTCAAGCCGCTTGGCGTATTCCAGCCCCTTCAGCCCTTTCTGACCAAGGAAACGATGGACGACCGCTACTGGCACGACGGTTTCGACGCGGGCTGGATGGATATCGAGAAGAAGTACTTCTACTCCTTCGATGGCACCACCCAGAATCCGATCCAGGTCAATTACGATTTCATCAAGAAAGGCTCGATCACCTCGATCAAGGACCTGCTGAAGCCGGAATTCGCGGGCAAGATCGTCTGGGACGATCCGCGCTTCAACGGCTCGGGCAACGGCTCATCGCAGACGATCTTTGAAAACATGGGCGAGGATTTCCTGCGCCAGCTCTACAAGCAGCAGGTCGTCTACACGACGAACCGGCGCCAGCTTGCCGAATGGGTGGTACGCGGACGATATCCGATCGGGCTTGGAGTCGGCGAGAACGACCTGGCCGTGTTCCAGAAGCAGGGCCTGGGCAAGAATATCGAACCGTTGCCCGACAGCGCCTACAAGGTCCAGCAGCTGAGCTCGGGCTTCGGCGCGCTCGGCATCGTTGATCGCGCGCCCCATCCGAACGCGGCGGCCGTTTATGTCAACTGGCTGCTGAGCAAGGACGGGCAGGAAGCCTGGGCGGGCGTGCCGCGCAATTCGCGCCGCGTCGATGTGAAGCCCGGTGACCCCAGCCTCGCCCCGCGGCCGGGCATCACCTACTTCAACGGCCAGGCGGAAAAGCACTTCAAGACCCGCGCCCATCTGATGGACGTGGCCAAGGAAACCATCACCGCCGAGATGCCCAAGAAAAAGAAGCGTTCCAAGAAAAAGGAATAGTCCCGGCGCAACACCACAGACAGGACGGACCGCGGCCGATGGCCGCGGTCCGGCAGTACATGAGCGAACCGATTATTGAAATAGAAGGCCTAGGCAAGTCGTTCGGCAGCGTGCGCGCGCTTGACGGCATCGGATTTTCCATCGCCAAGGGAGAGGTCTTCACCCTGCTTGGGCCGTCAGGCTGCGGCAAGTCGACGACGCTTCGCATCGTCGCGGGGCTGGAGGATGCCAACGAAGGCGAAATCCGCCTGTCGGGACGCACTATTTATTCTTCGGCACGGCGCATCAACCTGCCCCCCGAAAAGCGCAACATGGGCATGGTGTTCCAGTCCTACGCCATCTGGCCGCACATGACGGTGGCAGAGAACGTGGGCTACCCGCTGAAACTCCGTCGCGTTCCCGCTGCGGAAATCCGCGAGCGCGTTGCGCGCGCCCTCAAGGCGGTGGAGCTGGAAGCACAGGCCGACCGCGATGCGCCGAAACTTTCAGGCGGCCAGCAGCAGCGCGTGGCGCTGGCGCGCGCGCTGGTCTATGAGCCCGAAGTTCTGCTGTTGGACGAGCCGCTTTCGAACCTCGACGTCAAGCTGCGTGAACAGATGCGCTTCGAGCTGAAGCTGCTGCAGGAGCGGCTCAACCTCACCATCATCTACGTCACGCACGACCAGTCGGAAGCCCTGAGCCTTTCCGACCGCATCGCCCTGATGAATTTCGGCAGGATCGAACAGGTCGGAACCCCGTTCGAGCTTTACGAAAAACCGAAGACGGAGTTCGTGCGCGACTTCCTTGGCAAGACCATCACCCTGTCGGGCCGCCTCATCGATGTCGAAGGCGGACGCGCGCGCATCGCGCTTCCCGGCAGTTCGGGGCCACTCTCATGCCCGGCGGGCGACCGCACCCTGCCGCCCGCGGGCGGCGATATCGTCGTCGCCATCCGGCCCGAAAGGGTCCGCCTTGTGCTTGAGGGGCAAGTCCCGGGGGGCCTTCAGGGGCGCATCGAAACCGTGCTTTACCAGGGCGAAAGGACGGAATGCCTGGTGCGCGTCGGCGAGCAGGTTGTCACCGTCTATGGTCCACCCGAGACCGCCGGGCTGCGCCAGCGTGACGTGATCCTCGTCCTTCCCGAGGAGGCGATCAGCCTGTGGCCGAGATAGTCCTGCCCGAGGCGGGATCGCGCACCCGCCGCCTTTTCGAATTTCGCACCCTGCTGTTCGCGGCGGTGCTGCTGACGACGTTGTTCCTCGTCCTTTATCCCGTCGTCCTGATCGTTTTCTACAGCTTCTCGGCGGCGGAAACCGGCGCCGATTTCGTCTTCGGCCTGGATGCCTGGCAGCGCGCCCTGCGCGAGCCGGCGATGTTCGGCACCATCATCAACACCGTGAAGCTGCTGGTCGCCATCAACCTGATCTCCTTCCCCGTCGCCATCGTCATTTCATGGGTTCTGGCGCGTACCGATATCCCGTGGCGGGGCGGGCTTGAGTTCATGTTCTGGATATCGTTCTTCCTGCCGTCGCTGTCGGTGACGCTTGGCTGGATCATGTGTCTCGATCCCGAATACGGGCTCCTCAACAAGCTTGTGATGTTCGTTTTCCCCTTCATCGAGGAGCCGCCCTTCAACATCTATTCGTTCTGGGGCATCGTGTGGGCGCATCTCGGCGCCAATGCCATTGCGGTCAAGGTGATGCTGCTGACGCCGACCTTCCGCAACATCGATTCCTCGCTCGAGGAGGCCTCGCGGGTGGCGGGCGCCGGACGTCTCGGCACGCTCGCGCGCATCGTCGTTCCCGCCATGGCGCCGGCGCTGATCGCCATCCTGCTGATGGCGATGATCCGCGCCATGCAGTCCTTCGAGATCGAGATGGTGCTGGGACCGGCATTCCAGTTCTACGTCTACTCGACCAAGGTCTATACCCTGATCGCGCAGGAACCGCCGGAATTCGGCTCGGCCTCGGCGCTGGCGACGCTGGGGCTTGCCGCCATCCTGCCGCTGATCTTCGCCCAGCGCTGGATCACCTCGCGCCGCCAGTACGCGACGCTGACGGGCAAGCTGCAGACCCAGCCCGTTCGCCTGGGTCCGTGGCGGATCCCGGTCTTCCTCGCCGTGCTTACGGTCGTGCTGCTGCTGACCGTGGTGCCGCTGGTTTTCGTCGGCCTGGCCTCGACCATGAAGCTGTTCGGCTTCTTCAATATCCGCGACCCCTACACCCTCGATCACTGGGTCACGGTGCTGACCGACGAAACCTTCGGCCAAGCGGTGACCAATACGCTGAGCATGGCTGGCGGTGCCGGCATCCTGTCGGTCGTGCTGTTTTCACTGGTCGCCTATTTCACCGTGCGCACCACTTTCAAGGCGCGCGCCATCCTCGATTTCGTGTCCTGGCTGCCCTTCGCCGTGCCCGGCATCCTGTTCGGCGTCGGCCTCCTGTTCGTGTTCCTGGAATCGCCGCTGTTCAGGCCGCTATACGGCACCACGTGGCTGCTGATCCTAGCCACCGTCATCAGCTCGATGACGCTCGGCGTCCAGATCATCAAGTCAAACATGATGCAGCTCGGCAACGAGCTGGAAGAGGCATCACGCGTCGCGGGCGCCACCTGGTGGCATACCTTCACCCGCGTCGTGCTGCCGATCATGGTGCCGGTCCTGCTGCTGGTCGGCATCATGAACTTCATTTCGGCGGCGCGTGACATCGCCTCGGTCGCGCTTGTGGCGACGGCGGAAACAAAGACGCTCGCCCTTTTGCAGCTCGATTACATGGTAGAAGGCCGCTACGAGGTCGCGTCAGTCGCGTCTTTCGTCGTCATCGTCCTGTCGACGGGAATAGCCCTTGTCGCCCGCGCGCTCGGCCTGCGCATCGGCATTCGCAACTAGGTTGCCAGAAACTCCGGCAGGAACAGGTCATCGACGAGAATTTCCCCGTCGGTGAAACCCTGCTCGCGCATGTAGCGCACCAGGGTCGTGAGTGTCTTGCGGTTGGCGGCACGGCCATAGGGCCAGGGATCGCCGCCAAACAGTTGTTCGATCTCCGCCAGATCGTCGAGCAGCCACGGCAGCATCACGTGCTGGCCGTTCTGGGAAGAAAGCCTTCGCCGCGCCGCGACCTTGGCGCGGCCGCAGGCCTCGAAGAAGCGCGCCGCCAGCCACGGATTGGCCTCATGCACGGCACGGCGCAGGACGACGAGATGCATGATCGGGAAAATCCCCGTGCGGCGGAAATAATCGGCTTCGCGCGCGCGAAAATCGGGGAACAGGCGCACGATTTCGGGATAAGCCGCGACCGCCTCATCGACGAAGGTGCCGAGAATGGCGTCGATTTCACCGGCCGCCAGTAGTTCGGCCAGCGAGCGGCCCGTTTCGTTGACCTCGATCGCGGGCGGATGGCGCATCGGGCTTGCCGACGGATCGCCATGTCCGCCCGGCTGCATGACAGAGCCTTCGATCCAACGGAAGGTCGCGCAATCGACGCCGTATTCATCGGCCAGCAGTCCGCGGATCCAGATCGCCGCGGTCTGGGTATAGAGCGGCACGCCGACGCGCCGCCCTTCAAGATCGCGGGGTTCGCGCACCGGGCCGTCCCTGCGCACGCAGATGAAGCCGTGGCGAAACATGCGCGACGGGAAAACCGGCAGCGCGACGAAAGGCTGCTTCCCCCAGTCGCGCAGCGCGATGAACTCGGAGCAGGAAAATTCGGAAATGTCGAAATCGTCGCCCCCGGCCAGCCGGTCGAAGATGAGCCGCGGCGGCCACATGGTCTCGCCCGCGATCTCCACACCTTCGATGCGCACGGAGCCGTCATGCAGGGCCTCGAACCTGTCGTAGGGACCGGAAGCAAAGGTCAGGCGAAGGGGCGGCATCGGCAGCGGTACTCCTTGTTGGCGGCGCCAGCATAAGGGCGCGCGCCGCTGCTTGCCAGCAGGAGGCGCGCTGGACTAGGCTGCCACCATGTCCCCGACCGCCAACAGCCGCGCCAACGCGCCCTTTACGATCGAGCCCATCGGGCCGACCATCGGGGCGGAGATTCATGGTCTCGACCTCCGCCGGCCGCTGGACGATGCCACCTTCGCCGCACTGGAAGCGGCACTGATCAAGCACAAGGTCATCTACCTGCGCGACCAGAACCTGACCACCGCCGAACACGTCGCCTTCGGCAAGCGCTTCGGCGATCTGGAGGTTCACCCCTTCCGCCCGGAAGGCGAATTTCCGGAAATCATGGTGCTGGACAACCACAAGGACAACCCCGTGCTGTCCACCGACGTCTGGCATTCGGACACCACATTCCGTGAATGCCCGACCAAGTATTCGATCCTGCGTTGCCTAAAAATTCCGGCCGTCGGCGGCGATACCCTGTGGGCGGATATGTGCGCGGCCTATGACGGCCTCAGCCCCGTCATCAGGAAGCTGCTCGACGGCCTCGAAGCGGTCCACGATTTCCAGAATTTCCGCGCGCTCTATGGCAAGGACGAAGAAAGCCAGAAGAAGCTGCGCCGGATGGAGGAGCTTTACCCGAACCCGACCCACCCGGTAGTGCGCACGCACCCGGTGAACGGGCGCAAGGTGCTCTACGTCAATCCGCAGTTCACCCTTTTCATCAAGGGCATGAACGAAGGCGAGAGCAAGGCCTTGCTGGAATTGCTCTACGAACAGACCCACGTGCCGGAATACCAGTTCCGCCTGCGCTGGCGGCCGGGCACGATCGTGCTGTGGGACAACACATCGACCCAGCACTACGCCGCGAACGACTATTATCCCAACCGCCGCACCATGGAGCGCGTCGCCGTCATCGGTGACAGGCCCTTCTACCGGCCGGCCTGAATTCTGATTCTAGCGCCCGCGCGGCGGTACACGTTCGCTGGCGAACAGCGGATCGCCTGCCGCTTCGGCGCGGGCGAGCTTGCGGCAATAATAATCGTAGAGAACCTGGCCGCCGACGATGGCCGGATCGAGCTGGGTGCCTTCTTCCAGCTTGTGTGCCAACTCGCTTTCCGGCGGCGCGGTGAACTTCAGGTTCGAGCCGTTGATGATCAGGCTTTCCTGGCACATTTTCTCGACAGCGATGGCGATCAGCACCGGATCCTTGATCGTCGGCCCGCAGGTGACCAGCCCGTGGTTGCGCAGCAGCACCGCGTGATGGGGGCCCATCACTTCGACCATTTCGCGTGCCATATCCTGGGTGCCGACGAGGCCCGAGGAGTCCTCGAACCGCGGCGTGCGCAGCGGCTGGGTCGTCGCCCGCGGCACGATGGTGGCGAGCGGCTCTTCCGCCGCCGAATAGATGGACGCATAGAAGGGATGGGTATGCGCAGTGGCATCGATGTCGGGGCGCAGGCGCATCAGCTCCGAATGAATCGGCCATTCGCCGTGGGGCTTGCCATCGCCCGCGAGCTGGTGGCCATCGAAGTCGAGCAGCACGAAATCGCGGCGGTCGACCACCTCACCGAGCGCAATTCCCGCCCGCTTCATCCACAATCCCCGGCCTTCGGGATCGCGGAGCGCCATGTGGCCGACCACGCGGTCGCCGTGGCCTTCGAGCTCGAGAACCCGGCAGGCCCGCGCCAGTTCATCGAGGTCGGCGGCAAGCGCGTTGCTCATCTCGGCCATCGGTGTCTCCCGTATATTTTCCGACCCGCACGCTAGCGGCGGGGGCCGGGCCTGTCCAGTGCGGTGGTTTGCCGATGACGGCGGCTGGGATATGCTCAGCAGACAGGGAGAAAATGGCCAAAAGACCAAACTTCGTTCTGTTCATCACCGACCAGCACCGGGCAGACCACCTCGGCTGCTACGGCAACGGGCTGCTGCGCACGCCTGCCATCGACGCGCTGGCGGCACACGGCACGCGCTTCGACAATTTCCATGTGGCGAGCCCCGTGTGCATGCCCAACCGCGCGTCCCTGATGACAGGACGGATGCCGTCACTGCACGGGGTGCGGCACAACGGGATACCCTTGTCTCTCAATCAGGTCACCTTCGTCGAGTTGCTGGCAGCGGCGGGCTATGCGACGGCTCTTGCCGGAAAGTCGCACCTGCAGAACTTCACGGGGCGCCCGCCGAATTTCGGCTTCGAGGAGCGGCCCGGTTCCACGGCCCCGCCGTCCGAATTGCGCGAGGCCGACCGGCACCAGCGCCGCGGCGCGCAATATGAATCGGAAAACGACGCACTCTGGCGCAAGGGCGGTCACGGGGTGGCGCTGCCCTTCTACGGCTTTGCCCGGGCCGATATCTGCACCGGCCACGGCGATCAGGTCGGCGGCGATTACCGCAACTGGCTGGCCGCACGCCATCCCGACCCCGACAGCCTGATCGGCCCCGCCAACGCCCTGCCCGCGGGCGACCGCAAGGCGCCGCAATGCTGGCGCACCCGCGTGCCCGAAGAGCTTTACCCGACGTCTTACGTCGCTGACCGCGCCGCCGATTTCCTTCGCGCCCATGCCGCGGCCAGCGACGGTCGGCCGTTCTTCCTGCAGGTCTCCTTTCCCGACCCCCATCATCCGTTCACGCCGCCCGGCCGGTTCTGGGACATGTTTGATCCCGGCGACATCGAGCTGCCCGAAAATTTCTCCGCGGGCGACGTGGCGCCGCTCGCCCATCTGCGCGCCGAGCTTGCCGCGGGCACCGCGGTGCGCGACCAGCCGACCCTGCCCTGGGCGGCAACGGAAGACGAGGCACGGGTCATCATCGCCGCGACCTATGGCATGATCGCCATGGTGGATGAAGCCGTCGGCCGCCTGACGGCGCTGATCGACGAACTTGGCCTCGGCACCGACACGGTGATGATGTTCACGGCCGACCACGGCGATTACATGGGCGATCACGGACTGATGACCAAGTACCTGCTGCATTACCGCAGCCTGACGCGGGTACCGTTCATCGTCGCCGACCCCGGCCACAAGGCAGGCGCGGCGCGCGGCGATCTGGCGTCCACCCTCGACATTTCTACCTCGATCCTCGGCCGGGCCGGCTTGCAACCCTTCAACGGCATGCAGGGGCGCGATCTGTTCGATTCCGGCGCGCGCGCGCCGGACAGCCTTTTGATCGAGGAAGATGCCTCGCTTCCGATGTTCGGAAAAAATGGCCGCGAACGCGTGCGCACCCTGGTGACGGACCGCTGGCGGCTGACCCATCATCAGGCGGCTGGACAGGGTGCGGAGTGGTGGGAGCTTTACGATCTCGAAAACGATCCCGGCGAAAGCCGTAATCTGTGGGATGATCCCACGACCCGCGAGATCGCCCGCGACCTGATGGCGCGCATGATCGCACGCATGACCGAAATACAGGACACGAGCCCATTGCCCACGGGCCGTGCCTAAAAAAGAAAGGGCGCCGAACATTCTAGGGAGTCGCTCATGCTTTCAACGGACCTGAACGATCTCATTACCCTGACCGGGCCCGGCACGCCGGGCGGCAACATGTTTCGCCGCTTCTGGATCCCTGCCTGCCTGTCGAAGGAAGTGGCCGAACGCGAAGGCCCGCCGGTGCGCGTGCGCCTGCTCGGCGAAAAGCTCGTCGCCTTCCGTGGCCGCGACGGCCGCGTCGCACTCATCGGCGAGCATTGCCCGCATCGCGGCGCCTCGCTCTATTTTGGGCGCAACGAAGACGGCGGCCTGCGCTGCCTCTATCACGGCTGGCTGGTCAATGGCGAAGGCCGCGTGACCGATGCCCCCGCGGAACCCGATCCTTCCGTGATCTGCCGCGACGCGCGCGCCGTCGCCTACCCCACCCATGAAGTGGCGGGTATCGTCTTTGCCTACATGGGCCCGCCCGAGAAGAAACCGCTGTTCCCGGCCTATCGCTTCACCACGGCACCCGAAAATCACATGTACGTCACCAAGTCCCTGCAGGAGTGCAATTACCTGCAGGGGCTCGAAGGCGAATGCGATTCGGCGCACCTGTCCTTCCTGCACCGCGCGCTGCGCGGGCCGCTCGCCAACCGCACCATCTTCACCAGCCGCAAGCCGCAGTATTCATACGAGCGCACTGACTTCGGCATCCGCCTGATCGCCACCCGCGAAACCGACGACGACCGGCTTTACGTGCGGATCTCGTCCTTCGTACTGCCCTATGGCTGCTGGGTGCCGGCACGCAACCGCGAACTGCACATGCATGTACCCGCCGACGACACACACAGCTGGCGCTTCGATCTGGGCGTGCTTGATCACCCGGTTTCCGAGACGCCCAGCATCGATGACCGCGGCCAGTTTCTGGACGAGGATTTCCGCAAGATTCCTAACATGTCGAACGACTACCTCCAGGACCGCGAGGTACAGAAGCACGACAATTTTTCAGGGATGAAGGGATTTCTGGCGCAGGACTCGGCGGTGACCGAAAGCATGGGGCCGCGTTTCGACCGCTCGCAGGAATACCTCGGTCAGAGCGATGCCGGCATCGTCGCCGTGCGCAACCTGATGGTGAAGACCATCCGCGATCTGGAAAAAGGGATTGAGCCGCCGCAGGTCGTGACCAAGGCCGAAGACAACATCTTCACCCATGTCGATACCTGCCAGGTGACCATCGAAAAGGGCGAGGACTGGCGCAAGCACCTGCCCCATGTCGCCGCACCCAAGGCGGTGCCGGGAGCGCCGCTGCCGCCCTTCCCCGACCCGGAAGGCAGCCTCAGGCGCGAAACCGGGACCCACGTGCGCTAGAGCGGTGAAATCAGGCCCGCGCGCGGCGCAAAGGTGCGTCGCCCGGCATCTGGCCGATGGCCTTGAAGGAAGAGATCGAGGCGTTCTCGACATGGGCGCGGGCGGCGGCGCGGGCCGCCGTTATGTCGCGCGCCTCGATGGCAGCGACCAGCGCATCCACTTCGCCGATGCTTTCGGCCTTGCGTTCTTCGCGCGAAATGGAGGCAGCCCGCATCGGGCTCGTGCGCAGATGCAGGGTCATCAGCAGGTCGAAGGCCACCGGGTTGCGCGCGCCCTCGCAGAAGGCGTCGTAATAGATTTTCTTGGCGTCCAGGATCGCTTCCAGGTCGGCCAGCTGGTAGGCCCGCTTGAGGCCTTCGCCCGCTTCGCGGAAAGCCGCGCAATCGGCAGCGCTTGCGCGTTCGATGAACTGCTCGGCGATCAGGGCCTCGAGCTCGGCACGGATGCGATAGATGTTTTCGGCATCTTCCGTCGAAATCGGCGTCACCATCAGACCGCGCACGGTTGAATTGGAAA
>JAURLI010000075.1 GCA_030831315.1 Alphaproteobacteria bacterium
TATCAGGGGCGTTGGTACGTGCCGCGCGACGACTATTCGCACACGGTGTTCGAGTTCTTCTACCGGCATTCCCAGCCGCTGGACAAGGAGGCGTTGCGCAAGTTCCGCGCCGCAAATGTCGGCCCCGACCTGCGCCATGTCCGCCGTCCGGAGAACCGCTACCTGCAGGACCGCCAGGAAATGAAAGGCAAGGACAACACCTTCTGCGGCATGGGGGAGTATTTCCCAGCCCAGGATGCCTTCGCCATCGAAACCCAGGGCGCCATCCGCGATCGCACGAAGGAATACCTCGCGTCCAGCGACGTCGTCATCGCCGCGGTGACGCGCACGCTGCTGCGCGCCATCCAGCAGGTGCAGGAGGGCAAGGAGGCGCCTGGCCTCATCCGCGATCCCGCCCAGGGCTTTTTCCGCGACTTCATTTGTACCTCGGGCTTCATTGCCGACAACGAGGACGGTCCCGCTTATTGCCGTCGCGTGATGACGGGAACAACGGCGGCGGAGTAGCGGCGGTTCGCCGCAGCCCCGTCGCGCAACTGCCGACAAGAAACCGGAGGACGACATGATTTCCAATCGGTCCCTGACCCGCCTTTTCGCCGCGGGCCTGCTGTTGCCGTTCGTGGCGGGCGCGCCCGCTCGCGCGGAGGATTTCTACGCGGGCAAGAGCATCAGCCTCTACATCGGTTACGAGGCGGGCTCCTCCTACAGCAATTATGCCCGCGCGCTCGCCGGGCATATCGGCCGCTTCCTTCCGGGCAAGCCCAACGTGGTCGCCCGCAACATGCCGGGTGCGGGCAGTATGCGTTCGATCAACTTCATCTATCAGGTGGCGCCAAAGGACGGCACCGCCTGGGGGGCGCCGTCGCGTGACGTCGCCATGGAGCCATTGCTTTACGGCAGCGAATCCAAGGCCGCCTACAAGAACCCGCTGGATCTCAACTGGATCGGCAGCCTGAACACCGAGGTCGGCGTCGCGGCAGTCTGGCATACGGCTGGGGTCAAGACGTGGGAAGAGGCGAAAGACAAGCCGATCATCGTCGCCATGGCGAGCGCGCATGGCGGTATTTCCGCGCGTGCGGTTAACGCGCTGTTGGGTGCCAAGTTCCAGCAGGTCTGCTGTTATGGTGGCGGCAATAACCAGAACCTGGCGATGGAACGCGGCGAGGTGCAGGCGCGCATCGGCTGGTCGTGGTCGAGCCTGGCCTCGACCCAGATGGAATGGCTGACCTCGGGCAAGATAAGGCTGCTCATGCAGCTTGGCCTTCAGAAGAACGCCGATATTCCGGGCAATGTGCCGCTGGTGCTCGACCTTGCGCGCACCGAGAAGGACAAGAAAGCTCTGGAGATCATCTTCGCCGCCCAGTCCATGGGCCGGCCTTTCGTCATGCCGCCGGGTGTTCCGGCGGCGCGCCTTGCTGAAGCGCGCAAGGGCTTGATGGCGATGACGAAGGACAAGGCCTTCCTCGCCGAGGCGGCGAAGCATCACCTTGAGATCAATGACCCGAAGTCAGGCCAGGAGATCGAAGCGATTCTCAAGACGGCCTACGGCGCACCCACCGATGCGGTCGCGGCAGCACGCGCCGCGATCAAGTCAGGCGAAATCAAGATCGTTCGCCAGCCAAAAAAGAAAAAGAAAAAGAAGGCGGAATAGAGGTTATTCCGGCGCCCGGTTCCGTATCTCGAGTGCGCGGCGAAGGGTGTCGCGGGCGTCCTGGATTTTGAAGGGCTTCGTCAGGTGGGCGAAGAAGCCGGCCTCTTCCGCAAGTACGTCGTCGATCATGGTTGCTGCCCCGGACACGGCGATAACCGGGATTGCCCGTGTCGCGGGGTCTTCCTTCAGGGCCTTGCAGGCAGTGACGCCGTCCATGCCGGGAAGATTGAGGTCCATCAGGATCGCGTCGGGTTTCTCGGCTTTAGCCAGGCGTAGGCCGGTTTCTGCATCCCGGGCCGTGCGCAGGGTGTAATCGGGAAAGACCTGGAAAATCGACTTCATCAAGTCGATCAATTCCGGATTGTCCTCGATATAGAGAACGGCCTGTCGTGCGCTGCTTGCGCCGGCTTTGCCGTTCGAAGGTGCGCTATCGCCAGCGGGCGCCGGGATGGTTTCCGCCGAGACCGGGATCTCGACCCAGAACGCGCAGCCGCCGCCTTCGACGTTGTCGAAACCGATATTGCCATCCATGCGCGTGACCAGGTCATGGCAAAGCGCAAGGCCGATGCCGACACCGCTGACGCCGGTATTTTCGCGCCCTAACCGCTCGAACCAGTGGAACAGACGATCGCTCTTGTCTTTTGGAATTCCCGGGCCGTTGTCTGTGATCGTGATCCGCAGGAATTTGCCGTTCTGGACCTCTTCGGCATCGAGGTAAATATTGCCAGGGGCCTTGGAGTATTTGACGGCATTGCCGAGCAGGTTGAGCAGAACCTGCCCGAGTCGCCCGGGATCGGCACGCAGGTTGGAAAGCGATTTGTCGGCGGTCCGGTTGATGACGCCTATCTCGCTTTCGTGCGCCATGACACCGATCAGTGCCGCGGCGTCGCCGATGATGGGGGCGGGGGCGACGGTGGAAATCTCGAGTGCCAGCACGCCTTTTTCTGCCTGGGCAAGGTCGAGGATGTTGCTGATGAGTTTGGAAAGCTGCTCGCCTGCCTTCAGAATCCGGCCGATGCGGTCCTGCTGCGTCGTCCCGGTTGCGGTCGTGCCGTCGATTTGCATGAGCTGGGCATAGCCCAGGATCGCCTGCAGGGGCGTGCGCAGTTCGTGACTGACCGAGGACAGAAACTTCGTCTTCGACAGGTTGGCGATTTCCGCCGATTCGCGGGCTTCTTCCTCGAGCTTCATGGCCTGGGCCAGGCGGGCCGCATCGGCTTCCCGCCGGGCGATATCCCGTTCGATCTCCCGGCGCATGACGTTGATATCATCGGCGATATTGTTGATCTCGTCGCGGCGGCCTTCGATCGACAGGTTGTGCTGATAGTCGCCCTCGGCAATTCTGGAGACGCCGCGACGGATGGTTTCGATGCGCGCGATCACGCGGCGCGACGCAACCTGTGCCGCGATCACATAAGCGATGGCCGATACCAGAATCATCATGCCGACGACGAGCGCGATGACGGTCTGCACGCGATTGGAGAGGGCGGAGAAATCATGATTTGTCGCAACGGCAAGAAATTCTGCAGTCGACAGGCGCGAGTTCACGGGCGAAATCTTGCTGTAGACCCGCCAGAGGTCTCCTTGCCGCTCGATGATTCGGTCCCGGCCACGCAACCTCGTCGCGGTGCCTTCATCCATCTGCTGACCGGGCTGGAACAGGGAGTGCCGCCCAATGGCGTTGACCATGTAGATGTCGATTGCGGTGAGGTAGTCCTGGGTTTGCGCCAGTTCGCGGAAGAACGAGCCGAACAGGAAATCGACGAAAGCCTGTGATCTTTCCCGCGCCAGAAACTTGCGGATGTCTATCGAGACCTCGGCGATGTAGTCGCTGCCTTTAGGACTGAAATAGCCGTATTTCTGCAAGATTCCCGTCTTGCTGGACATGTTGATGCGGTCGGCGACGAAGTTGCCTGTGCCGATCAATCCGGTCAGGAACGAGCGCAGGTCGGGCGAAATCTTGCCTAGCTCAAACCCCTTGTCTGCGGCGAAATCGGTCGCCACCACGACCGTGTTGCGGTCGATGATTTAGATGTTGTCGACACCAAGCCGCCGCGAGATCGCCGCCAGTTCCCCGGTAGAGCGCCGGGCAAACGACGGCTTGTCCCCGAGCAGTTCCTTTGCCAGCGCGGGCAGGGCCGCGGCCATGCGCCGCTCCATCTGCTGTTCTTCATTTTCCAGAAGGACGTCGAATGCCGCGAATTTTCCGCGTAGCGCATTCTGGGTGGTGTCTATGTTCCGTTCGATCAGCTGGCGGGTTACCCAGTCGGTCGAAAAATAACCGATGAGCGCCGCAGCGGCCGCGGAGCAGGCGAATATGCAGAACAGGATGGTCTGTAGGGCGCGGCGCGTATGAATTTTCTTGTGCTGGTAAGGAGTATCGCCAGCATTATGGCCTTTAAGCCGTGATAGGCAATGACGGGCGAGGCAAGATGCCCCGCCCGCGATGCATCAGCGCTTAGGACCGCCCGCGCCCTGCCACAGCGGCGTCCACAGCTTGAACATGTCCCGCTCGGCGGTATCAAGCAGCTCGGGGCTGCGGAAGGCGATGGCCTTGCCCTCGATTTCTGCCGGGAATGGAGAGAAGCCGCGGTTCTGCAGCGCCTTGTGCACCGGCGTTTCCTTGCTGGTGTGGTACTGGGTGAGCTGCCCTTCCTTGCTGAGCAGCCAGTTCAGGAACAGCTTAGCCGCATGAACATTGGGCGCCCCGCGCAGGATACCCGCTTCGGAAATTGCCACGGGCACCGGCTCTGGGCAGTGCCAGGCAACCGGCGCGCCCTTGCGGGCCGTTGCCCACACGCGATAGTCGGCGGAAGCGACGGCGGCATTGAATTCACCCGCGACCACAAGGCTGACCAGCGCGTCCATGCCCTCCTTGCGCAACTGCGGCTTCACATCCGAGAAGATCTTGCGGACGTAACCTTCCGCCCAGTCTTTGCCCTTGTCGCCCCACAGCGGCAGAATCCAGAGCTGCGGCAGGCGGCCGAGCGCCATCTTGCCGCCGCGCAGCTTTTCCGACGTCAGCAGGTCTTCCCAGCGTTTGGGCATGTCCTCTTTTTTCATCGCGTTGGTGTTGTAGGACATGCACCAGTAACGGGTGCGGATGCCTGCCCAGTCCTTCTTCGTGCTGCCCATGCCTTCGGGAATGTTGCCGAAGTTGGGCAGGTCGGCGAGGTTCTCGAGCGCGTTGGCCTCGCGGAACAGGAAGATGGCGCCGCCGATACCGGTCAGCAGGTCGGCGACATGGCGGCCCTGCTTGAAGGCGATCAGCGGCTGCTGGGTGCGCGTATTGGACGAGCCGCGGGTGTAGTTGATTTCAATGAACGGGTAGCGCTCGCTGAACGGCTTCGAAAGCTTGCGGAATTCATTCGGATTCCACGACCCGATGATTTTCAGCGCGCCGGTTTTCTTAGCACCCTCGATCCAGGCGGCGGGAACGTTCTGTTCTTCTTCCCAGCCCTTGAGGGTTTCCGGCCTGACCTTCAGGTCCTTGATCACGGTCTTGACCGAAGCCGGCATCTCGGCGGCGGCGGGTGCGGCCCAGGCCGAGCCCAGCAGGAGCGCCGCCAGCGCTCCGGTCAGCAGATAGGGTTTTGCAGTGTTGTGATGGGTCATTATCGAACTGGCCTCCCTTTAATCTCGTTGCACGCGATTGACGCGTTCTTATTCCATGTCGACCAGCGCGCCCTTGGGGGCGGGCTTGTCGACATCGGTGAAGTTCTTCCCCGCATCGAAATGAATGGCGCTGTTTTGCGATGCATCGCGGATCACCGCGATGGGATCACGTCCCGCATTGATGGCCTTGATCCCTTCGAAGAACGCCTTGCGCCACATGACAATGCCGCGATCGGTGGTGCCCAGGAATTCGAGGCTGCGGTCGGTGATCGTGCCCTGGCTTTCCTGCGCCGCCCGGTCCTGGTCGTGGGACGCAATCCCCCACCAGCCGTCGTCCACGGTTTCATAAACCCCCGGCGTCGTCGGCTTCCAGCCGCGCGTGGTCAGGCTCGGCTTCTCGCCCGCCGCACAGGGCACGGTCTTGACGTAAAAGGTCCGGGTCACGGCATCGTCGATGGGCACGCGGAAGTGCAGGTAGTCGCTCGGCGTCGATCCGGCGCGCTCGTTCTTGCGCCGCGTGTGGGCGGGGAAGATCGAGTGCAGGATGTTCACGGCGCCGCCGGGATATTGCAGGCTCATGCGAAATCCGTGCGGCGTGGTCTGGTAATCGACCTCGGGCCGGCGCAGCGCGATGGTCGGATAGACACCCGCGTGCAGCGCCATGGAATGGAAGGGATCGACGCCGTTCTCCGCGCGCTGGGCCCAGTTGCAGTGATCGTCCGCCGCCCAGACGGTGTGCGCCACGTTCTCCTCCACCAAAAGGTCGTAGCGCGGCAGTTGCGGCACCGGGTCCGGGCCGATGTAGGCGAAAACCAGGCCGGCGATTTCCTCGACCTGGCCGGAGCGAATGCGCACCTCTTCGTGCAGGCGGCTGCCTTCCGGTTCGCCCGGCATTTCCAGGCACTGGCCGTCGGCCCCGTAGAGCCAGCCGTGATAGCAGCAGCGCAGGCCCTTGTCCTCGACGCGGCCAAGCTCCATCGAGGCGCGGCGATGCGCACAGTACTTGCCTACCATGCCGAGCTTGCCCGCCTTGTCGCGGAAAAGGACGAAGTCTTCGCCGAGCAGGGTGATCGGCACCGGCTTTGCCGTCGTCTGTTCGGAGAACCACACCGGCCACCAGTAGCGGCGCAGCAATTCACCGCCCGGCGTTCCCGGTCCGACGTGGGTCAGAATCTCGTTTTCTTCGGGGGTCATGGCGTTTTCCCTCCCTAGCCTCTGTTTCCTCGCTCCCCCTGTTTCCGGGGGATTTCCGTTCATCCTATAGGCCTATGCCGGGGCTGGCAAACCGGTGGGGGCGATCCCGCAAGCTATTGGTCCGGGCACAAAAAAGGGCGGCCAAAGCCGCCCTTTTTCGGGAATGCCGGATCGTCAGCCCACCAGCAACAGGCCGTCGTAGGGGTAATCCTTGTAATCAACGCTGTAGCCGAGGTCGGCCAGCGACATGACGCTGAATTTCGACAGGTAGTTGTCGGTTGCGTTGGTGTCGATGCCGTCGTCGTTGATGTAGCCGGTCATCAGTTCGTTGCCGAGCGCGGCCTCGTCCCAGTGCGCGCCCGCCGTACCGGCGCCGCCGTCGGTTTCGACGGGAATGCCGGTCAGCGAATTATCGCCCATGACTTCCTGGTAGGCGGCGAGGCCATAGGCGCCGATGTATTCGCTGCCGTTCGTCAGGGAATGGGAGCCGTAATTCCACAGCGAACCGAAGCCAAGCACATGCATGAATTCGTGGGTGACGATGTCGTCCCACAGGCCGCGGCTCAGGTATTCGTTTGCATCGGCAACGTCGAACTGCATGCCGCCGGTGGCGGTCAGGTCGTTGGCGGTCCACACCGCCGACGGCCCCGCCTGGCCGAGAATGCCGCCCGCACCGTCGATAGTGGCAAGCTCCGCCGTGACGTAAAGATCGTCGATGGTCTTGCCACGCCAGAAGCCGCCGCCGCCGATGTCGGCGGTGATCACGGTGGTCAGGTAATCGGCCGCCTGGATGAAGGCGCTTTGCAGATCGACCGTCCAGCCCGACCCACTGAACGAGAGCCAGATGTCGTAGCCGGCATCGCCGTCGGCTGAGCCCGAGAAATAATTGCTGTAAAGGCCGGGATCGGTCGTGCCGCCGCCGCCGTCCTTGGGCGGCTTGCCGCCGCCACCGCCGCCACCGCCGCCACCACCGCCGTTGCCGCCCTTGGCATCAAAGGCGTCACCAAAGGCGACGATATCGGGAAGGCCCGGCGCCGCCGCGCCCGTTGCTTCCTCGGCGGCTGCATGAGAGACGCTCCCCTCATCGAGGGCGGAGGGCAGCGGGATGTCGAAGGCGAAATCGCCGGGGGCATCGTTGCCGGCAAAACCCGCAAATATTTCCTGACCGGAGATCGATGCATATCCGGCCCCCAAGCCATCAAGACCCAGGCCAT
The DNA here is from genome assembly GCA_030831315.1 of Alphaproteobacteria bacterium. Taxonomy (GTDB): domain Bacteria; phylum Pseudomonadota; class Alphaproteobacteria; order SMXQ01; family SMXQ01; genus WHSO01. Next base: position 7,672 of record JAURLI010000075.1, read on the forward strand.
CAAGGCCCAGCCCGTCAGGACCAAGCCCGAATGCCTGCGGTGCGTTTGCCGCACTGTCACTGGCGCCATCGAGGCCGCTTTCGCCGTCGCCCGAAAGCGCGTCGGCGATCGCCGCGAGCGTGTCGGCGGCGGGCAGGTCGAGAACCGTGGGCGCGGAGAGCGCGATGCCCGTCGGGTCGGTCGCAGTGCCAAACTGGAGCAGGTCGTCGAAGGTCGGCTGAATGCGCATGGCCGGTTTTCCCATCGTGAATATGGTTCGCCTCGCTGGCGGGCCAACATGTCCCAATTCTATAGGGCCCTGTACCTTGTCAAAAACTTAAATCGTGTCGGATAAGCCTCGTATTTTTCACAAGTCCATGAAAGATAGCCTTTATTCTGACCTCTCCACAGTACAGTGATGATCCACCCATGACCGTTCCCGATACCCTTTTCGCCGTTGCCAGCGCCATCTTCTGGGCGCTCTCGGCGCGCATCGTCGGGCGCGGCCTGGCGGCGATGCCCGGTCCCCGGAAATTCCCGTCCATCATCGCTGGACTGATGCTGAGCCTGTTTACCGGGCTCGCCGTCTTGTTCGCCATCGCGGGCGGCGATCTGGTGCTGGCCGAAATTTCGCCCTGGCTGGTGGCGGCGGGTGTGGCGACCTTTCCGGTCGGCACCGTCATCTATTACATGTGCGGCCATGCTTTTGCCGGGCGCATGGAATTCGCCTCGCAATTCGCCAACGTCAAGCCGCTGTTCTCGGTCGGCTTCGCTGTCATCGTGCTGGGCGAGCAGCTGCGCTACCCGTCTTGGATCGCGCTCGCCCTCATCGCCGCAGGCATCGCCGTGCTGTTTCACGCAACGCGCCGCGGCACCTTCAGCTGGGCCGCGCTCGGGCTTGGCGTTCTGCTGGCGCTTGCCTGGGCGTCGGGCGAGGGCTTCGCCAAGCTTGGCCTTGATGGCGGGCCGTCGCTGACGGCGACGCTGGCCGCGCTTCTTTCCGGTGCCGCGGTGGGCGGCGTGCTGGCGATGCCTTATCTGTTCGCGCGCCGCGCACAGGCCTTCGCCGGGATCGGGCGCTGGGGCTGGGCCTTCGTGCTGCACGGGCAGCTCAGTTTCTCCATCGCCTATGCCTGCCTGTTCGAATCGATCCAGCGCATCGGCGTCGGGCGCACCATTCTGATCAACGCCTTCTGGCCGGGGCTTGCGGTCATGTCGGGTTGGCTCGAAGGACGGCTGTCGGGCCGCCACCTGCCGGTCCCGGCACCCATGGCGCTGGCGACGGCGCTTCTGCTGGCCGGAAGCGTGGTGCAGATTCTGGGACTGGGTCTTTTACGCTGATGTTCAGACGTCTGCGCGGGCGGCCGCTTCGGCGCGCCGGCGCAGGACGAGGCTGCGTTTCTGTACCAGCGTCGCCGCGACGGCGCCGCAGGCGACGATGGCGATCAGGATCGTCGAAATCGCGTTGATCTCGGGCGTCACGCCGAGGCGCACCTGGCTGTAAATGCGCATGGGAAGGGTGGTGGCGCCGGGCCCGGACGCGAAGGATGCGATCACCAGGTCATCGAGGGACAGGGTGAAGGCCAGCAGCCAGCCCGCGATCAGGGCGGGGGCAATCAGAGTCAGGGTGACCGCGAAAAACGTGCGAAGCGGCGTCGCGCCAAGATCCATCGCCGCTTCTTCCAGCGAACGGTCGAAACCGACGAGGCGCGATTGCACGATCACCGCGACATAGGCCATTGAGAAGGTCGCGTGGGCCAGCGTCACCGTCCAGTATCCGCGATCCCAGTCGAGCGCCACGAACAGGAGCAGGAGCGCTAGGCCCGTGATCACCTCGGGCATGACCAGCGGCGCATAGATCATGCCGGTGAACAGCGTGCGCCCGCGAAAGCGCACGAAGCGGGCCAACGTCAGCCCCGCCAGCGTGCCGATTATGGTCGCCACGGTTGCCGAAACGATGGCGACGCGCAGCGTGATCCACGCCGCGTCCATGATCTGCCGGTTTTCCAGAAGTGCGGCGTACCACTTGGTCGAAAATCCCGCCCACACGGTGACAAGACGCGATTCGTTGAAGGAAAAAACGATCAGGATGAGGATCGGCACGTAGAGGAACGCGAAGCCGATCGTCAACGCGACGATGTTGACGGTGGAGAGGCGCGAGGCGTTCATCGCCCGTCCTCCACGGCGCGTGCCGCCTGCTGGCGTTGGAACCAGACGATGGGAACGACGAGCACGACCAACAGCACGACGGCGATGGCGGAAGCCAGCGGCCAGTCGCGGTTGTTGAAGAATTCGGCCCACAGGGTCTTGCCGATCATCAGCGTGCCGGAGCCGCCGAGGATGTCGGGAATGACGAATTCGCCCACCGCCGGAATGAACACCAGCAGCGATCCGGCAACGATGCCGGGCAGCGACAGCGGCACGGTCACCGTCCAGAACGCCTTCCACGGCGGTGCGCCGAGATCGGCGGCAGCTTCCAGCAGCGACGGGTCCTGCTTTTCCAGCGCCGCATAGAGCGGCAGCACCATGAACGGCAGGTAGGAATAGACGATGCCGATATAGACCGCCCAGTCGGTGTTCATGATGACCAGCGGCTTCGAAATGATCCCCACGGCCATCAGCGCCGCGTTCAGCAGACCTTCGTTCTTGAGGATGCCGATCCAGGCATAAACGCGGATCAGAAACGACGTCCAGAACGGCAGGATCACCAGCATGACGAGAATGGCGCGCCAGCTTTCCGGCGCCCGCGCCATGGCATAGGCCAGCGGATAGCCGACGGCGAGCGCGATCAGCGTGGCGAAGAAGGCGATGCGCAGGCTGATGAGGAAGGAGCGGATGTAAAGATCGTCACTCAGGAGCAGCAGGTAGTTGGCGAAATTGACGCGCAGCTTCGGCGCGAATTGCCCGGCGGCATTCAGCCACTCGATCAGCGGCGTGTAGGGCGGGCGCGCCAGCACCACCTCGGCAAACGACAGTTTGAGGACGATCAGGAAAGGAATCAGGAAGAACAGGCCGAGCCAGAGATAGGGCGCGGCGATGACCAGTCGTTTGCCCCAGCTGGTGTTCATCGATCCAGCACCACGCCCGCTCCGGGCGCCCATGTCACCCAGACGCGGTCATCCCAGGTTATGGGCCGCTCGATCATGCGCTGGCTATTGGCGGCGGCGACGCGGAGTGTAGCCCCGGCATCGGTGCGCACGTGATAGACCGACATGTCGCCCAGGTAGGCGATGTCGAACACCGTGCCGGCGACGGCATTGGATGAAGTGTCGGCCGGCTGATCCTTCGCCAGCGTCAGTTTTTCGGGACGGAAGGCGACGGCGCAGGGCGCGCCTGCGGCCAATCCGTCGCCGTCGACCGCGATGGTGCAGCCCGCCGCCTCGGCTGCGATCTGGAGTCTTCCGTTCGCCGAGGATGTGACGCGGCCTTCGATGATATTGGCATCGCCCAGGAATTCGGCGACGAAGCGCGAGGCGGGGCGCTCGTAGACCTCGGCGGGGGTGCCGACCTGGCGGATCGCGCCGTGCTCCATCACCGCCATGCGCGACGACATGGTCATCGCCTCTTCCTGGTCGTGAGTGACGATGATGAAGGTGATGCCGAGGCGTTCCTGGATATTGACCAGCTCGAACTGGGTGTGTTCGCGCAGCCGGCGGTCGAGCGCGCCGAGCGGCTCGTCCAGCAGCAGGAGCTTGGGCTTTTTCACCAGGGCGCGTGCCAGCGCCACGCGCTGGCGCTGGCCGCCCGAAAGCTGGTGCGGCTTGCGTCGCCCGAATCCGTCGAGTTTCACGAGCGCCAGCATCTCCGCCACCCGGTCGGCGATCTCCGCCTTCGGCGCGCCATCCTGCCTGAGGCCGAAGGCGATGTTCTGTTCCACCGTCATGTGCGGGAACAGGGCATAGGACTGGAACATCATGTTGACCGGGCGCCGGTGGGGCGGCACGCCGGTCATGTCCGCGCCGTCGATCAGGATGCGGCCGGCATCGGGTGTCTCGAAACCCGCCAGCATGCGCAGAAGGGTCGTCTTGCCGCAGCCCGACGGGCCGAGCAGCGAGAAGAATTCCCCCTTGTGGATGGCGAGATCGACGTTGGCGACGGCGACCTGCGCGCCGAACGACTTGGCGATGCCTTCGACGCGGACATAGGCGCTGGCCGCGGGGTCGTTCCAGGGCTCGATCCGCGCGCGCGGGGTTCGGGTGTCGTTCATCGGCTGCGCTTGACCCCGGCCTAGTTGGCCGCCTTGACGCGGGTCCAGATGCGCGTCATCAGGCGCTGCTGGGGCTGGGTATTCGGGGTGACGGTGTATAGCCGCTTCATGGTGGCATCGCGCGGGAAGACATTTTCATCCGCCGTCGTTTCCGCCTTGATGAAGGCGCCCGCATCCTTGTTGCCGCTCGGGTACTGGACGGCTTCGGAAATGCGCGCCGCGATCTTGGGCTGCATCAGGTAATTCATCAGCACATGGGCGTTGACGCGGTTGGGCGCATCGGCGGGAATGGCCATGCTGTCGAACCACATCAGCCCGCCTTCCTTGGGCAGAAGGTAGCTGACGTTCACGCCCTTCTTGGCTTCCGCCGCGCGGGTCTTGGCCTGAAGGATGTCGCCCGAGAACCCGAAGGCGAGGCAGATATCGCCGTTGGCAAGGTCGTTGATGTACTGGGACGAATGGAACTTGCGCACGTAGGGGCGGATCTTGCGCAGCTGTGCTTCGGCCTTGGCCCAGTCCTTGGCGTCCTTGGAATCGGGATTGAGGCCCAGATAAGTGAGCACCGCCGGCATCACGTCGTCGGGCGCATCCAGCAGGGTGACGCCGCAATCGGCGAACTTCGACACCACGGCGGGATCGAAGATCAGCGCCAGCGAATTGACCGGCGCGTTCTTCATGCGTGCGTTGATCTTGTCGGTATTGATGCCGAGCCCGGATGTGCCCCAAAGGTAGATCGCCGAATGGGCGTTGCCGGGGTCGTACTTGGTCATGCGCGCCATCAGGCCCGCGTCCATGTGCTTCAGGTTCGGCAGCTTGGCCCGGTCGAGCTTGCCGAGAATGCCGGCCTTGATCTGGCGGGCGAGAAAATTGTTGGACGGCACCACGATGTCGTAGCCCGAGCGGCCCGCCATCAGCTTGGTTTCGAGAACGTCGTTGGAATCGTAGACGTCGTAGACGACCTTGATGCCGGTATCGCGGGTGAATTCGGCAAGGATGTTCTTGTCGATGTAGTCCGACCAGTTGTAGACGCGGACTTCCTTGTCCTGCGCCGATGCGGCGCTTGCCCAGATCGCAATCCCGGCGGCGAGAACGCCGGTCAACAGGAAGCGCAGGGACTGACGCGATGCCTTCATTCAAGTCTCCGAAAAACCGCCGGTCGCAGGGCCTTCCGGCGGCCCCGGTTGCGTCACATTGAGCCGTTTGCCCGCTTCCTTGTCAATGCGGTGTCAATGCGGCCCGATGGCCGCCGACGGCCCTGTAAATGCCTGTGGTTTGGGCAGTTTCTGCGGTCTTGCCGGGGGCGGCAGGGCCGCTACAATCAACCCCCCAAGAAAGTCGTCTGTACAAAGAAATTCCGGGAGGACCTTATGACGCGTTACGCCATCAGCCAGCCTGTCAACGCGGTGGAAAGCCCGCGCCTGCTCAAGGGCAGGGGCCGCTATACCGACGACGTGCAGCTGCCGCGCCTGGTCCATGCCGTGTTCCTGCGCTCGCCCCATGCCCATGCCAATATCCGCAGCATCGACGTCAGTGCCGCGAAGCAGATGCCGGGCGTCCATGACGTGCTGACCGGCGAGGACTGGGCGGCCGACAAGCTCGGCAACGTGCCCGGCAACGCCGCACCCAAGCGCCAGTCGGGCGAACCCGGCTATCGTCCGGCCCGTCCGGGCCTCACCCGCGACAAGGTGCGCCACGTCGGCCAGATGGTGGCGATGGTGATCGCCGATTCGGTCAACGAGGCCAAGGATGCGATGGACCGCATCGAAGTGGACTACGAAATCCTCGATCCCCTCACCGATGCGGTCGCGGCACTCGGGGACGGCGCGCCGCTGGTCTGGCCCGATTGCCCGCGCAACGAGTCCTTCTATGCCCAGAAGGGCGATGGTGCGGCGACCGAAGAAGCGCTGAAGAAGGCGCCCAAGGTCATGCGCGAGCGCTTCTATGTCACTCGCGTCGCCGCCTCGACCATGGAGCCGCGCTCGGCCGTCGCCGAATACGATCCCGGCCGCGACCACTACACCGTTTATGCCTGCCAGCAGCGCCCCTTCGTCTGGCGTTCGATGATGACCAAGGGCGTGTTCAGGATTCCTGAAACCAACATGACCGTGATCGCTGGCGACGTCGGCGGCTCCTTTGGCATGAAGGGCGGGCTTTACCCGGAAGTTCCGGCGGTCGCCTGGGCGGCCCGGCGCGTCGGGCGCCCGGTCAAATGGACCTGCGAACGCTCCGAAGCGCTGATCGCCGACGACCAGGGCCGCGACGTGCTGATCGACGCCGAGGTCGGCTACGACGACAGCGGCAAGGTCCACGCCGTGCGCTTCACGGGCTTCGCCAATATCGGTGCCTTCCTGTCGATGACCGGTTTCGGCGCGCCCAACGGCGTGCCCGGCTGCACCTGCAACACCTATGACGTGCCCGTCGCCTTCGGCGAATCGCGGGCGATCTTCACCAACACCGTGCCGATGGCCAATTACCGCGGTCCTTCGGGTACGCCCGGCGTCTACGTGCTGGAGCGCCTTCTGGACATGATCGCGCGCGAAATCGGCATGGACCCGACCGAACTGCGCCGGCGCAACTACGTGCCGGCCAGCGCCATGCCGTACCGGTCGGCCAATGGCCAGAAGATCGATTCGGGCGATTTCGAGGGCGTCATGGACGAATGCCTGAAGCTCGCCGATTACGCGGGCGTCGCCAAGCGCAAGGAAGAAGCCAAGGCCCGCGGCAAGCTCTACGGCGTCGGCGTGTCGTCGAGCATCGATCCGTCGGGCAGCCCGGCGCCGGAAACGGCGGAACTGCGCTTTGATCCGAGCGGTTCCGTCACCGTGCTCGCGGCTTCGACCGCGGGCGGCCAGCAGCACGCGACCATCTATACCCAGATCGTCTCGGACGTGCTCGGCATCGACGCCGAAAAAATCCGCGTCGTCGAAGGCGATACCTCGAAGCTCGCCTGGGGTTCGGGCACCGGTGCCGCGCGCACGGCGACGCTGTGCGGCACGGTCGTGTTTCAGGCCGCCGAAAAGACCCGCGAAAAGGGCCGGCGCATCGCCGCCCACATGATGGAAACGACCCCCGAAGAAGTCACCTTCGAGGACGGCACCTATTTCGCCAAGGGCACCAACCGCTCGGTCAGTTTCGACGAGGTGGTCAAGACCGCCTTCAACCCGAACAAGATGCCGAAGGACATGGAATTCGGCCTGTTTGAAACTGCGGCATGGACCTCGACGGCGGCGAACATTCCCAACACCTTCCATGTCTGCGAGGTCGAGATCGACCCCGACACGGGGCGCAGCGAGCTGAAGCGCTATTCGGTCGTCTATGACGTCGGCGTGGAGCTGAACCCGATGGGCGTCGCCGGGCAGATGCGCGGCGGCGTGGTGCAGGCGGCGGGGCAGGCGCTCGGCGAACAGGTCATCATCGATCCCGAATCGGGACAGGTGATGACCGGCTCCTTCATGGATTATGCGATGCCGCGCGCCAAGGGCTATTGCAACATCGCGCTCGCCAGCCACCCGACGCCGACCAAGCAGAACCCGCTCGGCGTCAAGGGCGCGGGCGAGGGCGGCACGGTCGGCGCGCTGGCGGCGGTGATGAATGCAGTCAACGACGCGCTGGCGCCGCTCGGCGTCAGGAACCTGCCGATGCCGGCTTCCCCCGAACGCGTGTGGCGCGCCATTCACGAAGCAGCCCAGGCGAAGGGAGCCGCATGAACGACTTCACCCCTTATTCGGCGCTGATCGGCGGCGGGCTGATCGGGCTCGCGGCTTCGGGTCTCGTGCTGCTGGCCGGCCGCATCGCCGGTATCAGCGGCATCGCCGCAGGCGTGTTCTCGGCCCGGGGGCATGAACGCCTTTGGCGGGCGGCCTTCGTGCTCGGCCTTGTCGCCGGGGCCGCGGCCATCGTGCACCTGTCGGGCATCAAGGTCGAGGTGCGCTCCATCGCCACGGTGCCCGGCCTGATCCTGGCGGGCCTTCTGGTCGGCTTTGGCTCCAGACTCGGCAGCGGCTGCACCTCGGGCCACGGCATCTGCGGCATCGCACGGCTGTCGCCGCGCTCGCTCGTCGCGGTCGGTGTTTTCATGGTGACGGCGGCGATCGTCGTTTTCCTCGTGCGCCACGTGATGGGGGTGCCGACATGGCCGTGATCCTTGCCGCCTTTGCCTGCGGCGCGCTGTTCGGCGCGGGGCTGGTCGTCTCGCGCATGACCGATCCCGCCGTCATCCTCGCCTTCCTCGATGTCGCCGGGAACTGGAACCCGACGCTCGCTTTCGTCATGGGCGGCGGGCTCATTGCCGCGGTGCCGGGCTTCGTGCTGGCGCGCCGCCGGGCAAAGCCCGCGCTTGCCGCCGATTTCCAGATTCCCACGCGCCGCGATATCGATGGGCGGCTGCTCATTGGTTCCGCGATCTTCGGGCTGGGCTGGGGACTGGCCGGCATCTGCCCGGGGCCGTCCATCGCCGGGCTCGCCACCGGCGCCACCGCGTTCTTCGTCTTCGTGCCGGCGATGCTCGCCGGTTTCGCCCTGCATGCCCTCGCCGAGCGCGTCCTCGCGCGCAAATAGGGCCGTCCGTTCAACTTTCATCACAGGAAGCAGATATGTCGCAACTGAACCTCGATACCGCCAACAAGATACTTGCCGCGGCGCTTGCTGAAGGCCGCGCCAAGAAGCTGAAGGTGCTGGCGGTGGCGGTGCTCGATGAGCGTGGCGCGCTCAAAGCCTTTGCCGCCGAAGACGGCACCAGCCTCAAGCGCGGCGAGATCGCAATGGGCAAGGCGATGGCGGCACTCGATTTCGGCGTCGGCACGCGGTCCATCGACAAGATGGCGAAGGAGCGCGGCTATTTCGTTACTTCGGCAGCGGCGTCCATCGGCGGGCCGTTCATCCCGGTGCAGGGCGGCGTCCTGATAAAGAACGATGCGGGCGACATCATCGGCGCCGTCGGCGTTTCGGGCGATGTTTCCAACAACGACGAAACTGCCGCCATGGCAGGCATCAAGGCGGCGGGCCTCACCGCCGATCCGGGCAGCGACTAGAGCGTTACAGAACGGCCAACATCGACGCCACCAGCGGGTGGCGCACGACGTCGGCATCGGTCAGGCGAACGACACTGATGCGCCCGACCGCTTCCAGCCGGTTGGCGACATCCGACAGTCCCGACATGCCGGGCAGCAGGTCCGTCTGTTCGGGATCGCCCGCGACCACCATCGTCGATTGCCAGCCGAGCCGGGTCAGCAGCATCTTGATCTGGCCGAAGGTGCAGTTCTGCGCTTCGTCGATGACGATGAAGGAATTGTTGAGGGTGCGCCCGCGCATGTAGGCTACGGGTGCGATCTCGATCACGCCGTCGGCGAGAAGCTGCTTCAGCCGCTTGCCGCCCAGCCGTTCGCCGAGCGCGTCGTAAAAAGGTTTCAGGTAGGGCGCCAGTTTCGCCTGCAGGTCGCCCGGCAGGAAGCCCAGTGTCTCGCCCGCTTCGACCGCCGGGCGCGTAAGCACGATGCGTTCCACCTTGCCCGCTTCCAGCGCCTCGACCGCCTTGGCAATGGCAAGGTAGGTCTTGCCGGTGCCCGCGGGGCCCAGGGCCAGCACGACGGCGTCCTGATCCAGCGCTTCCAGAAGCGCCGCCTGGTTGGCGCTCTTGGCCTTGATGTTGCGGACGTAGCGGGGCTGGCTCGCCTTGCCCGATATCGGGTGGGGGGCGGTCTCCTCCGGCATCAGGGTCGGCATCAGGGGATGAATGCGCGCGTCCTGGCGCCAGGTCTTGCGAGCGGAACGTTTACCCATGGGCCCTCCGGTCTGGACTGGAATTTGTGGCGGAAACGAAAAAGGCTTCCGGCAGGAAACCGGAAGCCATCGTGCGCGGGGCGGGCCTGGAAAATGCTGGGCGGGTTAGGCGATCTGTCAAAGCTGACGCACCCCTACGGTTACATAAAATAACCACGCAGGAATCATATCCCCAAAATCATGAAAGTCCAATGGCAAGGCGGGGGGCAGATGAATTTCTACGGCTGGCCGGTCAGGCCGCGGAAGAATTCCATGGCGCCGAGGCGCAGGTTGCGCAGCGCGTAGCCGCCTTCCTGCACGACCAGCGTCGGCCAGCCCGGTTCGCCCAGCATGGCGCCGATGCGGCGCATGCCGCGGTCGTTGATGTTGAAGGTGCCGGTGGGATCGCCGCCCATGATGTCGAAGCCGAGCGATATGACGAGGTAATCGGGTTTGAAACGCCCGAACAGGCGCATCGCACGCGCCAGCGTGTCGGTATATTCGGCGATGTCTGCACCCGGAAAGAGCGGGAAGTTGCGGTTGAAGCCCTTGCCCTTTCCCGCGCCCCGCTCATCGGCATAGCCCGCGAAATAAGGGTAGGCCGAGCGCGGGTGGCCGTGGATCGAGATGAAGAACACGTCGTCGCGTTCGTAGAAGATGTCTTGGGATCCGTTGCCGTGGTGATGGTCGATGTCGATGAAGGCGACACGGCCCCGGCGCGACAGTTCGTGGGCGGCGATGGCGGCGTTGTTGAAATAGCAGAAGCCGCCGAAAGCGCGGCGTTCGGCGTGATGGCCGGGTGGGCGGCACAGCACATAGGCGAGATCGGCCCCGTTTGCCACCAGCCTGGCGCCCGTCAGCGCCGCGTTGACGGCGGCGTGCGCGGCGCGATAGGCGTTGCGGGTTACGGGGGTGAAGGTGTCGATGCAGTAATAGCCCGCCTGCATGTCCCAGGTCTTGGGGATGCGCTCGGGCCTGCGGATCGGAAACACGTTGGGATAGACGAGCTGGCCGGGCTTCAGTTCCTGCTCGGCCCGCTCAAGGAAACGGACGAGTTCGGGGTTGTGAACGGCGAGAATGTGGCGCCGGCCGAATCGTTCCACCTTGTGCTCGACCACGGCGAAGGGCTGAAGCCCGCGCCGGATGAAGTTCACCCGTGCCGGGCGTTCGACGTAGCCGCGTTCCTTCAGGTGATGGATCTGGTGGGCATCGCCGGTGGACACCAGGTGGATCATCCGTCCCGCATCCATGCTGCCGGGCTTGGGCCGCGGCTTGACGTAGCGCGGTTCGCGCAGGCGCACGGGATCGTCGGTGATCGAGGCGACGATCTTTTTCACCCGCGCGTCGTCGCGCTTCATCGCCCCCTTGATGGCAAGCAGCTCCGGAATGAAGGCGCGCAACCGGTCGCGCGACAGCGGGCGGCCGGTTTCTATGTCGTCGAACAGCAGGTAGGTGAAGTAGCCCTGGTTGGCCTTGGTCTGGATGTGTTCGTACTGGGTGCCGATGATGGGCCTAGCACCCATCCGTTCATAAAGCGCCATGCGGCGGCGGTTCACCTGAAGGCGGCCTTTCTCCTTCAGCAGGATTTCCTCATCGGACGGCACGTCGATGAGAAGCCCGCGGTAGCGGCGCTCAAGCATGGCCTCCTCGGTCGCCTCGTAAAGGGCGGTGCCGTAGCCGCGGCGCGCGCGTTTCGGATCGCTCGCGATGTAATCGAGATAGCCGAGCCTGAGATCGGGGAACATGAACGACAGCGCGAAACCCAGGACCCGGCCCTTGGATCCCTCGGCGACCAGCAGCAGCGGCTCGAAGCCGAGGTCGGCCGGAAAGCGCAGCATCGCGGCGATCTTTTCGGCATATTTGGGATAGTAGGAAAACGCGTCCTGATAGATGCGCACGACCTGCGCAATCACCAACTCGTCCTGGGCCGTTGTGGCCGAATGAACCCGGCGGATGCGGAACATGGCGTATTCTAGCCCGGAATTTTCCCCGCGGCGATGGCGGGGCTTGCTACAATCGGCGCAACGAAAAAAAGGGAGAGCCGATTGACCGACATTCGCCTGGACGGGCGCGTCGCCCTGATCACCGGTGGTGCCCGCGGCATGGGCCGCGAAATGGCCGTCGCGTTCGCTCGCGCCGGCGCTGCCGGCATCGCCATCACCGCGGCACCCGGTTCCGACGAGACCGATGCCGCCATCCGCGCCGAACTGGATGAAGCGCTTGCCGCCATCGCGGCTGCGGGCGGCAAGGGACTGGCGCTCGTCGGCGACGTGGGGTCATGGGAGGATTGCCAGCGCGTCGTCGCCGAGACGGTCAGGGCCTTCGGCGGCCTGCATATCCTCGTCAACAATGCAGGAAAGAGCGGACGCTACGTCACCGTCGGCGGCAAGCGCCGCGTGCCGTTTTACGAGTCCGATCCCGCCGGCTATGTCGAGGTCAACCGGACCAATGTCGACGGCCCCTTCCTGATGGCACGGGCGGCGGCGGCGCACATGATCGCGGCCGGCTGGGGACGCATCATCAACATTTCGAAGAACGTCGATGCCATGCACCGGCCCGACAACACGCCCTATGGCCCGTCCAAGGCGGCGCTGGAGGCGGCGACCATCGCCTGGGCCGAAGATATTTTCGGCACCGGGGTCACGGTCAATTCGCTTGGCCCCGGCGGCGCCGTCGATACGCGCTTCGGTGACGGCACCATCAGCGGGCGCGGCATGCCCGCCGATATCATGGTGCCTTGCGCGCTGTGGCTGGCTTCATCCGCATCCGATGGCGTGACCGGCTGCCGCTACACCGGCAACCTGTGGGACGATTCCCTGCCCCCCGATGAGGCGGCCGAGGCCTGCCGCGAGCCGCAGATCTTTCCCGCGCCCGAGCGCGAGACAAAGCTGACGCTTGCCTGGCAGCCGTCACGCAGGAAATCCTGAACAGCCAGCACCCATAAAGACGAAAGACACATCATGGCTCACGCTCCGCACAATCCCCCGTTCCGCGCCGAACTGATCGGCAGCCTCGTCAGGCCCCAATCGGTGAAGGATGCGCGCCAGCGCCATCTCGCGGGCGAGATCGACGGGGCGGCGCTGCGCAAAATCGAGGACGAGGAAATCCGTGCCGTCGTCAAGCTTCAGGAACGCCACGGCTTTCGCGTCGCGACCGACGGCGAATTCCGGCGCCATACCTATTCCGACAGCTTCACCACCCACGGCATTACCGGCCTGAAGGAAGGCCCCGACTTGGGCGGCCAGTTTTCCTACACGGACGCCAAGGGCGACGTCATCGCCCAGCGCGTCCCGCAGATCGTTGACAAGGTGCGCTGGGCGGGGCCGACCAATGTCGATGATTTCAGGTTTCTCAATTCCTGCGTGACCACGGCGCTGCCCAAGGTCACGCTGCCTGGCCCGGCTTACGTCCATTACCGTTCGGGACGCGCCAATATCTCGCGCGACGTTTATCCCAATCTCGACGACTTCTGGTCGGACCTGGCGGCCGCCTACCATGCCGAGATGAAGGCCCTGTTCGATGCGGGTTGCCGTTATGTGCAGCTCGACGAAACCTCGATCGCCAAGCTGGGCGACCCGAAAATCCGCGAGGGGCTGGCGGCACGCGGCGACAGGTGGGAAGACCTGCTTGAAATGTACACCGATGCCGTCAACGCCGTGGTGGCCGGGGCGCCCGCGGGGATGGCGGTCGGGCTGCATCTGTGCCGCGGCAACAAGGAAGGCCACTGGCAGGCGTCGGGCGGTTACGACGACGTCGCCGAAAAGCTGTTCCGCAAGCTGACCGTGCGCTTCTACTTCCTTGAATACGACAGCCCGCGCGCCGGGTCCTTCGCGCCGCTCAAGGCGCTGCCCGAGGACAAGACCGTGGTGGTCGGCGCCATGACGACGAAGTCGGCCGAGCTTGAAAGGGCCGACGCGCTCAAGGCCAAGGTGGCCGAGGCGGCCAAGGTCGTCGATCTCGACCGGCTGTGCATTTCGCCGCAATGCGGGTTCTCTTCCTCGGTCGTCGGCGTGATGAACGCCGCCCAGCAGGAGGCGAAGCTCGCCCGCCTGATAGAGGTGGCGGACGACATCTGGGGCAACTAGCCGGGGAAGTTTCATGGAACTGCTTGTCGCCGGGGCTGCCGGTACCGTCACGGGATCGAAATACGTCCTTTCCGCGGGCGGACGCCGCGTCCTTGTCGATTGCGGCCTGTTCCAGGGCGTCAAGCAGCTGCGGCTGCTCAACTGGAAGCCTTTCGGGTTCGCGCCGTCGGACATCGATGCGGCGGTCCTGACCCACGCCCATATCGATCATTCGGGCTCCCTGCCGCTTCTCTACAAGGCGGGTTATCGCGGCGTCGTTTATGCGACTGGGGCGACCATCGATCTTTGCGGCATCCTGCTTCCCGATTCGGGCTTCCTGCAGGAACAGGAAGCGGCGTTCCTCAATCGCCACCAGCTGAGCCGCCATCACTCGGCGCTTCCGCTTTATACCCGGGCCGAGGCCGAGGCCGCGCTCGCCCACCTGCGCGAACTTCCCTTCGAGCGCGAACGCACCATTGCCAAGGGCTTCAAGGTTCGCCTTTTTTACGCCGGGCATATCCTGGGGGCATCGTCGGTGCTGGTGACAGCGGGGCGTACCCGCGTGCTGTTCTCGGGCGATCTCGGCCGGTCACGCGATCCCGTGATGCGCCCGCCCGCAGCCCCGCCGGCGGCGGATTGGGTCGTTGTCGAAAGCACCTACGGCAACCGCGAGCATCCCAAAACCAACCCCGAAACGATTCTTTCCGACATCATCACCCGCACGGTGGGGCGCGGCGGCACCGTCGTCATTCCCGCTTTTGCCGTCGGGCGCGCGCAGAAGATTCTTTTTCACCTGGAGCGCCTGAAGCAGACCTCGCGCATCCCGGATGTGCCCGTGTTCCTCGACAGCCCGATGGCCCAGAGCGCCAGCGACCTTCTGTGCCGGCACCGGGCCGAGCATCGCCTGAGTGCGAAGCGCTGCACGCTCGTCTGCGAGAACGCGAAGTATGTCCGTGAAGTGGAGGAATCGAAGGCGCTCGACCACAACCGCTATCCCAAGATCATTCTGTCGGCGAGCGGCATGGCGTCGGGCGGGCGTGTCGTCCACCACCTCAAGGTCTACCTGCGCGATCCCAAAAGTTCGGTCGTGTTCACGGGCTTTCAGGCGGCAGGCACCCGCGGCGCCCAGCTTGTCGGCGGTGCGCCGACGGTGAAGATCCACGGCGAGCACGTGGCCGTGAAGGCCGAGGTCCATAACCTGGATATGCTGTCGGCCCATGCCGGGGCGTCGGAAATCATGGACTGGCTTGGCCGGTTGCCGAAGGCGCCCAAGGGCGTGATCGTCACCCATGGCGAGCCGGAATCGTCCGATGCGCTGCGCGCACGGATCGAGGAAGAGCTTGGCTGGGCGGCGATGGTGCCGTTTCTCGGCGAAAGCATCGACCTCGACGGCCGGCCTAGGCGGGAGAAGCGGCAGCCTCGATGATATCGAGCTGGCGTGCCATCGCATCCGAAAGAATATCGGCGAGCCTGCGCGCATCAGACTGAAGATCGGCAAGAGGGACCGTTTCGGCTGGCGAGGGTTCGATGGCGAATGCCGCGCCGGTATTGCCGGGTTCGCAATAGGTCAGCGCGATTTGCCAGCGGCACTTGAGGAACTTGCGGACCTTGGTATCGAGCAGGCAATCGGCCAGCGCGCGCGCATGTACGATATCGGCGCAATAGAACCAGACGCGCGGTGTCTTCCAGATCGTGCCATCGGGGTGGCTGTGGCCCCCGCAGGACCAGTAAGGCTGAAAGACCTGCAGCTTGGCGAGTTGGTAAACGAGGGGGGCGACCGTCGCCTCCAGCGGTTCGGCGGCGGGTTCGGTAGACAGGGACGTGCGTACGTCGGGGCAGTCGGGCGAACAGTCGCTTCTGGGCGGTTGGCGCGGGCACACAGCAGCGCAGGGCGCGGCCGTGTTGGCACAACCGGCTCTCAGGCTGGCAATGGCCTCGCGCAGGGCAAGGCGCTCACCTTCGGTATCCTGTCGTTTCTCCAGCCGCATGGCTTCTCCGGGGGCTCTTCCCGATGAAACGCATGAGTCTTTCGACCGGCGGAACTGAGCCAGCCGCACCTGAAGCGGCAAGTATTATATCTGTTTGTTAAGGGATGGTTACATACGGGGTCATGCGCCGAGGCCGTGCTTACGGGCGAGCAGGGCAGCCTCGGTGCGATTTCCGACCCCGAGCAGTTTCAGAATCGTCGAAACGTGGATCTGCACGGTGCGGGGGGAAATCTCGAGCACCTCGCCGATCTCGGCGTTGCGCTTGCCGGTTGCGATAAGGCCCAGCACATCGCGCTGGCGGGGCGTCAGGACGGAGACGGGATCGTGCCCGTTCGACGACGTATAGGAGGCCGGGGCTTCCGAAAGTCCACTTTTTGATTCGTCGTGGCCGGGCAGGTCGCGCAGGTTGGCGGGCAGGGATATTTCTCCACCGAGCACACGTTCAATGGCGCGGCGAATATCCTCGGCGCTGGATTTCTTCACAATATAGGCTTGGGCGCCGGCTTCCACCGCCTGGAGGGCGAAAAGCCTGGATTCCCTATCGCTGACAACAGCGATGGGGATTTCCCCGGCTATGGCGCGCAGCCTGCGGACGGCGTCCAGAGGGGCGATATCGGCCAAAGCCGGGTCCATCAGGCAGATGTCGCACTTGTTTTTAGACAGGACGCTGAGCGCTTCGGAGAGGTCGGACGCCTCGCTGACCGTGCATTTCGGGTCGATGAGCGACAAAAGGTGGGTAAGACCCGCCCGCGATATCCATTGGCTGTCGACGATCAGAGCTTTCATGGGACTTTCCTCTGTTTGGTGGGTAGCAGGCGCAATAACCAAGGTAATCAGTGGGTTGGGAAACCCCCGCGCGAGGCGGCAAAACCATACTCAGTTCATGGATTAGATCGAATCGCCGGAAAAAACGCAAGTATTATCGCATACAATTTCATGCCTAATATTTTAAAATTAGGTATATTCATATAGATAATAACACGTAGTATTTATCACTTAACTTCAAAATAAATACTCCAGTAAGCCAATTTTAACCACTAACCACTAAAACTCCATGCATATGCCCGTCAGCCGATGAGGGAAGGCGGGCCAATCAAGGGGCGGCGCCCCCCGCCCAAGGCCCGTTTTTACTCAAGCAAGTGCAGAGGAAGGAACTGACACCATGTCGATAGCCGTTAAGCGCAACAAGAAGTCCCCGGCAGCCGAACCGGCGCCCGCGGACCAGACCCAGACCAAGGCCAAGGTCGGCTTTTTCAATCTCCAGGCGAAGCTCGCGGTGTTGCTGGTGGTATTCGCCATCGTGCCGCTCGCCATTGTCTATGGCTTCCTGCAGTTCCGGACCGGCGACATGGAAGAGAAGCTCGGCAGCCAGATGGAGGCATTTGCCGATCAGGGCCTGGAAATGGTCGAGCGCAGCCTGTTCGAGCGCTACGGCGACGTGCAGGCCTTCGGCCTCAACGTCGCGGCCCAGAGCCCGAACTACTGGGGCAAGGGCGGCAAGCTGGCCAAGGCCATGGACGGCTACGTCACCGGCTACGGCATCTACAAGCTGACCATGCTGGTGTCGCTGGACGGCAAGGTCCGCGCGGTCAACTCGATCGACGCCGCGGGCAAGCCCGTTGCCACCGATTCCCTCTACAGCCAGTCTTTCGCCGATGCCACCTGGTTCAAGAAAGCCGTCGCCGGTGAATTCACCAAGAGCGACAAGCTGACCGGCACCGTCGTCGAGGACGTCGCGCGCAACGAACTGGTTTCCAAGGTTTACAAGGATGATTCCTTCACCATGACCTTTGCCGCTCCGGTAAAGGACGAGGCGGGCAAGATCGTCGCCGTGTGGGCGAACTTCGCCGACTTCAGCCTGGTCGAGGAAATCCTTTCGACGACATATCGGGAACTGAAAAAAGAAGGCATGCCTCATGCCGAGGTTACGCTCCTGAACAAGGCCGGCGTCGTCCTGGTCGATTACGATCCGATGGCCCTCGGCTTCAAGGATGTGTCGGGCTACAAGCGCAACTACAACGTCATCGGCAAGCTCAACCTCGCTGCCGCCGGCGTCGGCGCGGCCAAGCTCTCCACTGAAGGCAAGTCCGGTCACATGATCGCCACCCATGCCCGCAAGAAGATTGCGCAGGCCGCGGGTTACGTCCACAGCGCAGGTGCGTTGGGCTATCCGGGCGTCGGCTGGTCGCTGCTGGTTCGCGCGCCCCTGAATGAGGCCTTCGCGCTCTGGTACGGGCTGATGAACGTCGTGCTCATCCTTCTGGGCGTCCTTGGCGTTACCGCGCTCGCTCTCGGCTTCGGCATCGGCAAGCTCGCCGCCCGTCCGATCACCCAGGCGGCGGATGCCATCGGCCTTCTGGCCGCGGGCCGCACCCGCTTCGAAATCGTCGGCGCCGAGCGCGGCGACGAGATCGGCGTGCTGTGGCGTGCCATGGTCTCCCTCAAGGAGGCCGTGTCCAAGGCCAACCGCCTGACCCAGATCGTCGAAAACCTGTCGATCAACGTCATGAGCGCCGGCAAGGAAGACTTCAAGATCAACTACGCGAACAAGAAGTCTCTCGAAACGGTCAAGTCCCTCGAGCATCTTCTGCCCATTACGGCGGATGAGCTGGTCGGGACCTGCATCGACGTCTTCCACAAGAACCCGGAACACCAGCGCAAGCTGCTGGCCGATCCGAAGAACCTGCCGCACCACGCGGTCATCCAGCTTGGCGGCGAGTACCTCGACCTCAACGTCACCGCGCTCTATGACACCGAAGGCGAATATGTCGGCCCGACGGTCAGCTGGGCGGTGGTGACCGACAAGGTGAACGCAGACAAGGAAACCAAGCGCCTGCTGACGATGGTCGACCAGATGCCGATCAACGTCATGACGCTGGATCCGACGGACTTCAAGATCAACTACATCAACGCCACCAGCAAGGCGACGCTCAAGACGATCGAGCATCTCCTGCCGGTCAAGGCCGACCAGGTGCTGGGGTCCTGCGTGGATGTCTTCCACA
>JAURLI010000076.1 GCA_030831315.1 Alphaproteobacteria bacterium
GTTAGAAGTTCAAGCGCGCGGCAGATGCCGCGCGCTTGCAGTATCAGACCAGCTTACGCGTGAACGTGGCCACTGCGATGGCGCAGATGGCCCAACCCTATAGAGGTCCCCCTCCATGACGACCAAGACTGTTCTCACGTCCGTTGCGGCGGCGACTGCGTTCGCCCTGACCGCGACTTCCGCTTCGGCCCAGTCCATCGAGAATTTCTACAACGGCAAGAACGTCAACATGTACATCGGCTTCTCCGCCGGTGGCAGCTATGACTTCTACGGCCGCCTCGTTGCCCGCCACATCGGCAAGCATATTCCCGGCAAGCCGAGCCTGGTGGCCCAGAGCATGCCCGGCGCCGGCTCCTTCAAGGCGGCGAACTTCCTTTATGCGGTTGCGCCGAAGGACGGCTCCGCGCTCGGCATCGTGTCGCAGAACCTCGCCCTCGAAGAAGCGCTGGGCAACAAGGCCGTGCGTTACAAGTCGAACGACTTCAACTGGATCGGCCGCACCACCTCGATCGTCGAAGTGCATCTGACCTGGAACACCTCGAAGGCCAAGACCATTCAGGATGTGTTCTCCAACGAAACTCCGGTTGCCAGCACCGGCCCGGGTTCGCCGTCGGAAGGCTATCCGCGCCTGCTGAACGGCATGCTCGGCACCAAGTTCAAGATCATCGGCGGCTACACCGGCTCCACGGCCGGCATGCTGGCGATGGAGCGCGGCGAAGTCGACGGTGCGCTGACCTCGTGGAACACGCTGAAGGTGTCCAAGCAGGACTGGCTCAAGAACAACAAGATCAACCTGCTGGTTCAGTACACCCTTGAACGTTCGCCCGAACTGCCGAACGTCCCGGCAGTGGTCGAACTGGGCAAGACCCAGGCCGACAAGGACCTGCTCGCCTTCTACTCGGGCGGCGGCGCCGTCGGCCGTTCGTTCCTGACCACGCCGGGCGTGCCCGCCGATCGCGTCGCGGCGCTCCGCGCCGCCTTCGATGCGATGAGCAAGGATCCGGCGTTCCTGGGCGAGATCGAAAAGACCAAGTCCGAGTTCAACCCGATGTCGGGCGAGCAGCTGCAGAAGCTCGTCGCCAACATGAGCAAGGTTTCGCCCGATGTGGTGAAGCGCATGCAGGGCTACCTCGGTTCGTCGAAGAAGGCGAAAAAGAAGTCCAGCTAGACCGCTTGTTCATGCAGGCGTGGAACGGGGCCCCATCGGGCCCCGTTTCTTTTTCAGCACATGTCGATGGCCGAGGGCGTTTCCCCCGCACACCATCGCTGCCACATGACCCGGTAGGCCGCTTCCACGCGGGCGGGATGGGTTCCGTAAACGTTCGCGACGCGGTCCCGCAGTTCCGTTCGCAGGCGCGCCAATTCGTTGGGGCGCGACGCCCAGGCTAGCGCACGGGCGCAGTAATCGTCGGGGCTGCGGGCAATCCAGTCTTCGAGGCCGAGCGGACGCAGGATCGTGGCGATCAGCCGATGGGGCATCTTCAGGCTGTCATTGATGCCGAGCACCGGCACGCCCATCCACAGGCTTTCCAGTGTCGTTATCCCGCCGCCATGGGGAAAGGGATCGAGATGAATATCGATGTCCTGGAAGGTGCGAAGATGCTCGGCCTGGTTGGTTCCGCCGATCAGGACGAGGCGTTCGGGTTGAACGCCAAGGGCGGCAAACTCGTCGAGAATTCCCCGCTTCGTTGAAGCCTGTTTCAGCCCGGGCGCCTTGATGAGCAGCCGGGCGGTCGGGACGCCGATAAGAATCTTGGCCCAGGCCGCGCGAACCTCAGGGGAAATCTTGGAAAGCCGGTTCATTGATCCGAATGTGATCACGCCGGAGTTGAGGCCGGGCGCAGGCGAGACTTCAGGCATCCCTTCCGGCGGCCGGAATCCGAACATGGTTTCTTGGTACACGGGGGCCTCGGGGAAAAGCGGCTCTTCGGCGGGATAGGTCCAGTCCTTCGTCGTCAGGCGGTAGTCGATCGTGGAGAGGCCCGGCGGCAAATGTCCGATGCCGGTAACCTGGACTGGCGCTGGCTTTCGCGCAAACACGCCAAGCCGGCTGCCGTGGGTGTGGCCGGCAAGATCGACGAGAATGTCGATGCCATCGGCCCTGATCGTTTCCGACAATTTTTCATCCGACATCGATGACACTTCGCGCCATTGGGTTGCCGACGTGCGCAGCGTTTCCGTCATGGAATCGGACTTCGGGGCAGTCGAATAGCAGAAGACTTCAAACGCCCGGCTGTCATGGCCGGTGATCAGCGGGGCGAAGCCTTCGCATGCGGAATGGACGCGAAAATCTCCGGAAACGTATCCGACACGCAGGCGCCGATCAGGGGTCCGGTCATTTTCATGCGGCGTGATCGTGGCAAGTTGCGGCAGGCAGAATTTCTCGTTCCAGTGCTGCCGCTCGGTCTGCTGCGTGCTGATGTCGATGTCCGGATCGAAGTCCTGAATGAAGATAAGGTTGCTGTGATAATCGGCGGAGCCGGGTTCGATCTCGCAGGCGCGGCGGAAATGTTCCAAAGCCTCCGCCACGCGGTCCATGCTCTTGAGAACGTCTGCGAGGTTGTTATGGGCCTTCGCATAAGCGGGATTTATCGCGATGGCATTTTCGAATGCCGCGCTCGCTTCCTGCAGCCGGCCCTGATCCCTCAGCACGTTGCCGAGATTGAAACAGGCGCCGGCGAAGCCGGGGGCAATCGTGAGCGCGTTGCGGTAACAGGCTTCGGCTTCCGCAGCCTGTCCCAGTTCGGCCAGCATGTTGCCGAGATTGCAGTGGGCTTCTGCATAGGACGGCGACAGTGCGATGGCACGGCGAAAGTTTTCTGCAGCCGAGGCGTGGTCGCGCTCAGCCGCATGGGCGAGACCGAGGTTGTTGTGGATTGCCGGGTTGCCCG
Organism: Alphaproteobacteria bacterium; assembly: GCA_030831315.1. Classification (GTDB taxonomy): domain Bacteria; phylum Pseudomonadota; class Alphaproteobacteria; order SMXQ01; family SMXQ01; genus WHSO01. Next base: position 2,892 of record JAURLI010000076.1, read on the forward strand.
GCGCCGCCGCGGATGCGTTCGACATCAGGGCAACGGCGCGGTCGATGTCGCCGCGCTGGAAGGCGATCAGCCCGCTGAGGTGGCCAGCATCGGGCTGGTCGGGCTGGACGGCAAGCACCTGTTCGTAGCAGGCGAGCGCATCGTCCAGCCGGCCAGCGCGATGGCAGGCTACGCCCGCTTCCAGCAGGTGGGCGACGGTATCTGCTTGCGGCAGTGTCGAGTCTGAAGGCGCCATCGTGCTGCCTGTTTGCCCTTGGTCAGGGCAAGCACATCACGCAAACCTTAATTTTCGGGTAACCATAACGCCCGCATGGGTCGTCTTGCGGTCAGCGAAGACTGGTGCCGGGTGAGGGATTTGAACCCCCGGCCTTCGGTTTACAAAACCGCTGCTCTACCGCTGAGCTAACCCGGCCGGCGCGACCGCAAGATACCCGCGGGCGGCAACGGGGGCAAGCGAGGCGCCTCAGGCCAGGAGGTCGGTCAGGGTGTCGGAAAGGGAGGCGTCCAGCGCGATCAGCTGCGCCGCGGCGCGGTAGCTGGTGGAGGCGATCATCATCGTCACCATTTCCGATGCAATATCGACATTGGGGACGGCGGAAAAGCCGGTTGAACTGGCGGCGTCGAAAACGATGTGGCTGCCCGGGTTGACCGGCCGGATTTCCGCGCGCAGTCCGCCCTCCTGGTTGGAGACGCCAACAACCATGCGCGGCTGGTAGATCGCGCCCAGCACGCGGCCGTCCGCCGTTGCCTCGGCGCTGGTGCGGGCGTTGACGATATTCGATGCCGCGACGGCAAGGCGCGTCGCCTGAAAGGCGAGCCCCTGCGCGGCGATGGTGCCGATGCTGCTCATCAGGCAAGGATCGCGCCGCGGATCCGAAGCCTCAACCGCTATCGCGGGGGATTTCGCTCAAATGCCGGAGAAGGCGCGCTTCA
>JAURLI010000077.1 GCA_030831315.1 Alphaproteobacteria bacterium
AAGGCCTGCGCGACGCCATGCCGCCCTGGAAGGGCGAGGCCCGCCAGCGTCCCTCGGCCAACGACGGCGGCGACGTGTCGTGGAAGGTGCCGATGGTGAAGTTCTATTTCCCGGCGAACATTCCCAATATCGGTTTCCATCACTGGGCCGCGGGCGTGGCGCTGGCGACCTCCATCGCCCACAAGGGCGCGGTCGCGGGCGCCAAGGTCCTGGCCGGTGCCGCGCTCGATTTCCTGATGGACTCCGCGCTGGTGGCCGACGCCAAGCGCACCTTCGCCGAAGAGCTTGGCGGGGTGTCCTATCATCCGCTGCTTCCCGTGGGCCAGAACCCGCCCGCCGAGCTCAATGCCGACAAGATGGCGCCGTTCCGCGAGAAGATGCGGGCACATTACCTGTCGGAAAAGCCCGAATTCGTCTGATCCTTTCCAGCAAAAAGAGTTGAGATGTCCACCATAGATGCCCTGAAAGACTCACTGATCAACGCAGGCCGCATTCTGGCGCGCGAGGGCCAGGGGGACCTGATTTTCGGTCATGTCACCGCGCGCCTGCCGGGCGACGACGAGCATTTCCTGATGAAGCCGCACAATTTCGGGCTCGAGGAAATCACCCCCGATAACCTGATCACGGTGAATATCGAGGGCGAGAAGGTCGCGGGCGCGAGTGCGCGCCATATCGAGGTCTTCATCCATTCGGAAATCCTGCGCGTGCGCCGCGATGTCGGCGCGGTGGTTCATACCCACGCGCCCTACGCCGTCGCTTTTTCGGCCCTTGGCCGGGAAATCCAGGGCATCGGGCATGAAGGCGCGATGTTCCATGCGGGCATCCCGGTCTTTACCGAAACCGCCGACCTGATCGTGGACCAGGCGCGCGGCAAGGCGGTGGCGCGATCGCTTGCCGACAGCAATGTCCTGATCATGCGCAACCACGGCATCGTCACCACCGGGCGCACGATAGAGGAGGCCACCGTCCTCGCCCTCTATCTGGAGCGCGCCTGCCGGGCGCAATTGCTGCTGGAAGGCTGCGGCGGCGCCATCCATGTCTGTTCCCACGACGACGCTGTCGCCAAGGCCGGCCGCATCCTTCCCCAGAGCCCGAGGGTTTTCGATTACCTCGTCCGTCGGGTATCATCGGAAAGCCGCTGACCCCCGAACAGCGCCCGTAACAGTCAAAGCACAGGAGATTCCATGTCCCACCAGCTCGGCACGCTCGAAGAACTGCCCAAGGATTACCGCGACGGCCTGACCAGCCTGAACCTCGTGCCGCTCTGGCCGAACCTGCGCGCGGTGTTGCCTTACGGCAAGCCGGGCCATCGCACCCAGCCGATGCTGTGGCGCTACAAGGATGTCCGCCCCAATCTTTTGAAGGCGGGCGAGCTGACGCCGATTCAGAAGGCCGAGCGCCGCGTGCTGGCGCTGGCCAATCCGGGCCTTGGCCTCGAAAACATGATGGCAACGCCCAGCATCTACATCGGCATGCAGCTCATCCTGCCGCAGGAGACCGCGCCCAATCACAAGCATACGCCGTCGGCGATCCGCTGCGTGGTGGAAGGATCGGGCGGTTTCACCACGGTACAGGGCGAGAAATGCCCGATGGAAAAGGGCGACTTGATCCTGACGCCGTCCGGCACCTGGCACGAGCACGGCCACGAAGGAAAAGGCCCCGTCGTGTGGATGGATGCCCTCGATCTGCCGCTGATCTATTACCTCGAGGCTTCTTACTGCATCGATGCGCCGTCCCAGGGCCTTCGCAATGCGCCCGATTCGTCACAGACCCGCTATCGCCGGTCGGGTCTTGTGCCCTATGCCAGCCTGAACGCGGTACGCGCACCTTACCCGCTGACGCGCTACCCCTGGACCGAAGTGCGCGAGGCGCTGGTGGCCCTGTCGCAGGACGTCCCCGACGGCTCGCCCGCGTGGCTCGCTTACGTCAATCCCGAAACCGGCTTCGAATGCCTGCCGACGCTCGGCTTTTCGGCGATGATGGTGCAGGCGGGTGAAACCGTGAAACTGCCGCGCCGGTCATGCTCGGGCGTTCTGCACGTGATCGAGGGTGAGGGGCGCGCCGATGTCGATGGCAAGGCCATGTCCTTTGAAGAGGACGACACTTTCGCCGTTCCCACTCATGCCAACATCACCATCGAGAACGGCTCGGCCAAGAAGCCGTTGTGCCTGTTCGTCGTCGATGATGCGCCGTTGCAGCGCAAGCTCGCGTTTTACGAAGAATTTCCGGCGACCTGATCTAGCCGTCCGACAGGCGGAACGTCACCGGCACTTCGACGCTGCCCGCGACGTTGCGCCCGCCTTGGCGCGCGGGTTTGAAGCGCCATTGGCGCAGCGCCTCCGCCGCGGCGCGGTCGAGGCGGCCGTGGCCGCTCGAGCGGATGATCGTCACATCGAAGGGCTTGCCCGCAGCATCGACACCAACGCGCAAGACGACGCGGCCCTGTTCCCCGCGCTGGCGCGAGAGCCACGGATAATAGGGCCGGGGGTTGCCCTGCCCGGGCGCGTTGTAGGCAGGGGGCACCATTGGCGATACCTCCTCGCCGAGGCTTGCCTGTTGCGTCACCGGGGGTGGGCTGTTTGCCGTTGCATCGCTCGTATCGCGCGCCGGTTGCGGGGCGATGGCGACGGCGGCTCTGGTTTCCGGCGGCGGGGATGGCCGGCGGGGCGGCGGCGCGAGCGCGGGGTGGGCCGCTTGCTGCTGCGCGGGCCGTGATAAGGCCGGCGGTTGCGACGGCTTTGGCGCTTTTACAGGTTGCGGTGTTGGTGCCGGTGTTGTTGCCGGTGTGGGATTTTCGATCATGACCATCGCCACGCGCTGGGCACGGACCAGTTCCGGTCCTTCTCCCATCAATCCGTAATGGGCGGCGGCCAGGGCTGCCCCATGCAGGACCAGCGACAGGATGATCGCGACGGCCAGCGGATGGCGTCTTATGGCGGCGCGCAATGTCATGTGGGGTTTGCCCGAGACAGGGGAATGACGTAGGGGGCGCCCTCGGCGGTGCCGGTCAGCGCGCGTATGCCGTAAACATGGGCGAGGTTGGATTCGCTCAGGACCGCTCCGGGGCGGCCATCGGCGGCGATCCGGCCGTCCTGCATCAACACCAGCCGGTCGCAATGGCGGGCGGCGATGGTCAGGTCATGTACGACGACGACGATGGCTGCACCTGCCTTGGCGCGGGCGCCCAGCACCGCCATGACGTCGATGGCATGGGCGGGGTCCAGACCGGCGACCGGTTCGTCGGCGAGCAGCACGGGGGCTTCCACGGCAAGGGCACGTGCCAGCATCACCCGCGCGCGCTCGCCTCCCGACAGCCGGTTGACGGGCCTGTCGCGGATCATTTTGACGTCGCAGGCCGCGAGAGCACGATCGACCGCATCGCGATCGGCGGGGCCGGGGCCGCGGAAGGGCCCAAGGTGCGGCAACCGTCCCAGCCCGACGAGGGTTTCGACGGTGACCGCCCATTGGGCGGCGCCCGCTTGGGCCAGATAGGATATGGCGCGGGCGCGGGCCTCGGTCGCAAGGCCCGCGATGGGCGAGCCGTCGAAGGCGACCTCGCCTGCGCCGGGATCGATCAATCCCGCGAGCACGCGCATGAGCGTCGTCTTGCCGGCGCCGTTGGGTCCGATCAGGCCGACAACCTCGCCGCCAGATAGATCAAAATCGACGCCCGCCAGGACCTCGCGTCCCTGGAAGGCGTGGCGGATGCCGCGTGCGGAAAGCCGGGTCATGCCAGCCTCCTGCGTGCGGAAAGCACGAGCCACAGGAAGAACGGCGCGCCGATCAGTGCGGTGACGACGCCGAGCTTGATTTCGGCACCGGCCGAAAGCACGCGCACAATGATGTCGGCGGCAAGCGTCAGGGCCGCGCCGCCAAGCGCGCTCGTGACGAGAAGGGCGGCCGGGCGATGGCCTGTGAGCGGGCGCAGCAGGTGGGGCACGACGAGGCCGACGAAGCCGATGGCACCGGCGACGGCGGTCGCCGCACCGATGGCGAGCGCTGTGCCCGCGATGATCCTGCGCCGAAGACTTGTGCCATCGACGCCGAGCGTCGCGGCCGTATCTTCGCCCAGCGTCAGCGCATCGAGCGCGCGCCCTGTGGTGAGCAATATGCCGGCTCCCAACGCGATGAACGGGGCGGCAAGGGCAACGTGATCGAGCGAGCGGTCGGCCAGCGAGCCCATCATCCAGAACACGATTTCAAGTGCCGCGAAGGGGCTGGGGGCAAGGTTGAGGGCGAGCGCCGTCAGGGCTCCGGCGAAACTGGTCACCGCGATGCCGGAAAGAATGAGCGTGAAGGCGCTGGTATCCCGCCCGGCGAGGATTTGTACCGCGACGACGCCCATGGCGGCGCCCAGGATTCCGCCGAGCGGCAGGGCCAGCGCGAAGGCGGAGGCGATCCCGGTATAAAGCGTCAGCACCGCGCCGAATGCGCCCGAGGCGGAAACACCGATCAGGCCCGGTTCCGCGAGGGGGTTGCGCAGGTATCCCTGCAACACGGCACCCGCGAGGCCGAGCGCACCGCCGATCAGCACGGCGAGAAGCGCGCGCGGCAGGCGGACCTCGACAATGATGATGCGTTCCGCTTCGCCCGCGCGGCCCGTCAGGAATTTGCCGAGGCTTTCGATGCCGACGGCGGCCGGGCCCACGGCCAGCGAGGCGACGAACAGCACCGCCACGGTGATGACAAGAAGCGCTGTCAGGGCGGCGCGGTTCATTGGGCGCCTCCCGCTGCAAGGCGGCCGCGCAAATTCGCCAGCGCTTCGACGCCGGTGACGATCTGCGGGATGGCGCAGGCCCAGATGTGGTGGGGAACGGCGATGACGGCGCCTTTGGGCACGGCGGCTTCAAGTGCCGGGTGTTCGAGGCTGCGCGCGGCAAGCGACGGATGCTCGACGCTGAGGCGCGCCAGGATCAGGGCATCGGGTCGGGCCGCGACGATGTCTTCGATGCCGAGGCGGCCGACCCCGGCGATGCCGCGATGTGCTGCAAGGTTATCGAATCCCGCGGCATCCATTACCGATTGGGGCAGGCTTTTGGCGCCGGAGGTAATGCCGTTGGGCGCGTAAAGGGCCGCGACGGGGCGGCTTCCGGGCGGTGGCGCGGGAATGGCGCGAAGGCGTGCCTCGAAATCCGAGAGTACGGCTTCGCCGCGATGTTCTTCGCCAAGGACATGGGCAACGGCCCGGATATGGCGGGCGACGTCGGCGAGGCTTTCACCGATCGGCAGTTCGAACACGCGATGGCCGAGGCGCCGCAGAAGTCCGACCGCCGCCCGCGCCGCATAGGGGCCGGCGAGGATGATGTCGGGGGACAGGGGCAGGATTTCCTCGACCCGTCCGCGGTTGAGGTGAAAGCCCTTAGCTTCAGTCGCCATCGCCGACGACGCCGGGTCGGCGGCAAGGAAACTGAGCGATACGATCCGTTCGCGCGGGACGAGCAGCATCGCGATCTGATCGGTGCAGAGGTTGATGGATGCGATGCGACGGGGCTTTTCCGCACGTGCCTGGCCGGTAAAAAGGATCAGGGTCGCAACCAGTGCTGCGCCCGCCGCAAGGGCGACATTTCGCAGCAGCGTGGTCGCGGCCCCGTTCATCATCGCACCGAGGTTGGACCGAAGCGGACGGTCAGGCCGGCAAAGACGGCGCGCCCCGGCGTGCCGTAGCCGAAGACCTCCTGGTATTTCTTGTCCATCAGGTTTTCGCCGCGGGCGAAAACCCGGACATTCTCGGCGTAATCCCAGTTGAAGCCGAAATTCAGCAGCGCGAAGCCGTTCAGGCGTTCCGTATGCTTCACGGTCGTCGGCGAATAGCTGTCGTAGACGATGTCGTCCTGCTGGCCGTTGAAGCGCAGCCCGAGATTGGCATTGGCCTTGCGCCCGTCGATCTTGAAGGCGTAGTTGCCGTTGATGCCCGCGATATGCCGGGCGCGTCGCACGAGTTCCGTGCCGTTGGCATCCTGCGAATAGGTGTAGGTGTAGTTGGCGGTCAGCTTGAACGCCTCGGCCGGCTTGGCGACGACAGTGAATTCAAGGCCGTCGACCTTGGTGGTTCCGGCGACGTTTTTCGCGCTATTGCCGGTGCCGTCGATGAAGTCCTCGAAGCGGTTGCGGAAATAGGTCACGTCACCGATCAGGGCGCCCTCGTAGAAGGTCTGCTCGATGCCCGCATCCATGCCCAGCACACGCTCTGAGCGCAGGTTCGGATTGCCGGTGAAGGTCGAGGTCGTGCCGTAAAGCTCGAACAGTGTCGGGTTCTTGACGCCGCGCCCGAGGCTTCCGTGAAAGCGCGTATTCGACGGACGGTGGACATAGGCCGCCGTGCCGCGCCAGGTCAGTTCATCCTCGAACAGGGGATCATTGTCGTCCCAGCGCAGGCTGCCGGAAAGGAATAGGCGGTCCCACAGGCCGATCCAGTATTCGCCGACATAACCCCGGTTGACGACGGTGACGCTTTTCGTCGTGCCGTAACCGGAACTGACCTGCTGGTCGGTTTCCTGCTCGGCGGCCAGTGTGACCCTGTGTTCGGCATTTGCCATCCCCGGCGTCGCGAACAGCACGCTGGTCTGGTAGTCGTACTTGGTCTTGGTGCCATGGGTCAGGTAGGTACGCTGCTTGCTGGCATTCAGCGTGTCATTGCCCGTCTCGCTGTGGGCCGCGCGCATTGCATGGGTCCAGTTGCCGCCCATGAGGGAAAGATCGCCCCGAACCATGCCGTGGCGTTCGCGGAAGTTGTTGCCCGATCCGTCGTCCTGAGCGCCGATCTTCACGACGCTTTCGTCGGTTTCGCGCCGCGCGTTAGTCTGTCGGGCGACAGCTTCGAACTTGAGGTTGTCGAGAGGCTGGATGCCGGCCTTGATGTGGCCGGTGCCGTTATCGTAGAGGTCGGCCTCGTGGTTCCCATTTACGGCTTTGGCTTCGGAAATGCCGTTGGTCACATAACGGTTGTAGGTTCCGGTGACGAAAAACCTGTCGCCGCCATAGGCGATGTTGGTGAGGCCGTCGCGGGTTGCGAAACTGCCGGTTTCGGCCCGAGCCAGACCCGACCAGCCCTTGCCGGGCGTCTTGGTCACGATGTTGATGACCCCGCCGATGGCGTCCGAGCCGTACAGGGCGCTTTGCGGCCCACGCAGGATTTCGATACGGGCGATGTCGGCGGACATCATGTGGGCCATGTTGAATTCGGACCCGCCCGCGGGGTTGTTCATCTCGATGCCGTCGACCAGCACGAGGGTCTGGTTGCCTTCCGCGCCGCGCATGCGGATCTGGGTGAAGGCGCCGATCTGGCCCGTGCGGCTGACCGCAAGGCCGGGTACATCGCGTAGCACGTCGGAGACGACGCGCACGCCGCGTTCTTCAAGCTCCTGTCCGGTCAGAACGGTGACGGCGGAGCCGGTTTCCTGGGCGGGCAGGGGAACGCGCGAGGCGGAGACGACGACTTCATCGCCGACGCTGGTCGGCGGCTTCGGGGTTTTCGTCTCCTGGGCGAGGACGGCGGGGCTGATGCTGATAAGCAGGCCGAGCGCGAGCGGCGCGCGCAGGCGGGTAATGCCGGTCATAGATGTTTTCCTTTTGCGGCTGGCTTGACTGAGCCCCGGACGCAACCTTGCGTTCCGTGGCGTTGGAATTGCCGTACGCAAAAGAATCCGCCGCCTGATGGCGGTGGACAGAAAACGGTCTGGACCTGTGGTGATGAACTCTCCACGACGGAATCCCCCTGCGACGGCACGTTGCCGCGTCACCGCTAACGGTATTCCGTCCCACCGACACACCCCGGCCTGTGGAAAAGTGACGCTCGTGACGGCAGGTCTCCTGGCTCGCGGGTCGCTGCGCTTTTCCTGCCTTCCCGGTTACCCAGTGGCGTTGGTGGAAATGCGCTCTCCGCTGACAGTTGCGGGGGCAGCCAAGGACGGGACGATCTCGCGCGTGCGAAGGATGTCCTTCCCTGTTCCCTTTTGATTCCCCGAAGGGAACCGTCACTGCGAGGAACATATCCCGGGGCGATTTTCCGGGCAATCGTGGAATCGGTAAGGTGCCGGAATAATTCCGGCGCCTCCGACCAAAGTCGCAGAAATCCCTATTCGGCCGGGGTGGCCGCGCCGCGGCGCTTCGTCATGGGGCCGCGCGGCAGCAGGATCGTGCCGACGCAAAGCGCCATGAAGATGATCGAGGTGAAGAAGATGTACTGGGGCGGGAAGTTGTCCAGCACGAAACCGAGGATGATCGGCGCGATACCGCCGCCGACATTCTGGCCGGTAAAGATGAAGCCGAACACCTTTCCCGAAGAGCCCTCGGGAGTTACTTCGCGCACCATCATGTCACGGGCGGGCCGGATCACGCCGTGGCAGAACCCGGTCAGGCCGAAAAAGAACACCAGCAGCGCGTAATGCACCGAAAAGAAGGTAATCATCAGGACGGTGACGATGGAAATGGAATAGATCAGCGCCGCGAATCGATCCTGGCGCTGGATATTGTCGGCGATGAAGCCGCCTGCCAGCACGGCAAAGGAACTGACCAGCATGTAGGTGCTGACGGCGAAGCCCGCGTCTATGGCGGACGTGCCGTGCAGCGCGTTCAGCGCCGGGATGGCGAAAGCGTGCAGGCCGTTGCCCGCCAGCGTCGACATGGCGAAGAAGGCAAACAGCACGAGCACGGGGCGCGAGAACAAGAGGCGCGCATGGTCGCCCATCTTTTCCTTTTCCCCGTTCGCTTCCTTTTCCTTGCGGCGCTTGGAGGTCAGAACGTCGTCCTTCAGGCTCGACCACTGGGTCAGCAGGAGGGCGAGGATGGCAAGGCCGAAACCGGCGACGACCAGCAGCGCCACGCGCCAGTCCCAAAGCGTCGACATGAAGGTGATGGCGACGGGTGCAGCCGAAAAGCCGAGATGGCCCGAAAAAGTATGGATCGAGAATGCGCGGCCCATGCGGGCTTCGGATACGGAACCGTTGAGGATCGCGTAATCGGCGGGATGAAACACCGCATCGCCAACACCGCCGATTATGACCAGAAGCATCAGAACCCAGTAGTTGGGCGCGAAAGCCATGACGGCGAAGGCAGCAACCATCACGAACATGCCCAGCATCAGCACGGTCTTGGCGCCGTAGCGGTCGACCATGAAGCCAGCGGGAACCTGGGCCATGCCGGTGGCAACATAGCGCGCGCTCAGCATCGCGCCGAGCAGGGTAAAGCTGATACCCATGTCCTTGTTGAGGAAGATGAACAGTGCAGGCAGCGCCAGCATGTAGAAGTGGCTGCAGAAATGCCCGGCCGAAACGAGGCTCAGGATCTTTACGTCGTTGCGGGCAACGTCGGCAGTGGCGGCCTCGGACACGGGTTTTCCTTCCTGCGTTACTGGGCGCGGGAGGCCTTGCGGGCCTCGCGCGCGGAGCCGAGCACGGCAAGCATGCAGATCACCATGAATACGGCTGACGAATAGAATACCCACTGGGGCGCGCCGAAGTCGATCATGGCACCGAACACCACCGGGGCGATGGTGCCGCCGATGGCCTGTCCGGAAAAGACGAAGCCGAAGGCCTTGCCGATCGAGCCCTTGGGGCTCGCTGCGCGGATCATCATGTCGCGGGCCGGGCGGATCATGCCCTGCACCCAGCCGGCCAGGGTGAAGACGCCGACCAGAACGACGGTATTGAGCGGGAAGCGGCCGACGATCAGTGCCAGTATGGCGGTGAGCAGCAAAGCCCCACCGGCAACGAGGTCATGACGGCTCTGCTTGTCGGCGACAACACCGCCCGCCAGCACGCCAAAGGCCGAGGCAAACAGGAATCCGGTCAGCGCCGCACCGGCGATGGCGACGGGGGTTTCATGCAGGGTGACGAGGCCGGCCACTGCCCAGTTGCGGAAGCCACCCGAGCCCAGCTGCTGGAGGGCGAAGAACAGGAACAGGAACAGCATCGGGGGCGACAGGATGATCTGCTTCACCGCTGCCCAGGTACCCATTTCGGTTTCCGCTGCCGCAACCGCCTGATCGGTGGTGACGACGTCAGCCGCCTTGGACTCGTCCTTCTTTTTCTTGGCCTTCGGCTTGGCCTCGCCTTCGACGACGCGGTTCCACTGGGTGATCATGCCGATCATCAGGATGAAGGACACGATGCAGGAAACGATGATCCCGATGCGCCAGTTCCAGATGGTGGCGATGGTCAGCACCACCACCGGGGCGAGTGCATCGCCGAGATTGCCGGAAAAGGTATGGGCCGAGAAAGAGCGCCCGATGCGCGATTCGTGGATGGTGCCGTTGAGAATCGAATAATCCGCCGGGTGGAACACGGCATTGCCGCAGCCGGCCATGAGGATCAGCAACGCCATCAGCCAGAAATTCGTGGTGATCGAAAACAGGAAGAAGCACAGCGTCATGATCGCGAAACCGACGATCAGCAGCGTCTTGGCGCCGTACTTGTCGACAAGAATGCCCGCCGGAAGCTGCATGGTGCCCGACGTCAGGTTCTTCGCCGACAACAGCAGGCCCAGCAGCGTGTAGCTGACGCCCAGATCCTTGTGCAGGAATGGGAACAGCGGCGGCAGCACCGTCGAGAAATAGTGGCTCATGAAATGGCCGCCCGAGACGAGCCCGATCACGGTGACGTCGCGCTTGAGCGTGCCTGCGGTGGCGTCGGTCATGGACTGTCTCCTGTTTACTGCGCTGCCTTGAGGGCGGCGCGCGCCTGGGCGCGGGAATGACGGTAGGAGCCGTAAACCGACAGGCCGCAAAGCAGCATGAAGATCGCCGACAGGTAAAACACCATGACGGTCTGGCCGATATCGATCAGGAAGCCGAACAGCACCGGTGCGATGGCGCCGCCGATGGCTTCGCCCGAAAACACCAGCCCGACCACCTTGCCCATCGAGCCGCCGGGGCTCGCCGCGCGGATCATCATGTCGCGGGCGGGGCGGATGATGCCCTGGAACAGGCCGGCGACGGTGAACACGAACGTCAGCAGCGCGTAGTGCAGGTTGACCTTGGCGACCAGCAGGCAGATCGCCGCGGTCATGATCAGCGCACCGAAGGCGACGAGGTCGTGGCGGTTGTTCTTGTCGGCAATGACGCCGCCGAGCAGCACGCCGATGGCGGAGGCGAACAGGAAGCCGGTCAGCGCCCCGCCCGCGGCGGCGGCCGGGGTGTTGTGCAGGGTGACGAGGCCGGCGACGGCGAAGCTCTTCATCGCGCCCGAGCCCAGCGACTGCATGGAGAAGAACAGGAACAGGAAGATGATGGCGGGCGAGCGCATGATTTGCACCAGCAGCTGCCACGTGGACGGGTTGTGTTCCACCCGCGAGACCGCGTTCTCGACGTTTTCGCTGCCTGAAACGTCCTCGGCATCCTTCTTTTTCTTCTTCATGCGCTTGGCGATGCCTTCGTGCATCTTCGACCAGCGCGTGGCGAGCCCCAGCATGATGGCGACGCCGACGATGACGGAGGCGAGCACGCCCACGCGCCAGTTCCAGATCGCGGTCATGGTCAGCAGCACGACAGGCGCCACGGCGGAACCGAGGTGCCCGGCAAAGGTATGGATCGAGAATGAACGCCCGAGGCGGCCTTCGTTCACCGTGCCGTTGATGATCGAATAGTCGGCCGGGTGAAAGACGGCATTGCCGCAGCCGGCCAGCAGGAACATCGCAGCGATGAGCCAGAAATTGGCGGTCAGCGAGATGACGAAATAGGACAGCACGATGAGGGCGAAACCCGCCATCAGGATCATGCGTGCGCCGTACTTGTCGACCATGATGCCGGCGGGAAGCTGGACGGTGCCCGCGGAGATGTGCTTTAGCGACAGGAGCAGGCCGAGGGCGGCGTAGGAAACGCCCAGTTCGTCGTGCAGGAACGGAAACAGGGGCGGGAGCATCATGGTGTAGTAGTGGCTCATGAAATGACCACTCGACACCAGACCTACGACCTCAACATCTTGCCGCAGCGCTCCTGCGGCAGCCGTATCCGCCATGACCGTTTCCTCCGGAACTCTTTTTGTGTATTGGCGGGCATTCTAGACCCCCGGGGCGGGCGGCGAAAGCCCCGGAATTCTGAGTTTTCCGCCAAAAAAGAACCGGCGCCGGAAGGCCCGGCGCCGGTCTCAACGAACGTGCGGCAGGTTCAGATGCGGAACTTGCCGTGAACCACCTTGGGGAAGAGATCCTCGGGCTTCAGGTGCCGCTGGGCGATGCCCTGCTCATAGGTCCACTTGAGGAAGGCTTCCAGCGTGGTGCGGTTGTCTTCGATGCCATAGGGGAAGTAGTCGTCGCCGAGCAGCTTCATCTTTTCCTCGCCCTCGTAGGTGAGCCAGGGGATCGGCATGCGCGATGCGGTGATTTCCAGCACGCGGGCGATGGAATTGGCGCGCGCCTTCTCGAAGGCCGTCATCAGGTTGGCGGCGACCCACGGATTTTCCTCGAGGACCTTCTTCTTCATGGCGATCACGTGCATGATCGGGAAGACCTTGGTCTTCTTGTAGTATTCCGCCTCGACCTCGCGGTAGTTCGGGAACAGGCGCTGCACGTTCGGGTTGCCTTCGAGGAAGCTGTGTGGCGCGTGGGCCGAGAAGGCCGCGTCCAACTCGCCGGTTGCGAGCATTTCCGACAGTGACTTGTCGGGCATCGGCGTCACCTTCACGCCCTTGGGCAGCTTCAGCTTGACCTTTTCGATGCGACCCGGCTGGTCGACGCCTGCCTGGCGCCAGTCGATCTGGCTCAGCTTGATGCCGACGTGATCGGTCAGCCAGCCGCGGGTGTAGACCGATGCGGTCTGCGCCCATTCCGGGGTGCCGACGCGCTTGCCCTTGAGGTCGGCCGGCGACTTGATGCCCGACTTCTTGTGAACGTAAATGTTCGACAGGCGGAACACGCGGGACGGAAACACCGGCAGCCCGATGATGTCCGGGCGGTCGCCGGAAACCTGCGCCACGAACTTGGCGAAGGACATTTCCGACATGTCGAAATCGCGGTGCAGCGCCATCCGGTAGAAGATTTCCTCGACCTCGTAGAAGTTGACGTTGAGGTCGATGCCCTGCGCCGTGACGCGGCCGTTGGCGAGATCGTTGAAGTGATCGTACTCGGAAGTCGCAAACATAAGCGGAAGATTGGACATGATGGTTCGGTCCTTCGGATCAGGCCGCGGCAGCGCCGCCGGGGGTGGAGAACAGCAGCGATTTGATGACCAGCGGTACGACGTTGGTCGGACGGATCATTTCGCCGATATCGACGAAGTCGAATTCCTTCAGCGCCACGCCGTCCACTGAGATGATGTCGGCGCGCACGCCGCATTCCCGGGTCAGGATGTTGCCGATGGTCTTGCCGATGTCGCCGTCGAGCATCAGGATCAGGGCCTGTCCGCCCTTGATGGTTTCCGGGAGGCCGCCGCAGATGCCGTCGGCAAGGGCCTTGAGGCGGGCATGCAGCGGATCGCCGTGCCACTGGAAGGCAAGCGCGACCGCCATTTCGCCTTCCCTGTAGTCGAAGCGGGTCAGCGCTTTCTGGATTTCCTCGGTGACAATGACCGAATCGATGTCGCCGTCGAGCGACACGTTCGGGCGCAGCACCGGGATGTTGCGTACGGGCAGGGCTTCCTCGTTCGAGATGTAGATGGTGTTGCCCGACACCTGGACCGAGAACTGCGAGGCGCCGATGACGGTGGCGCGGATGCCCTGGCCCGGGTCCATCGGCTTGTAGGGCAGACGGCCTTCGGCAAGGGCCTCGGCGATGGCATCGGCGAGGTAGAGACCGAGGTCGTTGTGGTCCTTGGTTTCGCGCCCGTAGATGAATTCGGACACGCCGCCGGAGAAGGTGATGAGATCGGGCACCGGCGTCTTGGGCAGCGGGTCGGTCACCAGCAGGTCCTTGGTGATGCCTTCGGGGTCCTTCTGCATGATGGCGGGAAGGAGCGCGCTGACCATGGTTCGGGCGATCTTCTTCTTTTCGTCCTCGGTGAGCTTCTTGCCCATCTCGAGATCGACGCCCGCCGCCTTGGCGTGAACGAAGGCGGGGCCTTCGATGCGGATCATGCGGCCTTCATCGTCGAAGGCGATCAGGCGGCCGCCCACTTCGATGGCTGCCGTCGCCACCAGCTGGCCACCCTGGCACATGCCGAGCTTGGTCGTGCCGCCGCCGATGTCGATGTTGAGCACGTTGTTGTGCCCCTTGCGCGAGAGCGCGATGGCGCCCGAGCCGTGCGCCGCCATGGCGCATTCGAGGTGATGGCCGGCGGAAGCGCAGACGAACTTGCCCGCCTCGTCGGCGAACAGGTGGGTGATGGCCTCTGCGTTCTTGCGCTTGAGGGCCTCGCCCGTGAGAATCACAGCGCCCGAATCGATGTCCGTGCGCTTGAGGCCCGCCTCGTTGTAGCCGGCCTCGATGAACTTCTGCAGGAAGCCGACGTCGATGGTGTTATCGGGCAGGTAGGGCGTCAACAGGATGGGAGAGCGCCACAGCACCTCGCGGTTGACGACGACGAAGCGCGAGGACAGCGCCGTGGTCAGGCGTTGCAGGTGCACCTTTGCAAACATCAGATGCGAGGTGGAGGAGCCGACGTCCACGCCGACGGTGACAAGTTCGACGTTATCGGCGGCCCAAATGGTGTCCGCGATCGCCTGCTGGTCTTCCGGCGACATATGGCCGTGATCGAAGCCGAGTTCATGCATGGCTAAAAACTGTTCCTTTCACTTGTTGATGGCGCGCCTGAGGGACTGCGGCACGCTCATTTGCTGAGGTAAGGGGTTTCGTCGATGTAGTCGCCCATGTCTGAGCGAACGTTGGTCTTTTCGATGGCATCCAGCCACTTGCGATGCAGGCGCGGATCCTGGTCTGCGTACTCGACCTGGCGGCCGCCTTTCTTGATGTCGGTGTCGGCCTTGCCGGCGGTGCCTTCGCGGCGGATGGTGGAAAACGGATAGCGGCGCGATCCCATGCCGATAGCGAGGTAGCGGGCAGGTTCCGGCGCGGTGTTGAAATGCTGATGGAACATCCACAAGGGCGGGGCGTACATGACCCCGTGGCGCCATGGCACCTCGACGAAGTCCTGTTCGCCTTCATACCACAGCAGCGTGTAGCCGGTGCCGTTGACCGCCCAGATGTGGATGCCTTCGCCGTGGCGATGGCCCTTCTTGTACCGCGCGGTGGGGATTTCGGACGTATGGGCGTGCAGGGTTCCGTCGGCGAGGATGAAGGCGATGTTGGAGCCGCCGGCGCCGCGTTCCTTCCAGGTGATCAGCTCGAAGCTGGTCAGGTCCGGTACGAAGGTGGTTTCCCACATGTGGCGTCCGGGCTTGATCGGCGTGAAGTCGCCTTCGCCTTCGTAGTATTTCGGATCGCCCATGCGATCGTCGAAAACGAAGTCGTTCTGGAACACGAACTTGTCGTTGTGGAACAGGTTCATGACCAGCGGCGCGAAATGGGTGCAGGCGAGCAGCGCGCGCTCGGAACCCGACCCGTTGTAGATCTGGTAGCCCGCGTTCAGCGGCAGCGCGAACAGCGACTTCGGCCCCCATTCGAAGGAGTGACGACCGTGCACCGTTTCGATGGTGGTGGAGCCGTGGCCTTCCAGCACATAGACGAAGCATTCGTACATGTGCTTCATCGGCGCGGTGCGCTTGCCGGCGGGAATATCGAGGAGATAGGCGGAACAGTGATCGCCGCGGCCCTTCACGTGCAGGAAGGCCCCCTTGCAGTCGAAGCGCGGCCACAGGCCGGTGTCCACCGCCAGCGCGTCGATGCCGAAGCCCTCGTGCACGGGCGGGCCTTCCGCCTTGACCCAGTCGAGATAGGGGTCGAGGAGGAATCGCTTCTCATGGTCGGTTTCGAGGAGTTTGAGCGTTTCCTCGGCCATTGCGCTCTCCCGGGGGTATTTTTTGCGGGCCCTCTGGGGGTCCTGTCAGCCGTTTTGGGCGGCCGGTGCAAAATACTCGATAGGGTTCCGCCCCGTCCAGCCCGGAAGGCCCGATTTTCGGGCTTTCCGAGGCCTGCGGCAGGCTTCAGTCCTTGGACAGGTAGGGGGTTTCGTCGATGACGTCGCCCATCAGCGACTTGACCTGGTTCCTGGCCAGTTCATCGAGGAAAATCCGGTGGATGCGGGGATCCTGGTCCTCGTATTCGACCTGGTTGCCGCCGTCCTTGATCGAGGTATCGACACCCTGGTCCCAGATCTGCTTCTTCACTGCAAACAGGGGGTGGCGGGTGGAACCCATCTGGACCGCGAGATAGCGCGAGGGCGTGGAGCCCGCGTTGAAGTGCTGGTGGAACATGTTTTCGGGCGGGGTGTAGAGGACGCCGTGGTGCCAGTCGACGCGCTTGAAGTCCTCTTCCCCTTCGTACCAGAACAGCGAATAGCCCTGCCCGGTGACGCAATAGACGTTGGTGCCCGCGGTGTGACGGTGGCCCTTCTTGTAGGTGCCCACCGGCATCTGCGAGGTGTGGCAGCCGATGGTGCCGTCGGCAAGGATCCAGCGCAGGTTGCTCGACCCGGTGCCGCGCGCGTCCCAGCGCTTGAGTTCGAAATTGGCGATATCGGGAACGAAATTGGTTTCCCACTGGTGGCGGCCGGGCTTCACCGGTTTCAACTCGCCTTCGCCCGAGAAGTAGCTGGTATCGCCGAGACGCTCGGTAAAGGGGATCGGGTTGTCCCAGATGAAACGGTCGTTGCGGAACAGGTTCATGATGAAGCGCAGGTCGTTGTTGCCCGCGAGCCGCGCCGGTTCCGAACCCGAACCGTTGAAATGCTGGTACTTGAGGTTGAGCGGGATCTGGAAAAGCGAATTGGGGCCCCATTCGAAGGTGTGCGAGCCGCCGCCGGGCAGTTCGATCTTGGTCGAGCCGTGGCCCGATTGGACATAGATCACTTCCTCGTAGACATGGCTGAGGATGGCAGACTTGCCGCCGGGCGGCAGTTCGTAAAGGAAGGTGGAGATATAGTCGTCGCCGCCGACCAGTTCGCAGATCGCCCCGCGCATGCCGAAGCGTTGCCAGGGCGCCACGTCGATCTTGAGCAGGTCGATGCCGAAATCCTTGACGATGGGCACGCCCTGCTGGCCCGCCCATTCAAGGAAACTGTCCTTGAGATAGAAATTGCCCGTCGGCGTCGTGGTGGTATCCGACATTTCGTTTGCTCCCCGTATCCGGGCTCTTGCGTCCCGGGTAATGAATCGGGCCGCGGCTCCGGATCACCCGGCGCCCGCGGCCCGTAAAGCTACTACCTCGAACGGACCGCTCAGGCGGTCTTCTTCGGAACGAACTTCGATTCGTCGAAGACGTCGCTCATGGCCGACGTCACGCCGTTCTTGTGCAGTTCGTTGAGGAAGATGTCGTGGATGCGCGGATCCTGATTTTCGTACTCGATCTGGTTGCCGCCTTCTTCGACGCTGGTGTCGACCCCGCCGCCGAACAGCTTGCGCTTGCTCTCGACGAAGGGATAGCGCATCGAGCCGAGCGCGATCGCGAGATAGCGCGCCGGGTTGGCGCCGGTGTTGAAGTGCTGGTGGAAGATGCCGTCGGTCGGAACGAAGACGACGCCGTGTTCCCAGTCGATGCGCTTGTAGTCCTGGTCCTTATCGTACCAGAACAGCGTGTAACCGGTGCCCTTGACGGCAAAGACGTAGAAGTCGGCGCCGTGGCGGTGGCCCTTCTTGTAGGACCCGACCGGCATTTCCGACGAATGCGCGTGCATGGTGCCGTCGGCGAGGATGAACTTCATGTTTCCCGAACCCTTGCCGCGGGCGTCCCACGCCTTCAGTTCGAAACCGGAAACGTCGGGAACGAAGTTGGTTTCCCACATGTTGCGGCCCGGCTTGATGGGAATGAATTCGCCTTCGCCGGCGAAGTAGTTGTCGCCACCCGTGCGCTCGGAGAACTTGAAGTCGTTGTTGAAAACGAAATCACTGTTGTGGAACAGGTTCATCATCAGCGGCATGTAATTAACGCAGGAAAACTTCGCGCGTTCCGCGCCCGAGCCGTTGAAATGCTGGTACTTGCAGTTGAGTGGCAGGGCGAACAGGCTCTTGGGGCCCCATTCGAAAGTGTGCTTGCGGCCGTCCGGCGTCTCGATCACGGTCGAGCCGTGGCCCTCGAGCACGTAGATCGTCTGCTCGAAGACGTGCTTCTTCGGGATCGTCTTCGTGCCCGGCGCCATGTCGAGGATGAACATGGTGGTGAAGTCGCCGCGGCCATAGAGATGGACCAGCGCGCCATCCACGCCATAGAAGTCCCAGGGCTTGGTCGGGACATCGAAGAGGTTGAGACCAAGGCCTTCGGCGATCGGGATGTTCTGTTCTGCCGCCCAGTCACCGTAGGGATCGAGAAGGAATTTCTTCTCCTTGATGGTCTTCATGATCTCGGCCATTGCCACGGAACTCCTTGAAAAGCGAATGGATTGGTATCGTTGCGAGGCGCGCAGAATAGCACAGGAATTTCAAAGGAAAAGGGCGGCGCCACGTAAAGCAGCACCGCCCTCATCTTGCGCTAAGCTACTGTAATTACGCCGCTTTCTTGACGCCCGCGGCAGCCTTCTTCGACTTGCGCTTTGCGAGCGACTTGTTGAGTTCGTCGCCGGCATCGCCGATGCCATTCAGGTAGTGTTCCCAGATCGCCAGGTTCTGGTCGGCGACCTCGAGCAACTGCTCCTCCATCTTCAGGTCCTTGGCGTGCTTGGCGAGCGCCTTCCAGCCGAGGTCGGAGTGAATCTCATCCGCTTCCTCGTGCAGCTTGAAGAAGCCGAGCTCGCCGTCGGTGAGGCCGAAGACTTCCTTCCAGCGGGCACGTTCAAGGCCGAACCAGCCCGACTGCTTGATGATGCCGGCGCCGTAACCGCGAATGTTGGGACGCTCGAGGATGACATTGGCGAGCAGGCCTTCCAGCCAATGGCAGTGGGACATCACGCCGGCCCAGGCGTTCCAGGCCAGCTGGGTCGACTTCAGCGGGCGCGCGGCGCGGATCTTGGCGCGCTGCATGCCGATGGTGACGCCGAGGTTCTCGAGGATCTGCCAGTGGGGCAGGCCGCCGCCGAATTCCTCGTCAGCGATCAGCTCTTCCGACGCCGCGCCGATGATGCGCAGGCGGGTTTCCCAGTCGGGCGTCAGGGTGGCGACGCGCAGCTTGAGAACCGAATTGCGCTGGCGAGTGTTGAGCCGATGCTGCATGACGAACATCTGGGCGCGGCCTTCGTTGAAGGCCTCGTTGAAGAAACGGGTGTTGGTGCAGAATTCGTCGAGCTTCTTGTCGAGGTCGGCGATAAAGCCGGTGGCCTTGGGATCACGAGGCATTGTGGTCTCCTACTGTTTGTTCGTTACTCGTTTAATCACTGGGGCCGGGCCAGAGGGGGTGACCCGGGGAGGTACTTGCAAATGCAAGCATCTGATACCAGCGGCGCCTTCGATGCTCAAATAGTATATTGCTAGAACTAATATAATAAAATTATATAACGTATTATCCCATTGCATTTCTGGGTTAAAAAAGAAAAAGGGCCCCGCAGGGGGGCCCTTTTCGAAGGAAAACCGTGTTTTCTAGCGACGGCGGCCCTTGGGGGATTTGCCCAGCGTCTTGTTCAACTCGTCACCGGCCTGGCCGATGCCGTTCATGTAGATTTCCCAGATTCGCAGGTTCTGGTCGGCGAGGTCGAGCAGGCGGTCTTCCATCTTCAGCTTCTTGGCGAAGCGTCCGAGGTTCTGCCAGCCGAGGTCGGAATGAATCTCGTCGGCCACCGTGTGGATCTTGAAGAACTTGAGCTGATCATCTGTAAGCTCGGGGAACTGCTTCTTCCAGCGTTCGCGTTCGAGGCCAAGCCAGCCGTGCTTGCGGATCGGGCCGCTGCCGTAGCCGCGGATGTTGGTGCGCTCGGAGATGACGTTGGCGAGCAGGCCTTCAAGCCAGTGGCAGTTGGCCATCAGCCCCATCCACGCGTTCCAGGCAAGCTGGGTCGTCGGTAGCGGCTTGGCGGCGCGGATGTCGGCGCGCTTCATGCCGATGGCGATCCCGGCTTCTTCCAGCAGCAACCAGTGTGGCTTGCCGCCGCCGAATTCCTCGTCCTTCACCAGTTCCTCGTAGCAGGCGCCGAGGATGCGGAGCCGTACGTCCCAGTCCGGCGTGTTGGTGGCGACCTTCAGCTTCAGGACCGAATTGCGGTAACGGGTGTTCAGGCGATGCTGGTAGACGAACATCCGCGCGCGGCCGGGATTGAAGCCGGAATAGACGAAATCGACGCGATTGCAGAAATCATCGAGAATCTTGTCGAGGTTGCGGATGAATCCGGTCGCTTTGGGATCACGGGGCATGCACTCAATCTCCTGTAATTAGGGAATATCCAGAACGATCTTGCCGAATTGTTCGCCGCGCTCGAGCCGCTCAAAAGCGGCAGGTGCGTCGTCGATGGGATAGACGCTGTCGATCATCGGGCGGATGCGGCCCTGGGCGACGACCTGCATGAGGCGGCGGCATTCTTCCATGTTGGCGGTGGTGGAGCCGAATATCTGCAACTGGCGCACGAAGATGCGCTGGAGATCGGCGGGCGGGTGACCGCCCGTGGTCGCGCCCACGACCATGATGCGTCCGCCCCAGCCGGCGGCGCGGAGCGACTGGTCCCAGGTGGCTGCGCCGACGTTATCGCACACGACATCGGCGCCGCGCCCACTGGTTATCTCGCGCACGCGTTCCCAGATGGTTTCGCGCTTGTGGTTGATGACGTCGTCGGCGCCCAGTTTTTTCGCCCGTTCGAGTTTTTCGTCGCTCGACGAGGTGACGATCACGCGCGCGCCCGCGAGTTTCGCGAGTTGCAGCGATGCCAGCGCCACGCCGCCGCCGATGCCGACGATCAGCATGGTTTCGCCGGGCACCATCGGGTGCTTGCTGAAGACCTGCCGCCACGCCGTCAGGTGGCCGACGGGCAGGGCGGCCAGTTCGTGCCAGGACAGGTTCGATGGCGCCGGCACGAAGTTATGCGCCTTCATCGACAGGTACTCGGCATAACCGCCGTGGCGCTGTTCGCCGATGATGCTGATGTTGCGGCAATAGGGCTGCTGCCCGGCGAGGCAGTAATCGCAGTGACCGCAGAATTCGCTCGGAAAGGCGATGACGCGCTGGCCGATGGCGAGGCCAGAATCGGCGTCTGCTTCCACCACTTCGCCTGCGGCATCGACGCCCAGCACCATCGGCATGGGGTGGGTGATGCCCTTGCCGATATCGCGGACGTAAAGATCGACGTGGTTGAGGGCGGCGGCCCTAACCCGGATCAGGGCGTTGCCGCGTGGCCGTTCGGGCTTGGGAAAGTCGCGCACGGAAAGTCCGTCCTTGCCGCGCCTGTCCAGAACCACCGCTTTCATGAAAACTCCCCCGAAATGGCTGCCGCAGCATACGGAACATTATGCGAAAGTCCACCGGAGCAGCGGGGAAATACACCTTTGCAGGCGATGCAGGGGCGCCCTTGCAGGCCACGCAGGACAGCCTTGCGCCCGTCATGGCGGGCGAGTGATGACAAGGCGAGCCCAAGCCCTTATGAATGTAGCCGCTTTTCCGATGACCGGGCCCGCGCGCCCGCAAACCGCAAGAGGTCGAACGTGAACGCTTTCATCTGTGATGCCGTGCGCACTCCCATTGGCCGTTATGCCGGGGGGCTTTCCTCCGTGCGCCCCGACGACATGGCGGCGCTGGTCATCAAGACGCTGGTGGAGCGCAACAAGTCCCTCGATCCGGCTGCGATCGACGATGTCATCTTCGGCTGTGCCAACCAGGCGGGCGAGGACAACCGCAACGTCGCGCGCATGGCGGCGCTCTTGTCGGGGCTGCCCGAAACGGTCACCGGCGTCACCGTCAACCGCCTTTGCGGTTCCGGCCTCGACGCGGTGGGCGAGGCGGCCCGCGCCATCCGCTCCGGCGATGCGTCGCTGATGATCGCGGGCGGCGTCGAAAGCATGTCGCGCGCGCCCTTCGTCATGGGCAAGGCGGAAAGCGCTTTTGCCCGCACCGCCGACATCTACGACACCACGATCGGCTGGCGCTTCGTCAACCCGGTCATGAAGAAGCTCTATGGCGTCGATTCGATGCCCGAAACCGGCGAAAACGTCGCCAAGGATTTCGGCGTCAGCCGCGCCGACCAGGATGCCTTCGCCTACCGCTCGCAGATGCGCGCGAAGAAGGCGCAGGAGTCCGGGCGTCTTACCAAGGAAATCGTCCCCGTCAGCGTCGCCCAGCGGCGCGGCGATCCGAAGATCGTCGATGCGGACGAACACCCGCGCGGCGACACCACGCTGGAAGCGCTGGCGAAGCTCAAGCCGCTGTTCGGCGAAAGCTCGTCGGTGACGGCGGGCAATGCATCGGGCGTCAACGACGGTGCCGCGGCGCTCGTCATCGCTTCCGAAGAGGCCGCGAAGAAGTTCGGCCTGACGCCGCGCGCGCGCATCATCGCCATGGCGACGGCGGGTGTGGCACCGCGCATCATGGGCGTCGGCCCGGCGCCGGCGACGGAAAAGCTGCTTGCCATGACTGGCAAGAAGATCGGTGACATCGACGTGATCGAACTGAACGAGGCTTTCGCCAGCCAGGGCCTCGCGGTCATGCGCCGGCTCGGCCTGTCCGACGATGCAGAACACGTGAACCCCAATGGCGGGGCCATCGCGCTCGGCCATCCGCTTGGCATGTCCGGCGCCCGGCTGGCGCTGACGGCGACCCAGGAACTGCACGAGCGCGGCGCAAAGCTCGCCGTCTGCACCATGTGCATCGGCGTCGGCCAGGGCATCGCGGTCTTGCTCGAAAAGGTCTAGGCGTTTCAGGCCGTTCCGTCCCTTCATTGACGGGGCGCCCCACGGCTAATAGCCTTTCCTCCAAAGCGGCCTGAAAGTCCGCGACGGAGGAAATGCCATGTCCATGACCACGGAATTCTCGGTTCGCCCGATCACTCCTGCCATCGGCGCGGAAGTGACCGGCCTCGACGTCCGCAACGCGACGAAGGACGACATCGCCGCGCTGCACCGCGCGCTGCTCGATCACTGCGTGCTGGTCATCCGCGACCAGCACCTGAGCCCGCCCGAACAGATCGCCTTCACCGAGAACTGGGGGCCGCTGGTGCGGCGCATCGCCACCGACTTCCTGCACAAGGACTATCCCGACGTTCTCGTGCTTTCGAACCGCGTTGTCGCCGGCAAGGCCGAGGGGGCGACGGAAGCCTACGCGGGCTTCACCTGGCATGCGGATCTGACTTACGCGGAACGGCCGAGCATGGGTTCCATGCTGCACGCACTCGAAGTGCCGGAGGAGGGCGGCGACACCGCCTTCGCCAACATGTATCTCGCCTATGAAACCCTGCCCGAGGCGACGAAGAAGCGGATCGAAGGACTGCAGGCTATCCATATTCGCGACCGGCGCAAGAACCCGCGCGCGAAGATCACGAAGAAGGAAGGCTTCAACCACGACATCGACAAGTATTTCGATATCAAGGTCCCCGATTCCCTTCATCCCATCGTGACGACCCATCCGGAAACCGGGCGTAAGGTCCTGTTCGTCAATCCGCGTTTCGCCGTCGGCATCGACGGCATGGACGATGCCGAGGCGCAGCCCCTTCTCGACGAGTTGTTCGCCCACCAGATCAGGCCGGAATTCATCTACCGCCACAAGTGGCGGCTCGGCGATCTCGTGTTCTGGGACAACCGCAGCACGATCCACCTCGCGTGCGGCGGCATCAAGGCGCCGGGCATCCGGCGCCTGCATCGCACTTCGATCGCGGGCGAAATACCGGCCTGAAGGCTTGGCCTAAGATTTGTCCGAATAATCCGGGCTGCGCTTTTCGCGGAAGGCGGCGGCGCCTTCCTGATGTTCGGCATGGGGGAAACGGGCGCGCTGCTGCGCCGTTTCGGCTGCCAGCGCCGCGCGCAGTTCATCGATCCCCGACAGCATCGTCTTGATCGCGGCGACCGCCGCGCGGGGCCCGTGCGCCAGCGCCATGGCTTCCTCGATGGCGCGGCTTTCCGCTTCGCCCTTGCCGACGAGGATATCGGCAAGGCCGAGGCGATGGGCTTCGTCGCCGTCGATGGCGCCGCGTGACAGGATCAACCGCTTGGCCGCGGTGGCGCCGACGCGCCGCGCCAGCGTGCAGGACAGGCCCCAGTCGGGTCCGAGCGCGATCTTGAGGAACGAGAACGTGAACTGGGCCGAGGATTCCACCACCACGATATCGGCGAGGCAGGCGAGGCTGATACCCGCCCCCGCAGCGTGGCCGGCGACGGCGGCGATGACCGGCTTGGGGAAGGACGCGACGGCGATGGCCGTATCGGCGACGTCGTTCATGCGCGCATCGATCTTGGCCGGGTCGGTTTCGCCCATGGTGCGCACATCGCCACCCGCGCAGAAGTTGCCGCCCGCACCCGTGATGACGACCGCGTGTACGGCGGGGTCGGTATTGAGGGTTTCCAGGATGTCGCGCAGTTCAACGCGGGTTTCCGCGGTCAGGGCGTTGCGAACCTTGGGTTCGTCAAGGACGATGACGGCAACGTATGGGACGGGTTTATCGACGCGGATCAACATGGCGCGCAGCCCCTGAATCAGTTGTTGAGGTCGGCGAAGCTCTTGCCTTCGGCGACCAGTTTTTCAAGAAGTACCGACGGTTTCCAGAACAAAGGATCGCTCGCAGCCAGCGCCTTGATGCCGTCGAGCACCTTGGGCAAGCCGATGATGTCGGCGGTGCACATCGGTCCGCCGCGCCAGCGCGGGAAGCCGTAGCCGAAGATCTTGACCATATCTACGTCGAGCGGGCGTGCCGCAATCTTTTCTTCGACGATGCGCGCCCCTTCGTTGATCATGGCGTAGAGGATGCGGTTCTGGATTTCCTCGGCCGAAACGGCGCGCCGCGCGATGCCCTTCTTCGCCGATTCTTCCAGGATGATCTTCTCGACGTCTGCGTTGGGCGACGGCTTGCCGTTTTCATAGACATACCAGCCGCGCCCGGTCTTCTGGCCGAACCAGCCCTGTTCGCAGAGGCGGTCGGCGATGGCGACGTAGCGCTCCTTGGGATCGCGGGTCGCCGCCGTGCGCTTTCGCTGGGCCCAGGCGATATCGAGACCGGCGAGGTCCATCACCCGGAACGGCCCCATCGGCATGCCGAAGGCTTCCATGGCCTTGTCGACGTCCCACGGCAGGGCGCCGTCCTCGATCATGTAATCAGCCTGCTTGCGGGTCTTGGCGAGGATGCGGTTGCCGATGAAGCCGTCGCAGACGCCCGACAGCACGCCGACCTTGCCGAGTTTTTTAGCCAGTTCGAAGCCGGTGGCAATGATGTCGTCGGAAGTCTTGGCGGGGCGGACGATTTCCAGAAGCCGCATGACGAAGGCAGGCGAGAAGAAGTGCAGCCCGATGACGTCTTCGGGGCGCTTCGTCGCGGCGGCGATTTCGTCGATATCGAGGTAGGAGGTATTGGTGGCGAGCACGGCGCCCGGCTTCATCGCCGCATCAAGCTTGCCGAATACGGTTTTCTTGACGCCCATGTCCTCGAACACCGCCTCGATGACGAGATCGGCATCGCCCAGAGCGCCGTAATCGAGCGACAGGCCGAGGCGGCCCATGGTTTCCGTCTTGCCTTCGGCGGTCAGGCGGCCGCGGGCGACGAAACCCTCCAGGTTCTTGTCGACATTGCTACGCCCGCGTTCGAGTGCGGCTTCGTCCGCTTCGATCACGGTCACGGGGTAGCCCGCGCGCAGGCAGGCGACGGCGATGCCCGCACCCATGGTGCCGCCGCCGATGACGGCGAGCTTGCCGAGCTTGCGGGGCTTGGCGTTCTCAAGGCCGGGAACCTTGGAGACGGCGCGTTCGGCGAAGAAGGCATGGCGCAGCGCCTTGGCCTGATCGGAAGACCGCAGTTCCTGGAAGATGGCCCGCTCGCGCTTCATGCCTTCGGCAAAGGGCAGGGCGGCCGCGGCCTCGACCGCTTCGAGCGCGCGCACGGGGCTGTGCTGGCCGCGCGCGGCGCGCGTGACCTTGGCTTTTTCGGTGGTGAAGAAATCGGCCGCGGCAGGTGGTGCGACGGAAAGCTCCGAAATGCGGCGCAGAGGCCTGCCGACCTTCGACAGTGCAAGCTGCTTCGCTGCCGCAAGAAGGTCTTCTTCGCTGTCGGCGATGGCATCGATCAGGCCCGCATCCTTTGCTTCCCTGGCGGCTACCTGGCGGCCCGAGGTGACGAGGTCGGCGGCTTTTTCCACGCCGCAGAGCCGCGGCAGGCGCTGGGTACCGCCCGCGCCCGGAATGATGCCGAGGTTCACTTCTGGAAATCCGACGCGGGCCTTGGGCGACATCACGCGGAAGTGACAACCGAGTGCCACTTCGAAGCCGCCGCCGAGCGCCACGCCGTGAATGGCGGCGCAGACAGGCTTGTCGGTCGCCTCTATGGCGGCGACGACGTCGGGAAGGAAGGGTTCCATTGGCGGCTTGCCGAATTCGCGCACATCGGCGCCGGCGATGAAGACGTTACCCGCGCCACGCACGACCGCGGCCTTGATGGCGCCGTCGGCAGCGACGGTCTTCATAGCATCGACGAGGCCCTGGCGCACGGCCTGCGAGATCGCGTTCACCGGCGGATTGTCGACGGTAATGACGGCAACGCCGTCTTCGATGGTGAGCTTGATGGCCGCGCCGGTTTCTTCGGTCATTGGTCTTTCCGCTGATGAAATGGATGCTGAAACGGGCCCCATTCCTATCAACCGGGGAACGCCCGGGCAAGCGGGGTGCTTCACCCGGGCGCAGGGAAGGCTATAATCCCCCGAAAGTTCTTATTCGCCGCGTGAGGGAGAGCCATGACCAAGGCCGCATTCGAAGACACCATGGGCAAGATCGCCGCCGCCATAGCCGAAAAGCCGGTGGACGGCGCGCTGGCGGCCTTTCTGAGCAAGACTTTTCCGGCCGACGGGGCCGAGTTCAAGGCGATCGAGGCGCTTTGCCGGGAAGGCGAGAAGGACGGCTGGATCTGCGAGCGCGAAATGGGCGGCATCAAGTTCGGCCGCGTCGTCAAGCCGGGCACCAGTGCCGGAAAGTTCTCGATCGACGTCGTTCGCATGAAGGACATCAAGGGCCCGCACCACGTCCACCCGACGGGCGAGATCGGCATGATCATGCCGATCTCCGGTGATCCGAAGTTCGACGGTTTCCCGCGCGGCTGGTACGTCGATCCGCCGGGCTCTGATCATTTCCCGACGGTGGAGGGGGGCGATGCTTACGTTCTTTATCTGCTGCCCGAGGGCAAGATCGAATTCACCGGGAAGAAGTAGCGCTTTCCCAGTCCAGCGACTTGATCATGGTGGCGAGGCTGATCGACTTCAGCGTCGCCACCGCGATTTCGTCTATTTCCGATAGCACCAGGCCGAGTGCGCGGCCAATATCCGTTCCCGCAGCCGGGCCGCCGATATCGGCTTCGCCCTCGACGCTGTCGCCGAACAGTTCGATGACATCGTAAAGGGATGTGCGCTTGGCGTTGCCGGCGAAGCGGTAGCCGCCCCTGGCGCCGCGCACGGCCTCGACGAGGCCGGCACGGCCGAGATCGCGAAGCACCTTGGCCAGGTGATTGGCAGATATCCCGTAGGTTTCGGCGATTTCCGCGGCCGATAGCTGGCGCGACGGATCGCGCGCAAGTGCCAGCACGGCAAGGATCGCGAACTGGGTTGCCTTTTGCAGCCTCATCGTGCGTCGCTTTCTCTTTTCAGATCGAGCGGCATTTCGAGCTGGATGAACGAGCCGCCGCGCATGCCCTGGCTGCGAAAAAACGCCATGTTGAGGCCGTCGTCGCGCGCCAGCATGGTGCGCACGGTTTCCATGCCGGCCTCTCTCATGCGCTGGCACAGGGCTTCGTAAAGCCGCGAACCGAGGCCGCCTTCGCGGTAACGAGGGTCGACGCCGATGGCGAATATCCAGCCGCAGGGGGGAGAGCCGAACTCCCACGCGCGGTCTTCGCCCATGATGAATCCGCGCACCGTGCCGTGATCGTCTGCGACCAGGAAATAGCGCCCGCGCCGGGTGGCGTAGCGGTGGAAGGCACGCTGCCAGTAGTCGGGTTTGGCATTGGCGGTGATGGCCGCGTCGATGGCGGCGACTTCGTCCATGTCCTCGGCGCGGGCCACGCGGATGACCGCGGTTTCGCCCTCGACACCCGAAATTTCCTTGGTATTCGGCATGGTTAGGGGTCTCCGCCCGTTGCCGTTTTCCGATGCTTGACAGGATGGCGGGGGATCGGATACTTGTAAATAGGTAATGCAGTACCGAATTACGTTTTTAGGCCCGGGCGCAACGCCCGCCGCAAGAAAATGCTGACGGAGCAGGTGGAGACCGATGATCGACTTCAGGACAAACCCCGAAAAGTACAAGCACTGGAAGGTCACCTATGACGGCCCGGTGGCGACGATCGCTATGGACGTCAACGAGAATGGCGGCCTGGTGGAAGGCTACCAGCTCAAGCTGAACTCCTACGATCTTGGCGTCGATATCGAGCTTTACGATGCCGTCCAGCGCATGCGCTTCGAGCATCCGGAAGTGGGTGCGGTGGTCATGACCTCGGCCAAGGACAACGTCTTCTGCGCCGGCGCGAACATCAAGATGCTTGGCCTGTCCACCCATGCCTGGAAGGTCAACTTCTGCAAGTTCACCAACGAGACCCGCAACGGCATCGAGGACGCGAGCAACTTCTCGCATCAGACTTACCTCTGCGCCGTCAACGGCACCGCGGCGGGCGGCGGCTACGAGCTCGCGCTTGCCTGCGAACACATCATGCTGGTGGACGACAATTCCTCCGCCGTGTCGCTGCCGGAAGTGCCGCTGCTGGCCGTGCTGCCGGGTACCGGCGGGCTTACCCGCGTCGTCGACAAGCGCATGGTGCGCCGCGACCACGCCGATTTCTTCTGCACCCTGACCGAAGGCATCCGCGGTTCGCGCGCCGTCAACTGGAAGCTGGTGGACGAGGTCGTTCCGCGCTCGAAGATGGCTGACGAGGTCAAGGCTCGCGCTGCCGAATTCGCGGCGAAGACCGACCGCCCGAAGGGCGCCAAGGGCATCAAGCTGACCGAGCTTGCGCGCGAGATTTCGGGCGACAAGATTACGTACAACAGCGTCAGTGCCGAGATCGACCGCAACCGCAACGCCGTGACCGTCACCGTGCGTGCGCCGAAGGAAGCGGTGCCGCAGGACGCGGCCGCCATCCACGCCCAGGGCGACAAGTACTGGCCGCTGGCGGTTGCCCGTGAACTCGACGACCTGATCCTGCATCTGCGCACGAACGAATCGGTTATCGGTCTCTGGGTCCTCAAGACCGAAGGCGACCCGGAGATGGTCGCCAAGGCCGACGAATCGCTCGAAAAGAACGCCAAGGATTGGCTGGTGCGCGAAATCACCCTTTACCTGAAGCGTACCCTCAAGCGCATCGACGTGACCTCGCGCTCGATCATCACCCTGGTGGAGCCGGGCAGCTGCTTCGTCGGCACGCTCGCCGAGCTTCTGCTGGTGGCTGATCGCAGCTTCATGCTCGACGGCACCATGGGCGGCAAGAATGCGCCCGCCAAGGTTCGCCTCAACAACATGAACTTCGGCCCGTACCCCATGGGCAACGGCCTGACCCGCCTCGCCACCCGCTACCTCGGCGACGATGCCGGGCTCAAGGCGGTGGAAGCGGCCAAGGGCAAGGATCTCGACGCCCAGCAGGCGGAAGAGCTCGGCCTCGTCACCTTCGCGCCCGACGACATCGACTGGGACGACGAAGTGCGCATCGCCATCGAGGAACGCGCGGCGATGTCGCCCGACGCACTCACGGGCATGGAAGCGAGCCTGCGCTTTGCCGGTCCGGAAACCCTGGAAACCAAGATCTTCGGGCGCCTGTCCGCCTGGCAGAACTGGATCTTCCAGCGGCCGAACGCCGTCGGCGCTGATGGCGCGCTGAAGCTGTTCGGCTCCGGCAAGCGGGCCAAGTTCGACGAAAATCGCGTTTAAGTGAACGACTGATCTCAGCCGCACTGACTGAGCTACAAGTGGGAGAGTGAAGATGGCCGGAATTGATTACGAAACCAAGATTCCCAATAACGTGAATCTGGCTGACGATCAGCGCCTGCAGCGCGCGCTGGAGGAGTGGCAGCCGAAATTTCTCGACTGGTGGAAGGAACTGGGCCCCGTCGGTTCGCAGAACTACGACGTCTACCTACGCACGGCCATCAGCGTCGAGCCGTCGGGCTGGGCGCACTTCGATCATGTCAAGATGCCGGACTATCGCTGGGGCATTTTCCTCGCGCCGGCCGAGCAGGATCGCAAGATCAACTTCGGCCAGCACAAGGGCCAGCCGGCGTGGCAGCAGGTCCCGGGCGAATATCGCTCGGAGCTGCGCCGCCTGATCGTGACCCAGGGCGACACCGAGCCCGCCTCGGTCGAGCAGCAGCGCCGTCTCGGCCAGACCTGCCCCTCGCTCTATGACCTGCGTAACCTCTATCAGGTGAACGTGGAGGAAGGCCGCCACCTGTGGGCGATGGTCTACCTGCTTCAGGCCTATTTCGGCCGCGATGGCCGCGAGGAAGCGGAAGCAATGCTGCAGCGTCATGCGGGCGACGCGGATAAGCCGCGTATCCTACAGGCGTTCAACGTGGATACGACCGACTGGCTGTCGTTCCACATGTTCACCTACTTCCAGGATCGTGACGGCAAGTTCCAGCTGTCCGCTCTTTCCGAATCGGGCTTTGATCCGTTGTCGCGTACCTGCCGCTTCATGCTGACCGAGGAAGCCCACCACCTGTTCGTGGGCGAATCGGGCATTTCGCGTATCATCCAGCGTTCCTGCGAGATCATGAAGGAGAACAAGCTCGCCGACCCGGCCGATGTTCGCAAGCATGGCGGGATCGATCTGCCGACGATCCAGAAGTACCTCAACTTCCACTTCTCGATCTGCCTTGACCTGTTCGGCCAAGAACTTTCGACCAACGCGGCGAACTACTACACGATGGGGATCAAGGGCCGCTACGGCGAGACCAAGATCAACGACGACCATGTTCTGACGGGTGCCACCTACAAGGTGCCGGAAGTGCGCGGCACCACCATCACGGAAGTCGACGAGCCGGCGCTGAACGCCATCAATCAACGTTTGCGCGACGACTACTACGACGACACCCAGCGCGGCGTCGACAACTGGAACAAGATCATCCGTGACCACGGTATCGACTTCCGGCTGGTGCTGCCGAACAAGGCCTTCCACCGCAACATTGGGCCTTTCGCCCAGGTGAAGGCGACGCCGACCGGTAAGATCATCACCGAGGCCGATTGGGACAAACAGCACGGCTCCTGGCTGCCGACCCAGAAGGACAAGGACTACATCCAGGAACTGATGAAGCCGGTGACGGAGGCGGGCAAGTTCGCGAATTACATCGCGCCGCCGGCCCGGGGTATCAACCGCCAGTCGGTTGATTTTGAATATGTTAAGTTCCACTGATTTGTAAACTCAGTCGCTTACGGAACGGCGCCCCTAAGGGGTGCCGTTTTCGTTTGGGCGGCTATCCAAAGCAGCTGATTGATAGGTTCTTTATGCAAAAAAACTAATCTTGATCAATGATGACGCCAGGCGGGCCGGCGCTTTTCCATGAAGGCGCGCAGCCCTTCGACGGGGTCGTCGTGGGACATCAGCACATCCATGTAATGGCGCTCGACCCAGTCGAGTTTGTCGGACACCCGCTGGGCGTAGCCTTGCCGTGCGGCGAGGATCGCCGAACGCAGGGCCGGCGCGCTTTTGTCGACGAAGTAATCCTCGAACCATTTGCGTGCCGCGGCATCCGGATCGGCATCGGTGCGGGGGATGAGACCCATAGCCTGAGCCTCGCTTCCCGTCACCGTGCGCCCGGTCAGCAGCAGTTCTTCGGCGCGGGCCTGTCCGATGCGCTCAGGCAGCAGGACGCTTGCGGCCGGGGCAAAGACGGCAAGGCGGATTTCCGGCTGGCCGAGGGTTGCATCGGGGGCGGCGAACAGGAAAGTTCCGGCGGCGGCCAGTTCCAGCCCGCCGCCAAGGCAATAGCCCCGAATGGCGACAAGAATGGGCAGGGGAAATGCCACCATCGTTTTGATGCAGGCATGAAAGCCCGCTAGCATCTTCGCGCAATGCTCGGGCATGTGTTCGGGAATGGATGCCCCGTAGGAAAAATGCGGTCCGTCGTGATCAATGAGGACAGCGAGCAGGGCGCGATCATCGCGGTGGGCATCCAGCGCCGCGCGCACCGCATCCGCCATCGCCATGTCGATCAGGTTGGCGCGCGGGGCGGCCAGCGTCAGGCGTAACAGGCGCCCGTCGCTCTCGGTGCTGACGCGCAGGGGGACACCCGCCAAGGGGTCAGTCCCCCTTCTTGCGCGGCATCAGGCTTTCGGTCAGTTGGTCCGTCCACGGCGCGCCCATGCCCAAAGCCTGGCGCAGCGCGATGAAATCGACCTCGCGGCCGGTTTCCTTGTTGCCGCGATTGAAGGCGCGGAAGCCCGCGCGGGCTTCCGTCATCATGTTGAAGGCCATCCACGAGCGGGACGGTTCCTTGTTGCGCTGCCAGGCGTCGAGCTTGGGCTTGCGCAATTCCTCTATCGTCTTGAGGGTGCATTCGGGGAAGGTTTCGAGCAGCACGGTGCAGAGCTTTTCGACCGCGGTATCGAGGGCGGAAAGATCCATCTGGCCCTTGGCCATCAGGTCCTTGCCTGCTTTCAGGGCATCGCCGGTCTTGGCTTCGCCGAAAACGAAGCGGCCCATGTCGTCCGTCATGCGGTCGGTCACGACCAACGGGTTGGGAACGTATTTGCCGTCGACCTTCAGCGCGGACGCAATGTCGGAGATCATGCCGAGGCGGTAGGCCTTGTGGGCCGAGAACGGCTGGCACAGCACGCCCGCGTTCATGGCGTTTTCGGTGCCAATCAGCACGGGCAGGAAGTCCGTCGCGCCGGCGATGGGGGCGGATCCGTGCTTGGGTCCTGCCTGTCCGAAGCGCGCCATGTCCTGGGCGATGGAGAAATCGCAGGCCATGCCGATTTCTTGGCCGCCGCCGAGTCGCATGCCGTTGACGCGGCAGACGGTCGGCTTGTCCACGGTCAGGATTGTCGTCACCAGATCCATGAACAGGCGCATGTACTGACGAAACTCCTGCGGATTGCCCGCGTAGTATTCGGCCAGTTCCTGCACGTTGCCGCCGGTGCAGAAGGACGTCGTGCCTTCGCCGGTCAGCACGATGGCGACCACATCGCGCGACAGCGACGCCTGGCGCATGGCGACGGTGGCGCCCTTCATCATGTCGACGGTCAGCGCGTTGAGCTGCTTTGGGTTATCGAGGATGACCCAGGCGTTGTAGAGGCCTTCCACGGGCTTGCCGTCGGGGCCCAGCGCGGGGCGGCGCTCAAGGCGCACGCCGGGCGCGATGGCGGCGCCGGGAACGAGGTTGTGATCGACGAGGTTTTCGGGGCGCGTCGCCTTGGCGACATCGACGGGGGATCTGGTCATGGGGGCGGTCCCTGTTTGCGGCCTCCGCCCGGCGGGCTAGATGACGCCGTTTTCCTTGAGCTTCCGGTATTCCTCGTCGGAGAGACCGAGGTACTGGCGGAAGACGATCTCGTTGTCCTGACCGATCGTGGGTGCGGGGGCGGTGACCTCGCCCGGTTGTTCGGACAGATCGAAGCCCGGGAAATAATGGGCCTGGTAATCGATTTCCGGATGCTTGCGCACGCGCCAGGTCTTGCGGTGGGTCAGCTGCGGATCTTCGAACAGATCGGCGCAGGTATTGACGTTGTAGGCGCGCAGGCCCGCGGCCTGAAGCGTTTCGACCAGCGTTTCGACCTTCTGCTTCTTCGTCCAGGCGGCAATGGCCTTGTCGAGTGCCGCGGTGTTCTTGCGACGCTGGGCAGCGGTCTTGAAGCGTTTGTCGGCGGCCCATTTCTGGCCGGCGAGCTTGGCCAGCGTACGGAACTCGGCATCCGACCAGCATGACAGCGCGATCCACTGGTCGTCGCCCTTGCACGGATAGGCGTTGTGGGGGCAGGCGACGGCGTCGGCGTTACTGTTGCGCTCGATCACCTTGCCGTTGGCGTGGTAGTCGAACAGCGAGCCGGCCAGGAAGAAGGCGCCGCATTCGTACTGCGAAACGTCGATGAAGCAGCCTTCGCCGGTCTTCTGGCGGCGGTCGAGCGCGGCGAGGATCAGCGGCGTGCCGACCAGTGCCGCGACGAAGTCTATATAGGGACCATAGAGAAGCTGCGGCGTGCCTTCGGCCTCGCCCGTCAGGCCGCAGAAGCCCGCCAGCGCCGAAAGCTGCGAGCCGAAGCCGCCAGTCGCCGCACGCGGGCCGGTCTGGCCCATGTTGCAGGTCGACATGAAGACGAGATCGGGGTTGGTCTTCTTGAGATGTTCGTAGCCCAGCCCGATACGGTCGATGACGCCCGGGCGCATGTTCTCGATCAGCACGTCGGCCCAGTCGGCGAGCATGCGCGCCAGTTCCAGCCCGCCCGGCTTTTTCACGTCGATGGTAACGTCGTACTTCGAATCGTTGAAGTAGGAGAAGCAGCCCGAACGGTTGATGCCCTTCTTGCCCTGGGGATAGGGCGGATACTGCAGGCGGAAGCCGTCGGGACGGTCGCGCGCTTCGATATGGATGACGGTGGCGCCGTAATTGGCCAGCAGCTTGCCGATCCACGGGCCCGCGGCATAACCGCCGACCTCGACCACTTTCAGTCCCTTCAGCGCCATCGGCTGTCCGGTCATGACACCACCACTGCCTTGGCGCGAACCAGCGCCGAGATATCCTTCGGCTTGAAGCCGTATTCGGTCAGAATCTTGCGGCTGTGCTCGCCCGCCTTGACGGGGGCGGGGCGCGGCGCGGGCAGGCGCTTGCCGTCGACACAGGCGAAACCGCCAAGGTGGCGTTCCGTCTTGCCGCCGGGGCCGGGCAGGTCGGCCCACAGGCCGCGCTCGGACAGTTGCGGGTCGGCGGCGATGTCAGCGACGTTGTTGACTGGATAGCCCAGCATCTCGCGCTCGAAGGCCTGTTTCAGGAATTCGGCCTTGGGCACGGTCTTGAAGAAGGCGGAGATGGGCTTTTCCATCTCGTCCACTTCGGCTTGTGTCGTCTGGGTCGAATCGAATGTGGCCCAATCGATATCGGCGAGAACACCGAGATCGGCGCCCGCGTCACGCATCCAGGCGCAGAGGCCCTCGTTGGTGCGTCGGCCGGCGACGCCGCCGTAAATGATGAAGTTCACGTAGCCGTCCTTGCACGGCCAGAACACGCGGTAGACCGCGCCGTGAACCGAGCGGCCGGTCATGAAGGCGCCGGCGCGCTTGGCATTCTGGCCGAGGATGTCGAAGAAGGCGGGCGCGTGCGCGATGGAGGCGATGGTGGCGGACTGCGCCGACACATCGACATGCTGGCCGCGGCCCGAGGAATTGCGTGCAATCAGCGCGACCATGGCGCCGCAGGCGGCCTGGCTCGCGGCCCAGGGATGGGACTGCGGCGCGGAAACGCGCAGCGGCAGTCCGCCCGGTTCGCCGGCGAGAGACATGGCGCCACTGGCGGCCATGAGTTCAAGGTCGCTCGCCTTCCATTCGGCGCGCGGACCCGTACGCCCGAAAGGCGTCACCGAGACATGAATGAGCTTGGGATTGAGTTCGCGGAGCGCGTCGATATCGAACAGCTTCGCCAGATCGCTGCCGGGCTGCGCCGTTTCCAGGAGGAAATCGGCCTTGGCCGCCAGCTTAAGGAAGGCGGCTTTGCCCGCCTTTGAAGACAGATCGAGCGACAGGAGCCGCTTGCCGGCGTTGTTGCCGCGCCACGCGGGGGCGGACAGGTCCGCCCCCGGTGGTTCGATCTTGACCACGTTGCATCCAAGGTCGGCGAGGAGACGGCCCGCGAGCCAGCCGAGTTCGCCCGTACAGTCGAGCACCCGGTAACCCTTGAGCATGTTCCCCGCCTTTCCCTGATGCGCCGTGACTTAGCGGCCCGTGCGAGCCAGCGAGAGCACCCAGCCCTGCATGCGCGCGCGCATGTTGGCGATCTGCTCGTTGGTGAACCAGTTTTCCGGCTTCACCTTGTGCACGGGGTACACGGGACGGTGGAAGTCCTGTTCGTAGCCGTAGGGGACGGTAGCGTCGATGCCCATGCCGCCTTCGAACACGGTGTTCGCGGCCGTCCACTGCTGGCCCACGCCCGCGGTCATGCGCTCGGCCGGCATGAAGGTCTGGCCGATGCCGCCCGGATGCGGGTTCAGGATGTCCGTCTGCGGGTTCACGCGGGTGGTGAGGCACCACATGATGTCGTCCATGTCGTAGATGTCGACGTCTTCCGACACCGCGATGACCAGACGCGCGCCCTGCGAGCAGGCGAGGATGGCGGTCAGGAAGTTACGCTGCCAGCCTTCCTCGATCTTGTTGCGCTTCTTCACCTGGATGATCGCCCCGCCCCAGTCCGTCATGCAGTAAGGAATGTGGACGTTCTGGACGATGCCCGGCTGCAGGCGTTCGCACAGGTTGAAGATCGCCGATTCACGCACCGAGGTGTCGATGTTGGCGTCGTCGGCCGTGTGCACGCCGAGCGGGAAGATGATCGGCTTGGATTCCGGCTTGCGCATGGTGATCGCGGTGACGTGGAACGTCGGAGCGCGATACGCCTTGCCCATGTAGCCGGCCCATTCCGGATGGAAGAAGAACTTGCCCTGCAGGTTGGCGTCTTCCGATTCCTTGGTCTCATACCGCTTGTCGCGCGGGTGCAGGTAACCTTCCAGCACGTATTCCGCGTCGGCCAGCGTGTAGCCGGGAATGGTGCGGCACTTCACGATGCGCACGGGCGAACCCTGAATGGTGCCCGCCATGCCGACTTCCGAGCAGCCCTTCGGAAGCACGGCATAGTCGAAGCCCGCGCCGGCGAAGTAGGTGCAGGACGGCGGAACGCCGAAGCACATCGTCAGCGGGATCGGCTGGTCGTCATGATAGTGCTTGGTCATGACCTGCCACATGTGGGAACCCGGCGAGATCTGGAAGGTGCCGACGTTGCCCCAGCGGAAGTTCATGCGGTTGTAGCCGATGTGGCTGCCGCCGTCGAAGTAGTCGCCGATGATGCACGAAATGCCGGAACCGATGGTCAGTTCGGTTTCGAGCTCGGTGTGACGGATCGCGGTGATCCACTTGTTCACATCGATGTCGTCGGTGATGACGTGTTCCTGGACCGGCGCCTCGTTCTGCGGGACCTCGACCATCGGGGTCGGGTGGTCGATGGCGTGGGCCACCTTCTTCACGCGATCGAGGGAGTCGCGCCAGCCAAACAGCTTTTCGACGACCTTGATGTCGCCGAACAGGTTGGTGACGGCGCGCGCATGGGGCTTGCCCTTCACGTTGTTGAACAGGATCGGGCAGCCGCCGTCGAAGTGCTTCTGCAGACCGGTGATTTCGAGGTCGGGGTTGACCTCCTTGTCGGTCTCGATCACGTCGCCCTGTTCCTTGAGCCAGGCAAGGGCGCCGCGGAGGGAGGTGATGTCTTTAGCCATTTTCGTCTTTCCAGTTTTTACGGTTGAACTCGGTTGGTAAGGAAGTGACGGACGAACCGGGCCGCGTCAGGACGCGGCCCGGTTCGGAAAGGTGTTTACGAAATCGCCGGAGCGCACTTCGGATTGGACTTGTACTTAGCCTCATCGATGAAGCGGTTCATCTTGGACTTGGCGCCGTGCTTCGAGAGGTTTTCCAGGAAGATCTCGTGGATCTTCGGATCCTGGTTTTCGTACTCGATCTGGTTGCCGCCCTGCTGGACGTTGACGTCCATGCCGAGCCAAACCTGGCGCTTCTCCGCCAGCGTCGGGTAGCGCAGGCTGCCCATGGCGATGGCGAGGTAACGGGCCGGTTCCGGCGACGCGTTGAAGTGCTGGTGGAACATGCCGTCGGGCGGCGCGAAGACGACGCCGTGATCCCAGTCGACCTTCACCAGGTCCTGGGCCAGGTCGTACCAAAGCAGCGAGTAGCCGACGCCGGTGACGCACATGACATGGAAGTCGGCGCCGTGGCGGTGGCCCTTCTTGTAGGTGCCGACCGGCATTTCCGACATATGCGCGTGGATGGTGCCGTCAGCGAGCGAGAACATGATGTTCGAGCCGCCGGCGCCGCGGTTTTCCCACTTGCGCAGTTCGAAGGTGGCGAGATCGGGCACGAAGTTGGTTTCCCACATGTGCCGGCCCGGCATCTTCGGGATCAGCTCGCCGTCGCCCGCGAAGTAATCCGAATCGCCTTCGCGTTCCGGGAACTTGGCCGGGTTGCGGAAGACGAAGTCGTTGTTGCGGTAGAGATTGATGATCAGCGGCAGGTTGTTGCAGCTGTAGAAGCGGGCGCGTTCGGAGCCGGAGCCGTTGAAGTGCTGGTAACGGCAGTTGAGCGGCAGGGAGAACAGGCTCTTGGGACCCCATTCGAAGGTGTGCTTCTTGCCGTCGTAGGTCTCGATCTGGGTCGAGCCGTGGCCGTCGATCACGTAGAAGACTTCTTCGAAGATGTGCTTCTGCGGCTCGGTCTTGCCGCCCTTCGGAATGTCGATGACGTACATGGCGAGGAAGTCGCCGCGGCCCTTGAGATGGGCGAAGGCGCCGTTGACGCCCATGCGCGCCCAGGGCTTCGTTTCGACGGTCTTCATGTCGATGCCGAAGTCCTCAATGATGGGGATGCCTTCGGCCTTGCAGAAATTCATGTAGGGATCGACCAGGAACTTGTCGTCGGCGAGGTCGACAACCGCCTGGTTCATCGAATCATTGGCAGTGCGTGAGTAGCTCGGAATGTCCGTGGCCATGAGCGTGTCTCCTGATCTCGAGGCTCGTGAATTTCTGGGGCGTGGCGTGCTGGAGTAAAGGACCGATAAAAACCGCAGTTTTTGTGGGTTTTCTTGCGATCCGCGAAAAGAGTTTTAGCGCCTTTCGCCGGCAGCGTCGTGAACTTGCCCCCCAAGTCCTGATGTTCGTGTTTCACAGGTGTTTTTGACTGCACAGGCTCATATCATCTGCCTGCTATAGGTCAATTAGGTTTTCATTATAATTCCGATAACATTTCGGTATGGCTGGCTCAGGCCTCCGCTGCGCCGTCGGCGAGCGTCTTGAGCCAGTCCTGACGACCCTGCACGGCAAGGCGCTGGTGGTAGAACCGCAGTGCCCGCAGGCCACCCAGTTCCTCGCCGCCGCCGGCCCGGCCCGGGCCGCCGTGGACGCACATCGGCATGACGATGCCGTGGCCGGTCTGGGACTTGCCCACGCTTTCATCGACCACCAGAACGCGGCCGTGGGCGGCGCCGATGCCCATCACCGCATCGGCGGCGAAAGCCTGATCGGCGGTGAACACGGAAGCGGCCAGCGAACCGCCGCCCTTGCGCGCGAGCGCGAAGGCCTGATCGGCGGAATCGTAAGGCATGAGGGTGGAGACGGGGCCGAAGGCCTCGACCTCGTGGACGATGCGGGCGTCCGCCGGCTTGTCGCAGCGCAGCAGCGTGGGCGCGATGAAGCAGCTGACCTTGGCATCGGCGTCGACGGGCTGAACGTCGCCGCCGGTGACGGGTTTGGCCTCGGTCTGGAGGCGGGCGAGGGCTTCGAGCACGGCCTTCTGCTGGGATTTCGACACCACCGGCCCCATGCGCACGGTTTCGTTGCGCGGATTGCCGACGACGGTCTTGGCGAGTGTCGCGGCAATGGCGCCGCTGACATCCTCGGCCACGGCCCTCGGCACGAAAATGCGGCGGATGGCGGTGCATTTTTGCCCTGCCTTCACCGTCATTTCGCGCGCCACTTCGCGCACGAAAAGGTCGAATTCGGCCGAGCCCGCCTTGGCATCGGGGCCGAGGATCGAGCAATTCAGGCTGTCGGCCTCGATGTTGATGCGGGCCGAAGACGAAATGACCTTGGGATGGGCGCGCAGGGTGTGCGCGGTATCGGCAGAGCCGGTGAAGGCGATGACGTCCTGACCGGTGATGTTGTCGGTCAGCTCGCGCGCCGATCCGCAGACGAGGCTGAGCACGCCCGCAGGCAGCACGCCCGCCTCGATGACGTCGCGGACCATGCGCTCGGAAAGGAGCGCCGTCGCCGTCGCCGGCTTGGCCAGCACAGGCACGCCCGCGAGGATGG
Source organism: Alphaproteobacteria bacterium (assembly GCA_030831315.1). Lineage (GTDB taxonomy): Bacteria > Pseudomonadota > Alphaproteobacteria > SMXQ01 > SMXQ01 > WHSO01. The sequence goes on from JAURLI010000077.1 coordinate 40,060, forward strand.
AGACGGCGGCCTTTTCCCACATGCCCCAGGACGGGAAGTTGAAGGCGTTGATATGCACCGCGACGCCGTGCAGCGGCACCGACAGGTGCATCGCCTGGAAGGCCTCGTCCTTGGCGAGTCGCTCGAAACGGCCGTCCTTCAGCGCTTTTGCCGCACCAAGGCTCTCGCCGAGGCGGGCGAAGTACTTGACGGTTCCGATGCCGCCGTCGATGTCGATCGAGGCGTCGATCTTGGTATTGCCCGAATTGGCCTGGGCCAGGGGGAAATAGCTGTCGCGTTTGGCGGTCAGCACATCGGCGAGGGCCTTCAGCAGGCCCGCGCGCTCGCCGTAGGTCATGGCGCGCAGTGCCGGGCCGCCGGTGTCGCGGGCATAGGCCATGGCGGCGCCGATGTCGATGCCGGTTGTCGAAGCCCGCGCCAATTCCTCGCCGGTAACGGGATCGACAAGGGCCGCGCCCTCATCCTTGCCTTCGACCCATTTGCCGCCGACGTAACTCGCGAGTTTCATGACTTTTCCCCGTTCTGAAATGATGTGTGCTGGAGCGCCCGGACGGGCGCGGGCGACAGAATAGCGGAAAGCCCCCGGGCGGCAACCGCCGAATGGGCGCAGGTGGCCCGCCCATTGACAGGCGGGGCGGGATGGTCGAAACAGAACGCCTTCCGGGCCTTCGCGGCGCCGGAGAGCAATGACCAGGGCGAGCACGGGCAGCGTAAATGGCCGAAAACAAAACGAAAGAGTCGGAAATTGCCGTTGCCGCCTGCGCCCGTTTCGGCAATCGCCCCGATGCGCTGATCGAGGTGTTCCACGAAATCCAGGACCGTCTCGGCTGCGTTCCGGCCGAAACCCTCGGCGATATCGCTGCGGCGCTCAACCTGTCGCGGGCCGACGTCCACGGCGTGCTCACCTTCTATCATGACTTCCGCGACCGTCCCGCCGGGCGGCACGTGGTCAAGCTGTGCCGGGCCGAGGCCTGCCAGGCCCTCGGCTGCGAGGCTTTGGCGGCCCATGCAGAAGCGCTGACGGGCACCAAGTTCGGCACTACCAGCGCCGACGGCAAGGTCACGCTGGAGGCGGTTTACTGCCTCGGCAACTGCGCGCTGGGACCCGCCGCTCTTGTCGATGGTGAGGTTCATGGAGTGTTGAATACCAATAGGTTAGAAAAATTACTTAATGAATTAAGTTAGATGATTTTCTTGAGAAATCACATCAAGAACGGCACATGAGCGCATCTGGAGAAATCACCGTCTTTATTCCCGCCGACACCGCGGCCAGGTCCGTCGGCGCCGACGCCGTGGCGGCTGCGATCGTGGCGGAGGCGGCGCGCCGGAAACTGCCGGTGCGGGTGGCGAGAACGGGTTCGCGTGGGCTTCTGTGGCTGGAACCGCTGGTCGAAGTGGCGACCCCCCAGGGCCGGGTTGCCTATGGCCCGGTTGCCGCGGGCGACGTCGCCGGGCTGTTCGATGCCGGGTTCCTTGAAGGGGCCAAGCACCCATTGGGCCAGGGCCTGGTTGCCGAGATCCCAGAGTTCAAGCGCCAGACCCGGCTGACCTTCGCCCGCTGCGGCGTGATCGAGCCGCTTTCGATTGCCGATTACCGCGCCAACGGCGGCTTCGCCGGGTTGGAGCGGGCCAAGGCCATGAAACCGGCCGGGATCGTGGCGGAAGTCATGGATTCGGGCCTGCGCGGGCGCGGCGGTGCTGGGTTCCCGGCGGGCATCAAGTGGAAGACCGTTTCGGAAGCCGCGGCTGACCTCAAATACGTCTGCTGCAATGCCGACGAGGGCGATTCGGGCACTTTCGCCGACCGCATGCTGATGGAAGGCGATCCCTTCACCCTGATCGAGGGCATGGCCATCGCCGCGCTCGCGACCGGGGCGAAACAGGGGTTCATCTACCTGCGGTCGGAATATCCGGCGGCTATAAATACGATGAAGAAAGCCATAGAACTTTCTGAAAAAGAAAGAATTCTTGGCGATCATTTTCGGCTGGAAGTGCGCGTCGGCGCGGGCGCCTATATTTGCGGGGAAGAGACCTCGATGCTCGAAAGCCTCGAGGGCAAGCGCGGCATGGTCCGGGCCAAGCCGCCGATCCCGGCACTCCATGGCCTGTTCGGCAAGCCGACGCTGGTCAACAACGTGCTCAGCTTTGCCGCCGTGCCGTGGATCCTTGCCAATGGCGGCAAGGCCTACGCGGCGTTCGGCGTCGGCCGGTCGCGCGGCACCCAGCCGTTCCAGCTCGGCGGCAACGTTGCCCGCGGCGGGCTTTTCGAACTGCCCTTCGGCGCTGGCCTCGGCGAGCTGGTCAATGACATCGGCGGCGGCAGCCGTTCGGGACGCCCGGTGCGGGCCGTTCAGGTCGGCGGACCGCTTGGCGCCTACCTGCCGCCCGCGCGCTTCGATCTTCCGCTTGATTACGAGGCTTTCGCCGCCGCGGACGCCATGCTGGGCCACGGCGGCGTGGTGGTTTTCGATGACGGCGTCGACATGGCCGTCCAGGCCCGTTTCGCCATGGAATTCTGCGCCATCGAGAGCTGCGGCAAGTGCACGCCCTGCCGTATCGGCTCGACCCGCGGCGCGGAGGTCATCGAGCGTATCCGGACGGGTGAGGATCGGGATAAAAACCTGAGGATTCTCAACGACCTTTGCGAAGTCATGAAAGATGGCTCATTATGTGCGCTGGGTGGCCTGACCCCGATGCCGGTCAAGAGCGCGCTTGCCCATTTCCCCGAGCACTTCGGGCCGGCGGCGCGTTCGCGCACTTCCTGAGGCCCCGACGGCGCGAGACGCAGAAACCCAACTAGGAACACAGGACCGATGTCGCTGATCAAGGAACCTGATTACGGTACCCCAGCCGGGGAGTCGGACAAGACCGTCACCCTGGAGATCGACGGCGTATCGGTGACGGTTCCCGCCGGGGTTTCGGTCATGCGTGCCGCGGCCGAGATCGGCACGAAGGTTCCGAAACTCTGCGCCACCGACAGCCTCGACGCTTTCGGGTCTTGCCGCCTTTGCCTGGTCGAGATCGACGGCATGCGCGGCACGCCCGCATCCTGCACCACGCCCGTGGCCGAGGGCATGAAGGTCCATACCCAGACCGACAGGCTGGCGCGCCTGCGCCGGGGCGTGATGGAGCTTTATATCTCCGACCATCCGCTCGACTGCCTGACCTGCGCCGCCAACGGCGACTGCGAACTGCAGGACATGGCGGGTGCCGTTGGCCTGCGCGAGGTTCGCTACGGTTTCGACGGGGCCAATCACCTGGTCGGCGAAAAGGACCAGTCCAACCCCTATTTCACCTTAGATCCGACCAAGTGCATCGTCTGTTCGCGCTGCGTGCGCGCCTGTGCCGAAACCCAAGGCACTTTCGCCCTGACGGTGGATGGGCGCGGTTTCGCTTCGGTCATCGCGGCGGGGGCAGATGACGGCTTCCTCGCTTCCGAATGCGTCAGCTGCGGGGCCTGCGTGCAGGCCTGCCCGACGGCGACGCTGATGGAAAAATCCGTCATCGAGCACGGCCAGCCCGAACATTCCGTCGTCACCACCTGCGCCTATTGCGGGGTTGGGTGCTCGTTCAAGGCGGAGATGAAGGGCGACCAGCTTGTGCGCATGGTTCCCTACAAGGACGGCGGCGCCAACGAGGGCCATTCCTGCGTCAAGGGCCGCTTCGCCTGGGGCTATGCCACCCATAAGGACCGCGTCACCAAGCCGATGATCCGCGATGCGATCACCGATCCGTGGCGCGAAGTCGGCTGGGACGAGGCGATCGCCTTCGCCGCTGAACGCCTGAAGGCTATTCAGGCCAAGTACGGGCGCGGGGCCATCGGCGGCATTACATCGTCGCGCTGCACCAACGAGGAAGTCTTCGTCGTCCAGAAGATGATCCGCGGCGCCTTCCACAACAACAACGTCGATACCTGCGCGCGCGTCTGCCACTCGCCGACGGGCTACGGCCTCAAGACGACCTTCGGCACCTCGGCCGGAACCCAGGACTTCAGGTCCGTCGCCAAGTCCGACGTCATCATGGTCATCGGCGCCAATCCGCCGGATGCGCATCCGGTGTTCGCCTCGCGCATGAAGCGCCGCCTGCGCGAAGGGGCGAAGCTGATCGTCGTCGATCCGCGCCGCACCGATCTCGTCCGTTCGCCGCATATCAGCGCTGCCCATCATCTGCAGCTTCGCCCCGGCACCAATGTTGCGGTCATCAACGCGATGGCCCATGTGATCGTCACCGAAGGGCTGGTCAACGAGCAGTTCGTGGCGGAACGCTGCGAAGCCGAGGATTTCGCGACCTGGGCGAAGTTCATTGCCGAAGAGCGCAACTCGCCCGAGGCGCTGGAAAAAGTCACCGGCGTGCCGGCGGCGGAAGTACGCGCCGCGGCGCGGCTCTACGCGACCGGCGGCAATGCCGCGATCTATTACGGCCTCGGCGTCACCGAACATTCCCAGGGTTCGACCATGGTCATGGGCATGGCGAACCTGTGCATGGCGACGGGGAACATCGGACGCGACGGCGTCGGCCTCAACCCGCTGCGCGGGCAGAACAATGTGCAGGGTTCCTGCGACATGGGATCCTTCCCGCACGAATTCCCGGGCTACCGCCATGTCAGCGACGATGCCGTGCGCCAGCAGTTCACGGCGCTGTGGCAGGCCGAGCTCGATCCCGAGCCGGGCCTGCGCATTCCCAACATGCTCGATGCCGCCGTCGAAGGCACGTTCAAGGGCCTCTTCGTGCAGGGCGAGGACATCGCCCAGTCCGACCCGAACACCAAGCACGTGACGGAAGGCCTGGCCGCGATGGAATGCGTCATCGTGCAGGACCTGTTCCTGAACGAGACCGCGGCCTATGCCCATGTCTTCCTGCCCGGTACCTCGTTCCTCGAGAAGGACGGCACCTTCACCAATGCCGAGCGGCGTATCAACCGTGTGCGCCCGGTGATGAAATCGAAGACGGGGCTGGAGGAATGGGAAGTCGCCTGCCGCCTTGCGACGGCGATGGGTTTCCCCATGCATTACGACAGCGCGTCGCAGATCATGGACGAGATCGCGGTGCTGACGCCGACCTTCAAGGGCGTGAGCTTCGAGAAGATCGACCGCATGGGCTCCATCCAGTGGCCCTGCAACGACGCCGCGCCCGCGGGCACGCCGATCATGCATCTCGAAAAATTCGTGCGCGGCCGTGGTCGCTTCATGCTGACCGAGTTCGTCGCAACGCCCGAACGCGCGAACCGTTCGTTCCCGCTGATCCTGACGACGGGGCGCATCCTCAGCCAGTACAACGTCGGCGCTCAGACCCGGCGCACCGGCAACGTCGCCTGGCATCCCCACGACGTGCTGGAAATCCATCCCCACGATGCAGAGGAGCGCGGTATCAACGAAGGCGATCTCGTTTCCGTGTCCTCGCGCATCGGTGCCACCACGCTGCATGCGGTTATCACCGACCGCGTGCCCGCGGGCGTCGTCTACACCACGTTCCATCACCCGATGACCGGGGCCAATGTCGTGACGACGGAATATTCCGACTGGGCGACCAACTGCCCCGAATACAAGGTGACTGCCGTGCAGGTCGTCCGTTCCAACATGCAGTCGGACTGGCAGAAGGAATGGGCCGAGCGCGAAACCGAGCAGAAGCGGGTGGCCGTCGCGCCACCGGCGGCGGAATAGTCGTGGGCGCGGGCGCTTCCGTTGCTGCCAGCGTGACGCTTGCCGCGGGCGGGCGCCGCGAATGGCGCCTTGCCGAGGAAGTTCCGGTCAACCTGTCATATAACGGCCGCCCCCATGTCGTGATGATGGCGACGCCCGAAGACCTGGAAGATTTCGCCCTCGGCTTTTCCCTTTCCGAAGGGGTGCTGGCCTCGGCCGATCTCGTGCGCGAGGTAAGGGTCGAACCGGTCGAGGGCGGCATCATGGTCGATATTGCCACCGCGCCGAAGGCGGAGGTTTCGCGCGAACGCCAGGCGCGCTCGCTGGAAGGTCGTTCGGGCTGCGGCCTGTGCGGCATGCAGCGCCTCGATCAGGTGGTGCGCAACGTGCGCCCCGTGCGGGGCGCCGCACCGGTCAAGACCGACGCCATCGCGCGTGCCCTCGCGGCGCTGCCCGAACGTCAGGCGATGAACCGCGTCAACCGGTCCGTCCATGCCGCCGCCTGGGCCGATGCGTCCGGCGAAATCGGTCTGGTGCGCGAAGATGTCGGGCGCCACAACGCGCTCGACAAACTGATCGGCGCGCTGGCCCGTGCCGGCACGGACACGTCGCGGGGCTTCTGCGTGATGACATCGCGCTGTTCCTTCGAACTTGTCCAGAAGGCCGCCGCCGTCGGCATCCCTTGCCTCGCCACGGTTTCCGCGCCGACGTCCCTTGCGCTGGATCTCGCGCGGCGGGCGGGGATGGCGCTGGCATCGGCTTCGCCTGACGGCGTCGTTCTTTTCGAGACCACCTGAGGACATCATGACGGCCACCGACATCGTTCGCATGGCGAACCAGATTTCCGAGTTTTTCGCGGCCTACCCCCGCGAAACGGCGGTGCGCGAAACGGCAAACCACATCCGCAGTTTCTGGGATCCGCGCATGCGCCAGCAATTGTTCGACCACCTGGCCAAGGGGGGCGACGGGCTCAGCGAGATCGCCCTCGAAGCCGGGCGGGCGCTTTCGGCCAAGGTCTGAGGCCGCGCGGCAAGACTGTTTTCCCCGGATTCCGGTGCTTGCCAAAAAGTGCCTTCGCCCTGTGGACGGGAACGGGTACGAGAGTGTATAAGCCCGCAAACCCAGCCAGCCGACAGAGGGCGGAGTAGTCAAAAATGGCGGATCTCGAGCTCAAGGTCACCGATATCCGGGACCTGACCGCGAACATCAAGATGTACGAACTGCGCGCGGCCAAGGGCGGCGACCTGCCGGCCTTCGATGCGGGCGCGCATATCGATTTCAAATTGCCGAACGGGCTGATTCGCTCCTATTCGCTGGCCAACGACCCCAAGGAACGCGACCGCTACGTCACCGCGATCCTGCGCGATGCGAAGGGGCAGGGCGGCTCGATGTGGATGCACGACAACGTCAAGGTCGGCGACGTCCTCGTGTCCTCGCCGCCGTTGCAGAATTTTCCGCTTATCGAGGATGCCGCCAGCACCGTCCTGCTCGCCGGCGGCATCGGTATCACGCCGATCCTGGCGATGGGCTACCGGCTGAAGGCGCTTGGTCGCAAGGTTCACCTGCATTACTGCGCGCGTTCGCCCGAAGACACCGCCTTCATGGACGAAGTGAAGCGCGTGTTCGGCAGTGACGTCACCTTCCATCACGATGGCGGCGATCCATCCAAGGGCATCAAGCTTGCGGAAGTCTTCAAGGATTACCCGGCGGGCACGCATCTTTACGTCTGCGGCCCGGGGGGCTTGCTGAATGCGGTCCGACAGGCCGTCGGCCACTGGCCGGAAGGCACGGTGCATTTCGAACTGTTTGCTTCGGCCAAGACCGCCGAGCAGGTTGCGGCGGCAGCGGCCAGCCAGGAAAATTTCGAATTCGAGGTCGAGCTTGCGCGTTCCGGCGTGACGCTGACGATCCCGGCCGACCGCACCATTCTCGACGTCATGATCGAGGAAGGCTTCGGCGTTCCCTACGCCTGCGAGGAAGGCTGGTGCGGGGCCTGCGTCATCCCCATGATTTCGGGCAAGGCCGATCACCGCGACGAAGTGCTGACGGACGCCGAAAAGGCCGCCAATACCAAGATACAGGTCTGCATATCGCGCGCTGCCGTTCCCGGGGAGAAACTCGTCCTCGACATGTAGTCGGGACGCGTAACGGGATCGGGGTCAAACGGGCGCCGGCCTCCACGCCCAGGCCCCGGCATTCAGGTTTTCCTGAACGACATCGCGCATCAGTTCGCGAATGGCCGCTGCGGCCTTCGATGTGTGGCGCTTGCCCGAATAGACGAGGTACATGTTGCGCGACAGCGACGGGCGGTCGAACCGGCGGGCCGCGACGCGGCCGTCCTCAACCTCGCGCTTGACGGAGCCGAGCGGCAGGATCGCGTAGCCGACCCCGTTCACCACCATCTCCTTCATCGCCGTCACCGAATCGATTTCCAGAACGACGTTGAGATCGAAATTGCGCGCGCGCGCCGCTTCCTCGACGAGGCTGCGCAAGCCGGACGACACGCTGGGCAGGATCATCGGCAGCTTGGCGATTTCATTGAGGCCGACCGTTTCCTTGTGCGCCTTGCGGTCGTCTGCGGGACAGATGAGACAGAGGTCTTCCACCAGCAGCGGTTCGCAGACGAGGCCCTGCGCCGCCGACGGGTTGTAGGAGAGCGCCACGTCGATGCGGTCGCTTTCGACCCATTCCATAAGGTCTTCGCTCATGGCATCGACGATCGCGAGCGACACTTTCGGATAGTCCTGGCGGCAGCGTTCGACCAGCTGCGTGGCGAGAATGAGGTTGAGCGTCGGCGTCAGACCGACCGCGACGCGCCCGCGCGGCGGCCCGGCGAGGTCCGTGACCGACTGGCGCGCACGGTCCATCTGGCGCAGGATGATCTGGGCATGTTCGCGCAGCAGGAGGCCGGCTTCGGTCGGCACGACGCCGCGCGAATGGCGTTCGAGCAGCTTGACGCCCAGTTCTTCCTCGAGCTTGCGAACCTGCAGGCCAAGGGCCGGCTGGGCCACGTGCAGATAAGTGGCCGCCTTCGAGAAGCTGCGCAGCTCGACGATGCGCAGAAAATATTGCAATTGCCGGATAGTCATTTTTCTTGCGCGATTTTGCCCTGATATAAGTTTTTTGTCTATATGCGCAGGGCTTGGAAAACCACCATTTTTGCGATTTTTCATGCAGTTGGGCGGTTGATTACCGGTGCCCGTCGGGTAAAGTCGGGGCCATCACGGCGCACCCAGAAATCGCGCCACAACGACCAACCATAAACAACGATCCAACAACAGGTACCCGGGAGATTTTCCATATGCTTGCAAAAAAGATGATCCGCGCAGCGTTCGCGGCCTCGGCCGCGCTGGCGCTGTCCGTCGCCGTCCAGCCGGCGCAGGCTGAAGATGCCGCTGCCTTCTACAAGGGCAAGACCATCACCTTCATTACTCCGGGCAGCCCCGGTGGCGGCTATGACACCTACATGCGCGAGATCATCCCGCATCTGGAAAAGAAGACCGGCGCGACCGTGGTGCCGGTGAACGAGCCGGGCGGCGGTCATCTGCTTGCGGTCAACAAGACCTACAGCGCCAAGGCCGACGGCCTCACCATCCTGCTCAATGACGGCGAGGCGAGCCTGCTCGGCGTCGTCCTCGATGTGCCGGGTGCGCGTTACGACCTGTCGAAGATGAACTGGATCGGCCGCATCAATGCTGAAAAGCGCCTGATCCTGTTCACCAAGTCCTCGCCCTACAAGAACCTGAAGGACGCCATCGCCGGGAAGACCGTGCTCAAGTTCGGCACCACCGGCAAGACCGATGCGACCGGCCTCGCGACGACGATGGCTTCCCACGCGCTCGGCCTGCCGACCAGCATCGTCACCGGCTACAAGGGTTCGCGCGAATTCGTGCGCGCCGCGATCCAGGGCGAAGTGGGGGCGATCTCGCTTTCCGAAAGCTCGGCGCTTCGCTTCTCCAAGGGTGGCCGCCTGATCCCGGCGGGCACGCTGGCGCGCGAACGCTCGGCGCTGTTCCCCAAGACCCCGACGGTCTTCGAGCAGCTCAAGATCAGCAAGGAAAACGCATGGTTCCTCGACTTCCATGAAGGCTTCGCCGAAATCGGCCGTTCGCTGCTGACCGGCCCCGGCGTTCCCGCCGACCGCGTCGCGTACCTGCGCAAGGTGTTCAAGGAAATCCTGACCGACAAGGATTTCGACGCGCACATGACCAAGAAGAAGCGCCCGATCACCTATGCCGACGCGACGGCCCTCGACAAGGCGGCGAAGGCCGTGCTCGGCGATCTTTCGGATGCCCGCAAGAAGCAGGTCAAGGAAATCATCCTCAACAAGTTCTACCAGTAGGCTCATTCGGCTCGGACCCGTCGTAACGAAGCGGCGGGCCCGTCCGATTCCCGATCATGGAATATTTCACACTGCTCTCTGAAGGTTTCCTCCGCGTCATGCGGCCGGACATCATTCTCATCATGCTGGCGGCGATTCCGTTCGGCCTGATCTTCGGCATCGTGCCGGGACTCTCGGGCCTGACCGCGCTCGCCATCCTGCTGCCTTTCATCTACGGGATGGAGGCGCTGCCGGGTCTTGCCCTGCTGCTCGCCTCCCACGCGGTGATCTACACGGGCGGCTCGGTTTCGGCGATTATCCTCGGCATTCCCGGATCGCCCCCCAATGCGGCGACCGTCGTCGACGGCTACCCGATGGCCCAGCAGGGGCGTGGCGGGCAGGCGATGGGCGCGGCGCTGATGGCGTCCGGCCTCGGCGGCGTGTTCGGCGTGCTGGTTCTGGTGGCGATCCTGCCGGTGCTGGAGCCGATCGTGCTGTCCTTCGGTTCGCCGGAGACGTTCTTCCTCGCCCTCATGGGTGTCACCTTCATCGCCATCGTCGGCGAAGGCCCGATGCAGAAGGGCCTGATCGCGGGCGCGCTCGGCATCTTCCTCGCGCTGTTCGGCTACCAGCCGACCACCAGCGTGCCGCGTTTTCACTTCGGCTCCGATTACCTGCTCGACGGCTTCCGCATCATTCCGCTGGCACTCGGCCTGTTCGCCGTGCCGGAACTGATCGCGCTGTCGGCCAAGGGCAAGTCGGTTGCGCAGACGGGTTCGATCAGCGGCGTGACTTTCGGCCAGGTGATGGAGGGCTGCGCCGCCGTGTTCAAGCACTGGTGGCTGTTCATTAAGTCCTCGACCATCGGCGCCGTCGTCGGCATCGTGCCGGGGGTGGGGGGCGAAACCTCTCCCTTCGTCGCCTACGCGGCGGCGAAGCAGTCCTCGCGCACGGCATCGACCTACGGACAGGGCAACATCGAAGGCGTCATCGCGCCGGAAAGCTCGAACAATGCGAAGGAGGGTGGCGCGCTGGTGCCGACGCTCGCTTTCGGCATTCCCGGTTCGACCGGCATGGCGCTGCTGCTCGGCGGCTTCCTCATTCTCGGGCTGGAGCCGGGGCCGGAGTTCCTCAAGGAACACATGGATCTCGGCGTCGGTCTGGCCATGGTCGTTGCCATCGCCAATGTCATGGCGGCGATCGTGATGATCCTGCTCGCCAAGTACATCGCGCGGCTGACCTACCTGCGCGGACACATCCTGGCGCCGCTTCTGCTCGCTATCATCGTGCTCGGCACCTATGCGTCGAAGAACAACCCGATGGACGTCGTTTACGTCTTCGTCTTCGGCGCGCTCGGCTACCTGATGAAGGAGCTGAATTATTCGCGCGCACCGCTGATCCTCGGCTTCGTTCTGACCAACGCGATTGAAAGTTACCTGCACATTTCGCTGCGGTCCTTCGGCCCGACGTTCTTCATGCGGCCGATTTCGCTCATCATCATCGGCCTTCTGGTGCTCGGCCTCGTCTGGCCCAGCATTTCGCGCCGCCTGCGGCGCGGGAGGGGCGCATGAAAAAGCTCGAAATCATCCTGCCCGCCCTGATCATCGTCTTCACGCTGTTCGTCGTCGGTGCCGGGGCCTTCTATTACAATTACTCGATGGCGGTCATGCGCTTTCCCTATTTCGTAGGCGCGGTGCTGATCGGTCTATCGGCCTGGCGGCTGGTTCAGGCGATCCAGGGCAAGCGTCTTCCGGGCGAACCCGAGGAATTGCAGGAACCGACGACGGAAAGCATGGCCGAGTTCACGCGCACGGCTCTGTGGCTGGTGGCCATCCTGCCGGCGGTGTGGCTGCTCGGCTATCTCGTGGGCATCCCGCTCTACCTGCTCGCCTATTTCCGGGCCCATGGCGAAAGCTGGCTGATGTCAGTGTCGTTGTCGCTCGGCGCGCTGGCGGTGACGTATTTCGTCTTCATCGTCTTCCTGCGCGTCAACCTGCCGGTCATGCCGCTGGGATTCCAATAAGTTAGATCCAGAGTCCGGCGTTCGCGCCGGACTCGTCTTTCGCTCCGATTCGGGCGAAGATCACCCCAAAAGAACGGGGCCGCGGTTTTGCGGCCCGATAAAGGGAGCCGTCATGCCGTCCGACACGACATCGCTATCCAATGAAATCGCGCCCGTGCATGGGCGCATGCTGATCGACGGCGCCTGGGTCGAGGGCAGCGCGCGCCTTGAAGTGCGCAACCCGGCGCGTCCCGAGGAACTGGTCGGCACCGCTGCGCGGGCGACCAACGACGATATCGACGCTGCCGTCGCGGCGGCCAAGGCGGCACAGCCCGCCTGGGCGGCCAAGGGCTATCGCGCGCGCGCGGCACTGATCAGCGAGGCGTTGAAGCGCCTCGAGGCCGATGTGGACGCGCGCGCCGTTCTCTACAGCCGCGAAAACGGCAAGACGCTAGCCGAAGCCAAGGGCGAGTTGGCGAGCGTCTATCTGCGCCAGCGCCTGACCCTCGATCTCGTCGATGAGTTGGAGAACGAACGCCTTCTGACCGACGACAGCGGGCGCACCTTCGTAACCCGCATTCCCTGGGGCACCGTCGTTTCGATCGTGCCGTGGAATGCGCCGGTGCCGCTTGCCTTCATGCAGATCATCCCGGCGCTGCTCGCGGGCAACGCGGTGCTGGTGAAACCGCCCGAGACCTGCCCGCTGGCGCTGACGCGCTCGGTGGAACTGATCGCCGATCTGTTCCCCAAAGGCGTGCTCGGCCTCGTCACCGGCCTGCCCAACGAGATCGGCGAGCGGCTGACATCGCATCCGGACGTCAACAAGATCGCCTTTACCGGCTCGATCCCGTCGGCGCGCATCATCGCGGCCAATGCCGCGCAGACGATCAAGGGCACGACCCTTGAACTTGGCGGCAACGATCCCGCCGTCCTGCTCGACGACGTCGATCTTTCGGACAAGACGATGGACCGCATGGCCGGTGTCGTGTTCCGCATGACCGGGCAGGTCTGCATGGCGATCAAGCGGGTTTATGTCCCGACCAAGATGCGCGACCGCTTCCTCGATGCCTTCGCCAAGGCCGCCGACAAGGTAGTGGTGGGCGAGGGGCTGCGTCCCGGCGTCACCATGGGGCCGCTGCATCAGGAAAAGGGCCTGATCCGCGGCCGCGGGCTGGTGGCGGAAGCCGAAAAGCGCGGCGCCCAGGTCATGAAGCTCGGCAAGATCGACGACGTGGAGACTTTCAACAAAGGCTGGTTCATGCAGCCGATGATCGTCACCGATGTTCCCGACGACGTCGGCCTGATGAGCGAAGAACAGTTCTGCCCGGCGCTGCCGGTAGCGACCTACGACGATCTCGACGAAGCCGTGAGCCGCGCCAACGACAG
>JAURLI010000078.1 GCA_030831315.1 Alphaproteobacteria bacterium
AAAGCGCGAACGACAAACCGCTTCCGATTAGGCCTAGCCAATTGAAAACAATGGCGCACCCAGTACGATTCGAACGTACGACCTCTGCCTTCGGAGGGCAGCGCTCTATCCAGCTGAGCTACGGGTGCCGTGTCACTACAAGCGGCCGGTATCTGGGGCCCTAGGGGGAGACTAGCGAAGCCAAGGTAGTCGATCGGGGCGGCGGGTTCAATGGCCGGAAAAGTGCCACTGCGCCGGGGGGGGTGGGCTGAGGTGGGTCTACCCTACAACCAGCAACGCGCACAGCACGTAGCCGTCCATGACGATCACCGAGCCGATGGTTCAGAGCGTGGCGCGGATCTCAAGGCTCTGTTCGGTCATGTAGGCGAAGGTGTGAGCGAGCCGCGTGGCGACGAGGCCGAAAAAAAGGATCTGAGCCAGTTGAAACCGCGGACCGACGACAACGAACAGCAGGCCGCAGGCCAGGAAGACCGGAATGTTTTGTATGCACCCGGCGCGAGCGATCGACGTAATTACCCAGAGCCAGCTGATCGGACCTGGTGTCCCTTTGATGATGCCGGTGCGCAGTTCCTAGTTACTGGCAAAGCCGGCCCCGCTTCTCAGCATCCGGTAAACCGTCACCCAACCTTGCCCCCTGATCTTCAGGATCATGATCGCGGCCGCGATCATTTAGGCATTGAACACTCGGTTCTGCGTGGTGAAGGCGTTCATGTTCGGCCTCCGTTCTACTGTTGCTTTTTCTTCTTGCTCGGGATCAGGGCGCGCACCTTGGCGACCACGCTTGCGGGCGTCGCCTGGATTTCAGCGACGCGGCGGGCCAGTTCCTCGGGCGACATGTAATTGACGCTGACGCCGATGCGGGCCGCCTCGGCAAGAAACGCCTTGTCCTCGAGCGTCACCTTCAGCGCCTTGCGCAGGGCGGTGAGGCGGTCGGCCGGGATCCCCGCCGGCGCCGCGAAGGGCCGCCCGTAGGCCCATGAGCCATAGATGAAGTTGAGCACCTGGCGCTGTTCGTCATTGGCGGCGACGTCCATCGTATTGGCGACGCCGGGGAGGTCCGGGTGATTGCCCGGCGGCATCTGCAGGATCACCTTGAACTCGCCGCGCTGGTAATTCTGCCAGTACTGCGCCTTGAGCGCGCCCGACAGCAGGATGCAGGTGCCGTCGATCTCGCCGCGGGCACCGGCCAGCATCACGTCGGACGATCCCTGGTAGCCCGATACCATGCGCCACGGAAAGCCGAGGATCGTGTTCATCGCCCGCGTGCCGTAATACGAACTGCCGGTACCGCCCGACGACCCCAACACGTATTCGCGCTTCTTCAGGTCGCCAACCGACTTCACCCCCGAATGGGGCCAGAACAGGCAGGTGCTGACTTCGGAATTGGCATTGCCGATCCAGGCGAGCTTGTCTGTCGTGTGCTTCGCCGATTTGGGCCGCAGCATGTGCGCCGTGGTCACGGCGGGGTTGAGTAACCCGATGGCCGATCCGTCGCGGGGCGCCACCGTTACCATGTATTCCATGTGGCGCAGGCCGCTGGCGCCGGGCCGGTTCTCGATGACGATGTTGGGCTTGCCCGGCAGATGGTTGGCGAAGTGGCGCGACAGGAGGCGCGCATAGACGGTGAAGCCGCTGCCGGCAGCCGAGCCGACGCTGAGGATCACCTGCTTCCCTTTATAGAAATCGGCGACCGCATCTGCCCGTGCGTTGCTTGCGCTGGAAACAGCAAGTACCCCGGCAAGCAAAATCAGTGACCGGATCATCGGCATTCCCCCCGTTTGATGGCGGTCGATCGGCCGCCGTTGCCTCGCTGCGGCTTCAGGACCGGGCCGCTTTCGAGCAAGTCTATCCCATGGCGCGAGACGGCGACAATGGGCCCCTGGGATAGGTCTCAGCCCGCGCGGTAGCGTTCCAGTAACGCTTCGTCCACCTCGATGCCGAGGCCGGGCCCCTGTGGCACGGCGAGGAAGCCGTCGCGCTGCAATACCGCATCGCCCAGCGGGTTCGCGCCGAGGTCGCAGTAGCGGTGTTCGCAGAAGATGTCTTCTTCCATCGCCGCGACGATATGGATGGTGGCGATCAGCCCCGGCCCGACGAAGGGCGAATGGGGCACGCAGCGAATGCCCGCGCTGCGGGCCTCATTGACCATTTTCCAGACATCGCTGATGCCGCCGTGCTTGACGACACTGGGCTGCACGTAATCGGCGGCATGGGCGCGGGCCATCCACTTCGCATCGTTGGGATTGCCCAGGTTCTCGCCGATGGCGATGGGCACGCCGCCTTCGCGCCTGAGCAGCGCCAGGGCGTCGTAATCGTCGGGCGGCGTGATCGGCTCTTCCAGCCAGGTCAGGTCGAAGGGCCGCATGGCGCGGGCATTGGTGATCGCTTCGCGAAGCCCCCAGGCACAGTTGGTGTCGACCATCAGCGAGATGTCGGGGCCGATCGCCGCGCGCGCCGCCGCCACCATGTCGGCGGTTTTCTGGTGCAGTTTCACATGGCGGTAGCCGCGCGCGACGGCCGTCGCCGCGATCTCGGCGCAGGTGTCGGGCGTCGGCAGGCGCAGAAGGCTGGCATAGGCGGGTACGCGCTCGCGTCCCTTGCCGCCGAGCAGCCCCCACACCGGCTTGCCTTGCACCTTGCCGGCGATATCCCATAGCGCGGTGTCGAGGGCCGAAAGGGCGAAGCGTGCGGGGCCGCCGTGCATCATGTTCTGCAGCCGCCGCTTGAGATCGCCGGTGAGCCCGGCGATGTCGAGGGCGTCGCGCCCGAAGGCGAGCGGCGCGATCACGTCACGGATCGCGGGCACCGTCACCGGCACGGTGGCGAAGCCAAAGGCCTCGCCCCAGCCGGTCACGCCCTCGTCGGTTTCGACCTTGACGAAAAGCGCGTCCATGGTGGCGCGCTGCGGCCCCATGCCGAGCGCCGGTTTCGGCGCGCCATGTTCGTAGGGGAGGCGGGCAAGTATCGGTTCGACCCGGGTAATCTTCACGGGCACACCGCCTTTCAGGCGATCGCTTCAAAGACTGCGAAGCCTAATCGGGAAGGCATTCCAATTGCAACGCCGGCGGTCAGACCTCGATCTTGTTGCCGGCATTGTTGAAATGGATCCGGTAAAGATCTCGCCGCCGGTCCAGCCAGTTGCGTACCGAACCCGACAGCTTGTGCTGGGCCAGCATGTCGAGGTTGAGGTCGTGGATAACCACCATCTCGACGTTTGGCGTGCATTCGGCGGCGATGCCGTCGCGGTCGAAGGAAATATCAGACGGCGTGAGGATGCAGGACTGGGCGTAGTGAATGTCCGCGACCTCGACGTCGGGAAGATTGCCGGTGGCACCCGACATCGCGATGTAGCAGTGGTTTTCGATGCAGCGTGCCTGGGCGCAGGTACGCACACGCAGGTATGCCGACCGCATGTCCGTGTTGAACGGCACGAATATGATCTGTGCGCCGTTTTCGATCGCCAGGCGGGCCAGTTCGGGAAACTCGATGTCGTAGCAGACGTTGATCGCGACGCGCCCGCAGTCGGTATCGAAAACCTCCAGCCTGTCACCGGGGCTGACGCCCCACCATTTTGCCTCGGCCGGCGTGATGTGCAGCTTGTACTGCTTGCCGATCGTGCCGTCGCGCCGGAACAGGTAGGCGATGTTGTAGACCCGCTTGTTTTCTGTCGTCAGGTGGGTACCGCCGATGATGTTCACGTTGTACTTGATGGCAAGGTCCGTGAAGAAATCGAGATAACGTTCGGTGTACTGGTCGAGGCGGCGAGCCGCTTCTTCGGGTGCGTCGGAGCGCACCAGCGGCAGCAGTTGAGTCGTCAGAAGCTCGGGAAACAGAACGAAGTCGCAGCGGTAGTCCGATGCGGTATCGACGAAATATTCGCACTGGCGCGTGAATTCTTCGAACCGGTTGATGCGCCGCATCTGGTACTGAACGACGCAAATCCGCGCCCGCGACTTGCCGCCTTCGTGGGACGTGCTTTGGGTATAATTGGGATTGTTCCATTCCATCAAGACGGCGTAGCCGCAGGATTCCTGATCGGACGGCAGGTAGTCGGGCACGACGCGCAGGATCTTGAAGTCGTTGGCGATCTGGGTATAAAGCACGGGGTCCTTGATCTTCTTGGATTTGACCGCGGCAACGTAGTCCTCCGCGCTCATGTTCTCGGCGTGCTTGTGGTAATTCGGAATGCGCCCGCCGATGACGATGCCGCGCAGGTTGCGGCGGCGCACCAGCTCCTTGCGGGCGGCGTAAAGCCGCCGGGCGAATTTCAGCCCCTGGAACTCGGGTAGGATGACGATGTCGATGCCGTAAAGGTAATCGCCGTTTTCGTCGTGGCTGCGGATGAAGCCGCCATCGGTCAATTCCTTGTAGTTGTGCGCACCGCGTGCCACTTCGTCGCTGACGATCATGCTGGCGGCCGAGCCGACCAGCTTGCCATCCACCTCGATGCCTAACTGGCCTGCGGGGAACATGCGGACCTGGCTGATGAACTGCTCGCGCCGCCAGGTCGGGATGTCTGGGAACCCCTGCTTCTGGATTTCCACCACTGCGTCGAAGTCGCTTTCACGCAGCCGGCGGACCATGACCTTGCGTTCGTGCTTGCGAAGGGAGCGGGTCGCCATGATCAGCCTTTCGGTTGTTGGAAGAAGCAATCAGGAATTTGGGGAAGCCCGTTCAGGGTAGCCGCTCGCGCCGGGGCGATCAATGCCGCGTACCGTTTTTATTTTTATAACCCTTTGTAATTGGCTGAAATTTTGGCAGCCTGCCGCTCTTTGCCGCTTTTTTTTGCGCGCTGAATTTGCAATGTTCAAAACGGATTGCGATAATCAGTCAAATTCACGAACAACCAAGCCCGCGTGCGTGATGCGGGATAGGGAGGCCATTTGCGATGAAACGCGACACCATATTCATTTCGACTCTCGTACCTTGTGCGCTGGCTGCAGCGCTCGCGGTCGTCACGCCGGCAATGGCGGAAGTCTCGTTCAAGGGGAAGAACATCACGGTGCTGGTCGGCTCCACCGCCGGCGGCAGCACCGACGCCTCGGCACGCCTGATCGCGCGTTTCATGGGCGCGCATCTTCCGGGCACCCCGGAAATGGTCGTGGTCAACCGGCCGGGCGCCAAGGGGCTGAATGCCCAGAACTATTTCGCCACCCAGGTCGCCGGCGATGGGCACACCATTCTGGTGGCCTCCGGCTCGCAGATCGATCCGACCAATTACCGCGTGCCCCAGTCGAAATACGATCCGACCACCTACCAGATGGTCGGCGGCCTCGACATCGGCGGCGCCTTCATGATCATCCGCAAGGACCAGCTTGCCGCGCTGACGGACAAATCGAAGCCGCCGGTGACGATGGGTTCGGTCCCGGGCGTGCCGCGTTCGGGCATGAACATGACGGCCTGGGGCATTAAGTATCTCGGCTGGAACGCGCGCTGGATCTCGGGCTATCCCGGCACGCCTGAGCTGATGCTGGCGCTTGGACGCGGCGAAATCGGCATGACGTCGTTTGCCAACCAGGAAATCAAGCCCGAGCTCCTCGACAAGTCGAAATACGCCATCGTCTACCAGTCGGGCATCGATTCCGGCACCAAGCCCGCCGACATGGATGGCCTGCGCGACGTCGCCCTGTTCGCCAAGGTGATGGAAGGCAAGTTCAAGACCAAGGTCGAGGAACAGGCCTTCGAATACTGGCGGGCCATTTCCTCGATCATCAAGTGGGTGGCCCTGCCGCCCAAGACATCGAACGAGATTGCCGCCGTTCACCGCGCGGCATTCGACAAGACCGTGACCGGTGCGGCCTTCAAGGATTACGCCCGCAAGATGAACGAGGAAGCGACCATTATTAAGGCCGGCCAGCTGACCAAGCAGGTAAGCGCGCTCGCCGCCCTGCCGCCCCCGGCGCTCAGCTACATGCTGGACATGCTCAAGGAACAGGGCGTCAAGATTTCGGCGCCCAAGAAGAAGAAAAAGAAGAAATCCGAATAGCGCCGCGGTTTTCCGCGATGCAAAAAGGCCGGGCTAGAGCGCCCGGCCTTTTTTCTTCTCGATCGCGTAGCGCGTGAGCGCGGCAAGGCGCAGGAAGCCGTGCACGAACTTGCCGTAGGGCAGGGTCAGGAACAGGCCCATGACGATGCCGAGATGGATCGCGAGCAGCAGTCCCATCGCGGCACTTTCGCGCCAGAACAGCAGTGCAAGGCCGGTGACGCTGGTCAGCAGCAGCAGTACCAGGAACGCCCCGTCCATGCCGCTGCGCGCGGGGTCGGCGGGTGCCGGGTCGGCGCCCATGCGCAAGAAGATCAGTCCCGCCGGGCCGATGATCAGCCCGATGCCGCCCAGAATCCCGAGCACCACGGGCAGGGATGTCATGGCGTAGGGTGCCACCAGTCCGAACCCGTAATGATACAGGGTCGCGACCGAGGTGGCTGCGAAGCACAACAGGAAGCCGTAAGCGGTCAGGTGATGGAAGATGCGGCGCAGACCTGAAGGGGCTTCGCCCGGGTAGGTGCAGCCGTCGCCGCCGCCATCCATGTAGGTGAGTGTTGCCCCGTCGTGCAGCGCCTTGGCAGTTGCCGCCAGGCACGGCCCCGTGCCGATATCGGTGCCGCTGGCGGCCGTATCGGCGCCCATCCAGCGCCAGAAGCGCAGCGTTGCCGCGCCGAGCGCCAGGAGCGCAAAGCCGAAGGCGGCGCCGAACAGCGCCACCATGACGTTGTGGGGAATGACGGCGTAGAAGCTGCCCGCGCCCCGGTTGGCCCCCCACAGCGCGGCGGGATCGGCCAGCATCACGGTGCCCGCGACGAACAGGGCAAGGGCCGCCGCCGTGATCAGCCCCGCCTTGATGCCGTTGCCGCGATAAAGCCGCCCGAGCGACGCGGGCCAGGCGGTTTCGGCATAGGTAATGGTGCGCACTTCGGACAGGATGCGCGGAATGTTGACGGCGAATTCGTGGGGCGGCACGTACTGGCAATGCTGGTAGCAGGCACGGCAGTCGTGGCAGAGGTTGGCGAGATAGCCGAGATCGCCCGCGCCAAAGGACAGACGCATTTCCATTGCCGGGAACACGGCGCAATGGCCTTCGCAGTAGCGGCAGGCGTTGCAGATGTTCATCTGCCGCTCGGCCTCGGCGAGGATTCCTGCGCGTGTCGTATCGTGTTCAGCCGCGGACATGTTTTGCCGCCTCCGTTCCTGCGATGCGGCCGAACACCGCTCCGATGGTCATGCCGATGCCGGCGAGATAGCCCTTGCCCAATACGTTCCCGGCCATGATTTCGCCTGCCGCGAAAATGTTGTCCGACGGCTTGCCGTCCGCCATCTGCATGCGGGCCGACGCATCCACCTTGACCCCGAGATAGGTAAAGGTAATGCCCGGACGCAGCGAATAGGCGCGGTAGGGCGGCTTGTCGATGGGCATGGCCCAATGGGTCTTGGCCGGCGCCAATCCTTCCGTGCGGCAATCATCAAGCCGGTTGGGATCGAAACTGCCCGCGCGACAGGCGGCGTTGAAATCGCGCAAGGTCTTTTCCAGCGTCGGTGCATCGACGCCGAGTTTTACCGCCAGTTCGCCGATGGTGTCGGCAACAATGGGCGGGAACACCGGGGGCATGAAACGGCCAACGGGCTTGGAATCGATGATGACGTGGCCGACTTGGCCGTCTTCGGCCGCGACCAGCCGTCCCCAGATGGCGTAGCGCTTGGGCCAGAAGTCCTCCCCTTCGTCGTAGAAGCGAAGTGCCTTGTTGTTGACGACGATGCCAAAGGGCACCGCATCGACACGCGTGACGATGCCGCCGTCGAATTTCGGCGCACGGCCGTCGATGGCGACCGCGTGGCATTGCTTGGGATCGCCGACCTGGGCCGCGCCTGCTTCCAAAAGCATCTTCAGAACCGCGCCCCTGTTATAGGGCGTGCCGCGAATCAGAAAGTTGTCGGCGGGCGGGCCCCAGTATTCGCGCAGCCAGTCGATGTTGGCCTCGAAGCCGCCGGCCCCTGCGATCAGCACGCGCCCCGCGATGCGCAGGGGCTTGCCGCCGTGTTCGACGACCGCGGCCTTGAAGCGGCCGCCCTCGATGTCGAGTGCCGTGATCGGCGCGTCATAAAAGATGCACGCGCCGGCTGCTTCGGCGGCGCGGTAAAGCGCGTTCACCAATGCCTTGCCGCCGCCAAGGAAATGCGCGTTGGTGCGCGCCAGGCTGAGCGTGCCTCCCAATGCCGGCTGGAAGCGAAGCCCGTGGGATTCGAGCCATGCCACTGCCGCGCCCGATCCCCGGATGACCATGCGGGCAAGGGTCTCGTCGGTGATGCCGCCGGTGACCCGCATCAGGTCGTCGAAATATTCCTGTTCGGGATAGGCCTCGACGAGGACGCCGGTCGGCGCTTCGTGCATGGTGCGCATGTTGCGGGTATGGCGCGAATTGCCGCCGCGCATGATCCGGGGCGCCGCCTCGATGATGGCGACGCTGGCGCCCGCCTCGGCGGCGCTGGCGGCGGCGGTCAGGGCGGCATTGCCGCCCCCGGCCACCACCACGTCGACCTCGAGGCTGTTCAGGTCGCTGTCATTCAAGGCTTTTCTCGTATCTCGGTGGCGCGGACGGGCTGGGTATAAAAGCGCCGCATGGGGGGTTAAGTCTTTGTAATACTTGGTTGACAGGGCATCCCGGAAGGGATGGGATGGTACCCTGAGGGAGTGCTCATAATACAAAATTCTGCGTTTGGCACTAACGGGCGCGCCGACGCTGTATAATCAGGCCCTTACATCCACAGGGAGCATCAAAGATGAAACGTTTGCTCGCATTCGCGTTCACGGCGCTGGCCGTGACCGGCCTCGCCCAGACGCCGGCCCGCGCGGTCGATTTCACCGGCAAGAACATCGAATGGATCATTCCGTTCGGCCCCGGCGGCGGTTCGGCTGCTTGGGCACAGTTCCTTGCCCCGCAGCTTGCCCAGGCCCTGCCCGGCAAGCCCAACATCGTGATCAAGTACGTGCCGGGCGGCGGCTCGACCAAGGGCGCGAACCTGTTCGCCGCCCGTGCCAAGCCCGACGGGCTCACCATCCTCGGTACCTCCGGCTCCACGCAGTTCCCGTACCTGCTCGGCGACAAGCGCGTGCAGTACGAATACAAGGACTGGAACGTGGTGATGGGCTCGCCCACCGGCGGCGTGTTCTATGTCTCGCCGAAGCTCGGCCTCAAGGGCCCGCAGGACATGAAGATGCTGAAGGGC
Source organism: Alphaproteobacteria bacterium (assembly GCA_030831315.1). Lineage (GTDB taxonomy): Bacteria > Pseudomonadota > Alphaproteobacteria > SMXQ01 > SMXQ01 > WHSO01. The sequence continues at coordinate 9,221 of JAURLI010000078.1, forward strand.
AAGTCGGTGAAGTACGCTTCACAGTCGCCCACGGCTCTCGATCTCGTGCCGCTGCTTGCGCTCGAAATGATGGGCCTGCCGACCAAGGCCGTGTTCGGCATGAAGTCGCGCGGCGCCGGGCGTCTCGCGTTTGAACGTGGCGAGGTCAACGTCGACTACCAGACGTCGTCGGCCTACATCAAGAACGTCACGCCGCTGGTCAAGGAAGGCAAGGCGGTCCCGCTGTGGAGCTGGGGCATCCTCGACGACAAGGGCGAGCTCGCCCGCGACCCGACCTTCCCCGACATCCCGCATTGGGCCGAGGCCTACGAGATGATGCACGGCAAGAAGCCGCGCGGCCCGGCCATGCAGGCCTACAAGGCCTTCGTCGCGGCCGGGTTCGGCATGCAGAAGATGCTGTTCCTGCCGAAGGGGACGCCGAAGGATATCGTCGATGCCTATCGCGCTGCCGCCAAGCAGGTGGTCACCGCCCCGGACTTCGCCAAGAAGGCCAAGAAGGTCCTCGGCGACTACAAGCAGGTCGTCGCCAAGGAAGCCGAGGCCGGCCTCAAGACCGCCATCACCGTCAGCCCCAAGTCCAAGGAATGGGTGCGCGACTGGTTGACCAAGCGGTACAAGGTGAAGTTCTGATCGCGTAATCAGGCGGGCGGCTTTCCTCGGGTTTCGGGGAGGGCCGCCCGCTTTTTCTGTTTTGGGGTGCGCCCGCACCCGCGGGGGAAGACATGATCGAAGCGGCAACCACCGCGCTCGCGGCCATCGCGACGCCTGAACATTTCATGTTCCTGTGTGCCGGGGTGATCCTCGGCCTCGCGGTGGGTATCTTCCCCGGTCTCGGCGGCATCGCCGGCATGTCGATCCTGCTGCCGTTTCTTTACGGCATGGATCCGATCTCGGCCCTTGGCATGTTGATCGGCCTCGTCGCCGTGATTCCCACCTCCGATACTTTCACATCCGTTCTCATGGGCATCCCGGGATCCTCGGCCTCGCAGGCAACCGTGCTCGACGGTTTCCCGATGGCCAAGAAGGGCGAAGGCGCGCGGGCGCTTTCGGCTGCCTTCGCGGCATCGCTCTACGGCGGGCTGATCGGCGCGCTTGTGCTGACGCTGTTCGTGCTGGTGGCACGCCCGGTGATCCTCGCCTTTGCCACGCCGGAACTGTTCATGCTGGCCCTTCTCGGCCTCAGCATGGTGGGCGTTCTCGCCGGCAAAAGTCTTGCCAAGGGCATCGTTGCCTGCGGTCTCGGCCTGCTGCTCGGCAGCGTCGGCGGCGCGCCCGCGACGGGCGAGTTCCGCATGAATTTCGGCATCGACTACCTGATCGACGGGGTGCCGCTGGTCGTCGTCGGCCTCGCCATTTTCGCGGTGCCGGAAATCGTCGACCTGTTGCGCAACCAGGGCGCGATCTCGGACACGCCCCGTCTCGGCAAGGGCTGGCGTCAGGGGGTAAAAGACGTCTGGCAGAACAAGTGGCTGGCGACGCGTTGCGCAGGCATAGGCTGCCTCGTCGGCGCGCTGCCCGGTCTCGGCGGTTCCGTGGTCGACTGGATTGCCTACGGCCATGTGCTGCAGACGACAAAGGACCGTGAAAACTTCGGCAAGGGCGATGTGCGCGGCGTGATTGCGCCCGAATCGGCCAACAATGCCAAGGAGGGCGGCGGTCTCATCCCGACCGTGCTGTTCGGCATCCCGGGCTCGGGATCGATGGCGGTATTCCTCGGCGGGCTCCTGCTGATCGGCATCGACACCGGCGTCAACATGGTGGGCGAGGATCTCGACAAGACCTACGTCATCATCTGGTCGCTGGCCATCGCCAATGTTGTCGGCGCCGCGGCCTGCATCATTCTCGCCCGTCCGATCGCGGCCCTGACCACGATCCGCTATGTCTATCTCGCGCCCTTCATGATCATGGTCATCACCTTCGCCGCCTTCCAGGCGACGCGCGATTGGGGCGACATCGCGGCGCTGTTCCTGATCGGCCTTTTTGCCATCTACATGAAGCGGTTCGGCTGGCCGCGCCCGCCGCTTCTGATCGGTTTCGTTCTGGCCGACCCGGCGGAGACGAACCTGTACCAGGCGGTGCAGTTCTATGACGGCTTCGGCTGGATGCTGCGCCCGGGCGTCCTCATCATCCTGGTCGCCACCGTCCTGTCGGTGTGGTTCGGCGCGCGCTATGCGCAGAAGGCGCACGGCACCGGAGATATCACCACCGGCAGCGGCCAGTCGGAGAACCTGCGTCCGCAGATCGTCTTCGCCTTCATCCTGCTGCTCGTTTTCGTCTTCGGCCTTTACGACGCGATGGACAAGAACTTCCTCGGCAAGGTGTTCCCGATGACGACGGCGATCGTCATGCTGGCCTTCGTCGGCTATGCGCTGGTGACGCTCCTGCGCGGCAAGAAGGACAGCGCCGTCGCCTACGACACCGAGGCCGATCAGGCCGAGGGCCCCGACCGTGCCGCCTCGGCCGAGCACTTCGTTTTGTGGTTCGCGGGGCTGGTGGCGGTGACCTATCTGGTCGGGTTCTTCCTGGCGATGGCGGCCTTCTTCCTCGCCTTCCTTCATTTCAAGGCCGAGGCGAAGCCCTTGCGGAACATCATACTGACGGCGTCGGCGCTGGCTTTTCTGGCGGGGCTTGGGCATATCCTCACCCTCAATTTCCCGGGTGGGCTTTTGCAGAACGCCTTTGATCTTCCCTATCCCTTCAACTGAGGCACGGGGCCTGCTAGAAAACGGCCCCACCGGTAAGCTTTCGAGGAGATAACCATGCAGCGCAGAATTCGGGCGACCATGATGCGTGGCGGCACGTCGCGGGCCCTTTATTTCGAAGCCAAGGACATGCCGGCAGACCCGGCCGTGCGCGATGCCATTCTTCTCGCGGCGATGGGTTCGCCCGATCCGCGCCAGATCGACGGTGTCGGCGGCGCGACGTTTCTCACCAGCAAGAACGCGATCATCAGCCCGTCGAAGGAAAAGGGCGTCGATGTCGATTACTTCTTCTGCCAGGTGACGCCTGACCGCGACACCGTGGACACGGCGCCGACCTGCGGCAACATCCTCGCCGGTGTCGGCCCTTTCGCGGTCGAGCGCGGCATCGTTCCGGCGCAGGACGGCGAAACCCGCGTACGCATTCGCGCAGTCAACACGGGCGACCTGATCGAGTCGGTCTTCAGGACCCCGGGCGGGCAGGTCGAATATGAAGGCGACGCCGCGATCGACGGCGTGCCCGGGACGGCGGCGCCGATCCTTCTCAATTTCATGGACTGCCTTGGCTCAAAGACAGGCAAGCTGTTCCCGACCGGCAACGTGGTCGACGTCATCGACGGCATCGAGGTGACGCTGGCCGATGCCGCCATGCCGGTGATGATGATGCGCGCCGAGGCGATGGGAAAGACCGGCTACGAAACCGTGAAAGAGCTGGACGCGGACAAGGAGCTGTTCGCCCGGCTCGAGCCGATCCGCAAGAAGGCGGGCCTGATGATGGGCTTCGGCGATGTCACCGACAAGGTGATCCCGAAGCCGGTCCTGCTGGCCCAGCCGCGCGCGGGCGGCACCATCTCGTCGCGCTATTTCACGCCCCATTCCACTCATGAAGCCCATGCCGTCACCGGCGCCGTCTGCGTCGCCTGCGCGACGCTGAGCCCGGGCACGGTCGGTCACCAGATGGTCAAGCCGGCGCCCGAGGCCCTCAAGATGTTCACTATCGAGCATCCCGCGGGGACCATCGACGTTGCCGTGACCATGGACCTTTCGGGGGCTGCGCCCGCCATCAAGGCGGCGGGAATCCTGCGCACGGCGCGGCTGCTGTTCGACGGCACCGTCTTCGTGGCCGAGGGCAAGATGCCCAAGGACGCTGCCTGACATATTGCGCCACAGCCGCACTAGCCCCATGTAGAAGGGGCGAATGATTCGCCATCCGGCCCCCGGTGCCTTACCCTAGGTGCCGAGTTATCCATTGGCCGGGTTTCCCCGGAACGGAGGGCATGTCATGGCCGCTCGACCGTTGTTCCGCCGCAGAGGCATCCTTTTCCCGGCCCTGTTTGTGCTGGCGCTCAGCCTTGCCGCGCCCGTCCACGCGCAGGACGCGATGGGCAATCCCGATCCGGAAGAACTGGTCCTCAAGCGAAAGGGCCAGCCCGACATCGTCATTCCCAACATGAATGCGGCGCGCGGGCGCGTCTATTTTGCGACCCGTGCCTGCGTCGTCTGCCACAAGGTCAACGGGATCGGCGGTTCGGTTGCGCCATCGATAGAGCCCGCCGCGAATGGTGGTGCCATTGATGTTTTCGATTTTGTGACCCGGATGTGGCGCGGCGCGCGATCCATGGTGGCGCTCCAGGAAAACCTGTTTTCGGAAATTATTGATCTTGCCCCGGACGAAATGGCCGACATCATCGCGTTCATCAACGATCCGGCCGAACGGGCGAAGTTCTCGGAAAACGACATTCCGAAATACGTGCGCGACTACATGTCGTCGCAGATGCCGCCCGAAGGCCGTTAGGCGGCGGCGAAATTTTCCCGCGCAAAAGCGATGCGATCTTCGACGGTCTTGAGCCCGTCGCGGGAGGCCTTCACCTTTTCCAGGCGAAGGCCGAGCCCGGCACGGTTGGCTATCTGGATGTTGAGACCCGGCCGCGCATTCAGTTCCAGAATCAGCGGGCCGAGATCGCGGTCGAGCACGATGTCGATGCCCTGGTAGCCGAGCCCGGTCAGTTCCCATGCCCGCGCCGCATGGTCCAGCAATGTGGGCCAGTGGGGAATTTCCACCCCCGTCACCGGATTCAGGGTATCGGGATGCGTGTCGACGACGCCGTTACCCCAAACCGCGGTCAGGGTGCGGCCCGTGGCAAGATCGACGCCCGCGCCGATGGCGCCCTGATGCAGGTTTGCCTTGCCGCCGGACTGGCGGGTGGGCAGGCGCACCATCGCCATCACCGGCACGCCGAGGAAGCTGATGATGCGGATATCCGGCACGCCCTGGTAAGCGATGCGCGCGAAGATGGGATCGAAATTGACGCGGTATTCGATCAGTACCTTGTCGGGCTGTCCACCGAGCGAATAGATGCCCGACAGGATATTGCCGGTGTGATAGGCGAGTTCCGCTTCGCTCATGAAGCTGCCGTTCGGCTTCCGATAGAGGCCGCGGGGGCCTTTCTCCAGAACAAGGATGCCCTTGCCGCCGGAACCCTGCGCAGGCTTGACGACGAAGGCGTCGTGTCCGGCGATGATCCGGGGAAGGTTGCGAACCTCGCGCTGGACCTCGATCACGCCATAAAGGTCGGGCACCGCGATTCCCGCGGCCAGGGCCAGCTTTTTGGTTTGCAACTTGTCGTCGACCAACGGATACAGGCGCCGCTGGTTGTAAAGCAGCGTGTATTCGGCATTGCGCCGGTTGAGGCCAAGAACCCCCGCTTCCCGCAGGCGCCGCGCCAGTCCGATCATTGCGGATCCTTGCCGGCCAGCACCCGGAAGCGGCCGAGCTCGGTCAGCCGGTAGCCCGAGTAGCGGCCGAGCAGCAGGATACCTGCCAGCAGCACCAGAAGAAGTTCCGGGAAGACGAAGGCCAGGTGTCCGACGATCTGCGCGTTCATCAGCAGGTAGCAGAAGATGGCGACGACCAGGCTTCCCGCGGCTTGCGTGATCGCCTCCATCGCGCCGCGTTCGTCCCAGACAACGGTCATGCGTTCGATGGTCATGGTCAGGATGACGATGGGGAAAAGTGCCACCGAAAGCCCGCCCATGAAGCCCAGCTTGAAGGAAATGACGGACAGCAGGGCCATGACGCCGATGACGACGATGACGATGGCAGCCAGCCGCGGCACCAGCAGAAGTTTCAGGTGCTCGAGGTAAAAACGCACCGAAATGCCGAGAAACACGACGATGGAGAACAGCGTAATTCCCCAGATCAGATGTGTTTCGCGAAAGGCCATGGCGATCAGTACCGGCATGAAGGTGCCGAAGGTCCTGAGCCCTACGACGTTGCGCAGCAGCACCAGAAGGAAGATGCCCACCGGCACCACGAGCAGGATGCGGTACACCTGCTGGGTCTGGAAGGGCAGCCCGAACAAGGAGAAATCGGTCAGGTTGACGCCGATTGTACGGCTGCGTTCAAGCGCCGCGCGCAGGGCGAACTGGTGCGCCATTGAGACGGAGTAGGTGATGTGCGGCCGGTCCGCGCCGGTGATGGTGACGGAGTTCTGTTCGCCGCGCCACCACGGGAAATGCCGGGGCGGCACGCCCGCAGCCCCGTCCGTTGCCTGGAACGGCAGCCAGCGGTCCTCGACGTAAACCTCGATCCAATGGGCGACGCCGATCTGCCGGCGGTCTTCGGCAAGGGCGAAGCCGTTGACGCGGCGTGCCGGGATACCGCCCTGACGCAGGACCTTGATTGCGGTATCGACGATGCGCCGGGTGGAGCGTGAATTGCCGAGCAGCAGCGAAGCCTCGTCTCCCGGCTGTGCATTGCGCAGATTGGTGATCAGCAATCCCATCAGGGTCGAGATACCCGCCGCGCGCGGGCGCAGCTTGACCAGCAGCGCGCGGGCAGCCGCCAGTTCCGCCTCGTTCATCGGCACGCGGTTGAGCGACGGCGTCGGGCTGGGCGCAGGTGTCTCGGTTGCGGGGGCCAGTTCCAGGGTGGCGCGGTAGAAAAGCGTCTGCGGCCCCGTGGCCTCGGCGATGGAGAATACGGCGGCGCGGTTGTCGCCCGCGTCGCGGGTGGCTATGCCGTAGGGGCCCGAGACGAATGCCTCGTTAAATACGGGTCGGGTCGTGGTCGAGCGCGGCAAAAGGAATTCGCCCAGCACGGGTCCGCCGTGCGCATTGAAATCGATCCGTGCTTCGATCCGCCATGCGGTCGCGAGACGGTCGGGGGTCACCGGGAATTTCAGAATCAAAACCTTGTAGCCGAAAATAGCGAAGGCGATTGCGGCGAGAACACCGGCAAGCCAGTAAAGGTGTCGGTTATTCATCGGCCTATTCGTCCTCTTTCGGTGCAAGGATGCCCGGGACCGCATCCATTTCGCGAAGGTTGTCGTCGGTCACGTTGCAGTTCGGCTCGCGGGTGAACTGCCGCCCGGGATCGACGATGATCGCCTGACGCATGAAGCGCCGCCCCACGAGAAGCTGGAAATTGAACCCTGTCCGGTTGCTGAGGTTGACCTCGGTCACACGGAAGGTGTTGGCGATGCATATGCCCATAAGGATGACCGGTCGCGAGAGAGGGGGGCCGGCCAGGCTCTTGATCTTGGTGTTGCGCACGACGGGGCGCTCGAACATCACCGTGCGGTTGTCGCGGTTGGTGACATGAAAACGCACCCACTGACGCCCGCCGCGCGTGAAGGTGATGATATCTTGGGCATGGAGCGAAGAGGTGCGCGCCCCGGTATCGATCTTGGCGCGTATTTCCAGATCGTGGGGGTAGATGCGCACGGTTTCGGTGAAGCCGACGACGGTGCGTGTGCCTTGCGATGCGCGGCTCGGCGTCGGCTTGCGCTCCTGCGCCAGGGCAATGGTCGCCGGTATGACGAGAGCCAGTGCCAGAAGCGCGGCGCCAATCCAGCGACCGGCCCGGGCGATGCATCGATCAGGTTGAGCCAAGGGCAACTCCATGGCGGAAGTCTAGCAGACTCCCCTTCCGGCCAGAAACCGACAGATTAGCTAGTTCTTTGCTGCCTTTTCCCTGTCCGCTCCGGATGGCAGGGGCGCCAAAGGGTCGAGGAACCACGTCGCGGCATCAGCGGTCGGCCGCGCCGCGTCCAGGTCGCGCAGCAGCATGTGATAACCCGTGTCGTAAAAAGCGGTACGTGTTTTGCCGTTTTGCGAAAGGCGCACGATTGCGGCCCGTGTCGGTTCTTCCGGGATCACCTCGTCGCGCGTGCCGTAGAGCAGCAGCACGGGAATATCGACATGTGTCGTTGCCGCCAGCGCTTCGTCCATCAGGTTCACCAATCCCCAGATCGCATCGATGCGGGTGGCCTTGATGACAAGGGGGTCGCGGGAAAGGCGTCGCAACATCTCGATATTGTCGGAAGGGGTGATCTCGAGCCCTTCGGCGGCGGCGCGAAACCACGGCAGCGTATGTGCCGCCAGCCACAGCATGCCGCTTTTAAATGGCCCGAGATGCGCGCGGCCCCATACCGCGGGTGCTATCAACAGGGCGCCATCGGGGCGCAGGTCCCTGCGCCGGGCGAGCGCCGTCAGAACCACGGCGCCGCCCATGCTGTCGCCGGCGAGATAAAGCGGCGTCCGGGGGTAGCGTTTCGCGAGCGCTTGCGTCAATGCGGCGATGTCATCGACCATCGCATCCGTTCCCGCCCACAGGCCCGCCTCGGGTGCCGCACCGAACCCGCGCTGGTCGATGGCGAAGGTGGCGATGCCTTGTTTCGCCCAGGCGCTCGCGGGTTCGTCGAAGGCGTTCGAATAATCGTTGAAGCCGTGAAGTGCTGCGACGATGACGCGCGGCGGGCCGTCGGGCAGCCATGCGCGCAGCGGCAGTCGCGTCCGGTCGCGGGCGACGAAGGCGTCGTCTTGAAGTGCGGGCGTGGCGTCGAAGGGGCCGCTTTTCTGCACCCGTGGGGCGCAGGCGGCGGTCAGGGCCAGAAGGATGAGGGCAACGAGCCCGAGTGGCGGGAAAACGCCGTGCCGCTTCACGCCTTGCCCTGCTGGTGGCCCCGCGTCAGTTCGAGGAACACATCCTCGAGCCTGCCCTCGGAGGTCGAAAGATCGGCGATGACGAGGCGGGCTTCATTGATTGCCTCGATGATCGCGCACATCGGCTGATCGGAGCGCTTGAAGCGGAAAACGAGGCGGCGAGGGCCTGCCAGCGTCACATCGAAACGCGACAGCGCCGCGGGCACGGCATCGAGATCCTGTTCGACGGTCACGGTCATTTCCTTGTGATCGAGGCGCCCGATCAGTTCCGCCGTCGGCGCGCAGGCGATCAAATCGCCCTCGTCGATGATGGCGATGGTGTCGCAAAGCTTTTCTGCTTCCTCCAGGTAATGGGTGGTCAGCAGGATCGTCGCACCGGCGGCATTCAGGCGGCGCATGTAGTTCCAAAGGTTCTGGCGCAACTCGACATCGACGCCGGCGGTCGGCTCGTCCAGCACGACGATCGGCGGGCTGTGGAGGATCGCCTTGCCGATCAGCAGGCGCCGGCGCATGCCGCCGGAAAGCTGGCGCGTATAGGCATTGGCCTTGTCGGCCAGGCCGACTGCCTGAAGAATTTCTTTTGTCCGGTATTCCGACTTGCGCAGGCCATAGAGCCCCGATTGCAGGTCGAGCAGCTGCTTCGGCGTGAAAAACGGGTCGATGTTCAGTTCCTGCGGCACGATGCCGATCGCCATCTTCGCGGCGCGCCGGTCGGTGTCGATGTCGTGGCCCCAGATGCGGACGCTGCCCGCCGTCTTGTCCACCATGCCCGCAAGGATGTTGATCAGGGTCGATTTGCCCGCGCCGTTGGGGCCGAGCAGCCCGAAAAAGGCGCCGCGCGGCACATCGAGGTCGATGCCCTTGAGCGCGGCCTTGGGCGGGCTCGCGCCGAACCCCTGGTAAGTCTTGGCAAGGCCCCGGATTTCCAGGGCGATATCGGGGCCACAACCGGGCCTTTCGGCGCCCGGACGGGCGTCTTCGCGGACCGGCAGGGGAAGGGCGGTCATGGCAGGCTCCGCGCGGTTGAAAGAGGTGGGGCAATCGGTATCATCCGGGGTGCCGGGCGGTCAATACGGCCGGCCGCATTCCCCGTCATTCGACATTACCCTTAAGGACCAAGCCCATGCAGCCTGACGAAAAGATCATCGTGGAAACCGCGACCGTCGCGTGTGACGGCGGCACCGAGCTTGGGCACCCGGTGGTTTACCTGAACGTCGGGGCCAAGGGCGCGGCCGACTGCCCCTATTGCGGCCGTCATTTCGTCCTGGCAGCGGGTGCGCGCACGGGCAGCGGACATTGAACGCGAAGCGTTCATCGAAAGGTAGCGACGCGAAGCGTTCATCCAAGGATGGCGACGCGAAGCGTTCATCGAAAGGTAGCGACGCGAAGCCCAGGCATCTCTTTCTCGTAGACGGGTCGGGATTCATCTTCCGCGCCTTTTATGGCCTGAAGATGCACATGACGCGCTCCGACGGCACGCCGACCAATGCCGTTTACGGCTTTTGCAACATGCTGCTCAAGCTGCTGGACGACACCGAGGCCGATTACCTGGCGGTCATTTTCGATTCGGCGCGCAAGACCTTTCGCAACGACATCTATCCGGACTACAAGGCCAACCGCGGCGAGCCGCCCGAGGAGTTGGTGCCCCAGTTCCCGCTGATCCGCGATGCGACGCGGGCGTTTTCGGTGCCCGCCATCGAGGTTCCCGGTTTCGAAGCCGACGACATCATCGCCACCTATGCCCGCGCGGCGGAGGCGGCAGGCGATGAAGTGACCATCGTTTCCTCGGACAAGGACCTGATGCAGCTGGTTTCCGAAAAGGTGACCCTGCAGGATCCGATCACTTACGAGCGCATCAGCTTCCCCGAGGTCGAAAAGAAATTCGGCGTCGCCCCGGATAAGGTCATCGACGTCCAGTCCCTTGCCGGCGATTCGACTGACAATGTGCCGGGCGTCCCCGGCATCGGTATCAAGACGGCCGCCGAACTGATCGCGACCTACGGCGATCTCGATACGCTGCTGGCGCGGGCCGAAGAAATCAAGCAGCCCAAGCGGCGCGAAAACCTGATCAATTTCGCCGAACTGGCGCGTGTTTCCCGCCAGCTGGTGACGCTGCGGCGCGACGTGCCGGGACTTGAGCCTTACGATTCCCTCGCCAAGCATGAGCCCGACCAAGCGCGGCTTCTGGCCTTCCTGCGCGAACAGGAATTCAAGCGGCTGATCGCTCGCGTCGAGAGCGAGATCTCGGGCGACGGCCATATCGCCGAGATCGAGGGCGACGGCGCGAAGCCCGCGCCCGCTGCGGGTAATCAGGCCGCGGCACCCGCGCCCGCCGCGCCCGAGAAGGCAAAGGGCGGGGCGAAGGTCGATCGCTCGGGCTACGAGCTGGTCACCAGCGAAGATGCCCTCAGGCGCTGGGTCGGGGAAGCGGTCGCCGCCGGGACCGTCGCGGTGGATACGGAAACGACCTCCCTTGACGCGATGCAGGCCGAACTTGTGGGCGTGTCGCTGGCAACCGGGCCGGGGCGTGCCTGTTACATACCGCTTGCCCATCGCGAGACGTCGGCGGGCGCACCGCAAGGCGCGCTCGATCTCGGCGATGATGGCAGTGCCGAAGCGATTACGGCGGGGCAGAAAGGGGCCCTTCTGCGCGGGCAGATCGGGCGCGACCGGGCGCTCAAGCTGCTGGCGCCGATGCTGATCGATCCTAGCGTTCTCAAGATCGGTCACAACATCAAATACGACAAGGAAGTGTTCGCGCGTTACGGCGTCGACGTGGCGCCTTTCGACGATACCATGATCCTGTCCTATGTTCTCGAAGCGGGCCTGCATGGCCACGGCCTCGATGAGCTGGCCGAACTGATGCTCGGCCACGCCAATATCAAATACGCGGAAGTAACCGGTACGGGGCGCAGCCGGATCGGGTTCGATTGCGTTGCATTGGAAGCCGCCCGCGATTATGCGGCCGAGGATGCCGACGTTACGCTCCATCTGCATCGGCTTTTGAAGCCCCGGCTTGCGACCGAACACATGGCGAGCGTCTACGAGACACTGGAGAGGCCGCTGGTGCCGGTGCTGGTTGCCATGGAACGCGCGGGCGTCAAGGTCGACCCTAAGGTCCTGAAGGACATGTCGGGCGATTTCTCGCGCCGCGCTGCGAAGTTGGAGGCGGAGATTCACGAACTCGCCGGGCGCGAATTCAATGTCGGCAGCCCCAAGCAGCTGGGCGAGGTCCTGTTCGAGGACATGAGCCTTCCTGGCGGCAAGAAGGGCAAGACCGGGGCCTATGGCACGGGCGCCGATGTTCTGGAGGACCTTGCCGGCCAGGGTCACGATCTGCCTGCCCGCGTGCTCGACTGGCGGCAGATCGAAAAACTGCGCTCCACCTACACCGATGCGCTGCAACGCCAGATCAACCCCGAGACGGGCCGCGTGCATACGTCCTACGCGATGGCGGTGGCGTCCACGGGACGGCTGTCCTCGACCGATCCCAACCTGCAGAACATCCCGGTGCGCACCGAAGAGGGACGCAAGATCCGCGCCGCCTTCGTTGCCGAAAAGGGCATGAAGCTGATTTCAGCCGACTATTCGCAGATCGAGCTGCGCCTGCTCGCCCATGTCGCCGGCATTCCGGTGCTGAAGGAGGCATTCCGCAAGGGCCTCGATATTCACGCGATGACGGCGTCGGAAATGTTCGGAACGCCCGTGGAAGGCATGGACCCGATGGTTCGCCGCTCGGCCAAGGCGATCAACTTCGGCATCATCTATGGGATATCGGCCTTCGGCCTTGCCCGCCAGCTCGGCATTCCCCAGGGCGAGGCGGCGAAATACATCGACACCTATTTCAAGCGCTATCCCGGAATCCGCGATTACATGGAGCGCACGAAGGAACTGGCGCGGGCGCAGGGGTTCGTCACGACCATTTTCGGCCGCAAGATCCACACGCCGGGCATCGGCGCCAAGGGGCCGATGCGCAGCTTTGCCGAGCGTGCCGCGATCAACGCGCCGTTGCAGGGCGCAGCCGCCGACATCATCAAGCGCGCGATGATCCGCATTCCGCCAATGCTGGAAAAATGCAAGTTCAAGGCGCGCATGCTGTTGCAGGTCCACGACGAACTGATCTTCGAGGCGCCGTCGGCGGAAGCCGCCGATGTTGCCGCTGCCGTGCGTGATGTCATGGTAGGGGCGTGCCAGCCGGTCCTCGACCTCGATGTGCCGCTCGAAGTCGAAACGGGGACCGGCGCCAGCTGGGCCGATATTCACTGATCGTTGGCGGATGCCCAGAATCCATGGCTAAAACGCTGAAATACATATAAGAAAAGCGCCAACCGCGGGTCCGCGGCCAGCGCTTTTCGCCTTGGTTATCGGGGCGTTTTTAGGCGGCGGGCTTGATCGCGGCCTTTTTCACGCTGTCGCCGACCTGGGGCTCGAATTCCTTGAAGTTCTTTTCGAACATCCTGGCGACGCTCTGGGCGGTGGTGTCGTAGGCCGACTTGTCCGCCCAGGTGTTCTTGGGGTTGAGCACGTTTTCCGGAACATCCGGGCAGGTCGCGGGGACCAGCAGGCCGAAGTTCGGGTCCGGCGCGTACTGGACCGTGTCCAGCTTGCCGTCCAGCGCAGCGCGCAGCATGGATCGGGTATGGGCGATCTTCATGCGGGTGCCGACGCCGTACTTGCCGCCGGTCCAGCCGGTGTTGACCAGCCAGCAGTTCGTCTTGTGCTTGGCGATCAGATCGCCCAGTAGCTTGGCGTAAACCGTCGGGTGGCGGGGCATGAAGGGTGCGCCGAAGCAGGTCGAGAATGTCGCTTCGGGCTCGGTGACGCCGCGCTCGGTGCCGGCGACGCGTGCCGTATAGCCCGACAGGAAGTGATACATCGCCTGATCGGCCGTCATCTTGCTGATCGGCGGCAACACGCCGAAAGCGTCCGCCGTCAGCATGACGATATGACGCGGATGCGCCGACGTCAGGGTTTCGGAAATATTGGGGATGAAATCGATCGGGTAGGAGACGCGCGTGTTTTCGGTCAGCGCGTCGGAATCGAAATCCATCTGGCGGGTGACCGGATCGATGACAACGTTTTCCAGCACGGTGCCGAAGCGATGGGTGGTCGCGTAGATCTCGGGTTCGGCTTCGGCCGACAGCTTGATCGCCTTGGCGTAGCAGCCGCCCTCGAAGTTGAAGATGCCGTTGGGCGACCAGCCGTGCTCGTCGTCGCCGACCAGCGTGCGCGAGCCGTCCGCCGACAGCGTCGTCTTGCCGGTGCCCGACAGGCCGAAGAAGATGGCCGCGTCGCCGTTCTTGCCGACATTGGCCGAGCAGTGCATCGGCATGACGCCCTTGGCGGGCAGCAGGTAATTGAGGATCGAGAACACCGACTTCTTGATTTCGCCCGCGTACCAGGTGCCGGTGATCAGCACTTCGCGCGTGCCGAAATTCAGAAGGATGCAGATGTCCGAACGGGTGCCGTCGGTCTTCGGATCGACGTTGACGCCGGGCGCGTGCAGGATCGTGAAATCGGGCGCGAAATTCGCCGCATCGCCCGCCGTCGGGGTCAGGAACATGTTGCGGGTGAACAGCGCGTGCCACGCGGTCTGCGTCACCACGCGAACGTTCAGGCGGTAATCACGATCGGCGCCGGCATGGACATCCTGGACGAAAAGATCGCGGTCCTTGTAGTAGGCGATGATCTTCTCGCGAACCTTGCGGTAATTTTCTTCCGAGATCCTCTGGTTGACCGAACCCCACCAGATGTCCTTCGTGCTAGACGGTTCGTCGACGATGAACTTGTCCTTGGGCGAGCGGCCGGTGTATTCGCCGGTCTCGACGACGAAGGAACCGCCCGGTGCGATCATGCCTTCGTTGCGGCGCACCGCTTCCTCGTAGAGCGCGGGGGCTTCAAGGTTCCAAAAGACCGTTCGCGCGGCGCCGATGCCGTGCTTGTCGAGGCCGTAATTGCTCTTGATGGGTCCGCGCTGTTCCACTGGTCTCTCCCGTATTGAACACGTGCCCCCGGGGGGCATTTGAGGCCCCCTTATATACGGATTAGCCATGCCCCGCGCCACCCCCGAGAATGGTTCGCAGGCGGTTTTTTCGGCGCTGGCCTGGAGGAATGGCTTTAGAATATTAACTTATTGAATTAACATGAATATTTTCGGAACAGCGCGCTTGCGCCCCAGGCGCGGGCGTGGGCGGCCGGAACAGACGGCAAACGGAGACCCCGCGCCACGCCGCCCGTTGCCGCGAAACAGTCCAGAAAAGGCCGTGAAATAGCCCAGTTCCGGGTTTCTTTTGGTCGGGTTCCGGCGGTTATGCCAGAATGCGCCACCGCGGGTGGAGCCACAGGATAAGAGCCGAGGCGGAAGGAGAAAAAACATGCCCCGCACCATTGCCCTTGTCGACGACGACCAGAACATTCTGACATCCGTCGCCATTTCGCTCGAAGCCGAGGGGTTCAAGGTCGATACCTATACCGACGGCAGCAAGGCTCTTGAAGGGCTTGCCAGCCATCCGGTCGACCTCGCCATTCTCGACATCAAGATGCCCCGCATGGACGGCATGGAACTGCTTAACCGCATCCGCCGCACCTCCCAGATGCCGGTGATCTTCCTGACGTCCAAGGATGATGAACTCGATGAAATGCTGGGCCTGCGCATGGGGGCCGACGACTACATCCGCAAGCCGTTTTCCCAGCGCCTGCTGCTGGAACGCATCCGCGCGCTCTTGCGCCGAGTTGAACTCGGCCCGCCGCCGTCGGGCGGCAAGCCCGGACAGGGCAGCATCGTGCGCGGCGATCTCGTTCTCGACCCGTCGCGTCACCTGTGCAGCTGGAAGGGGGAGCCCGTGCAGCTCACGGTCACCGAATTCCTGATTCTCGAGGCGCTCGCCCAGCACCCCGGCCACGTGAAGACGCGCGACCAGCTGATGGATGCCGCCTACGGCGAGCACATCTATGTCGAAGACCGCACGGTCGACAGCCACATCAAGCGGCTGCGGCGCAAGTTCAAGCGCGTGGACGACGGTTTTGCCCAGATCGAAACTCTCTACGGACTTGGATATCGCTACCGCGAATCCTGAGTCCATGTGCGGCGGGGAACACATCTGAATGGCGATCGAACCGCCCAAGGCCGAAAGCGCCGAAGCGCTGTCGCGGCCGCAAAAGCGGCGCGCCCGCCCACGCAAGCGCGCGGCAGGTGACGCCGCGCCGCGTCCGCCGGCCAAACCGCGGCGGCGGCCTGCGCCCCGGGACACGACTAACCCCGCACCTGATCTTCGAGGGCGCCTCGCGATGGTGCTGTCGCGCCTGCGGTTGCGGTCTCTCACGGTGCGGGTGCTCGCGGTCAACATGGTGGCCGTGGTGATGCTGGCAATGGGTCTGTTGTATCTGGATCGCTACAAGCAGAACCTGATCGATGCCCAGATCAGTTCGCTTGCGACCCAGGCCGGGATTTTTGCTGCCGCCCTTGGCGAGGCGGCAGTGACTTCGAACGTCACCGTCGGCCAGGACACGCTGACCGCTTTCGCGCGCCCGATGGTGCGCCGCCTTGCGGTGCCGGCGCGATTGCGCGCGCGGCTTTTCGCCGCCAATGGCGACCTCATCGCCGATTCACAATACATCGGCATGGTGCGCGGCGGCGTCGAGGTGGCGCCCCTGCCGCCCCTGCGTGACGGCGGGTTCCTGACCGCCTTGCTCGATGCCTACGACTGGGTGGCGAACCATATTCCCATTGGCCAGACCTATCCGCGCTACGTCGAAATTCCGACGCCACGCGCCAACCAGTTTCCCGAGGCGCAAAAGGCGCTCAGCGGCGAAACGGGAACGTCCGTGCGTTCGCTCTCCCACGGCGCGCTCGTGCTGTCGGTTGCCGTCCCCGTGCAGCGCTACAAGCAGGTGCTTGGCGTCCTGATGATCTCGACCGGGTCCGGAGAAATCGACGATGCGTTGCGCGACGTACGCATCGAAATACTCACCGTGCTCGGCGCCATGCTGGTGGTGATCGTCGCCCTGTCGCTGTGGCTTGCCCAGACCATCGCGCGCCCGGTGCGCCGCCTGGCAGCGGCGGCGCAGGAAGTGCGCGCGGGTGGCGGGCCGTCGGTCGAAATACCGGACCTGCGCGGGCGCGGCGACGAAATCGGCGAGCTGTCGGCGGCGCTCCGCGACATGACGGCGGCACTTTGGGCGCGCATGGATGCGATCGAAGGCTTCGCCGCCGACGTCGCCCATGAAATCAAGAATCCGCTGACCAGTTTGCGCAGCGCCGTGGAAACGGCATCGCGCGTCGAGGACCCGGTGAAGCAGCGTCGCATGATGATGATCATTCTCGACGACGTGCAGCGGCTTGACCGGTTGATTTCGGACATTTCCGACGCCTCGCGCCTTGATGCCGAACTCAGCCGCGCCCAGCTCGGCCGCGTCGATCTGAAGGGGCTGCTGCAGACCCTGATCGAGGTCGAGCAGACCGCCGCCGATGCACGAGGCTCGTCGGCGCCTCAGCTGGTTCCCGATCTGCCCGACGGGCCGCTCTTGGTGCGCGGCATCGAGGACCGCCTCGCCCAGGTCTTCCGTAACCTGATTTCAAACGCCGTATCTTTCTCGCCGCCGGGCGGGCGGATCGTTCTGAGCGCGCGCCGCGAGCGCGATGCCGTCGTCATCGCGGTGGAGGACGAGGGTCCCGGCCTTCCCGAAGGCAAGTTCGAGGCGGTCTTCGACCGTTTCTATACGGAGCGTCCGGCGGGCGAGAAGTTCGGTACCCATTCCGGCCTCGGTCTCGCCATTTCGCGCCAGATCGTCGATGCCCATCGCGGCAATATCCGGGCCGAAAACATCACCCGGGACGGGCGCGTGCTGGGCGCGCGCTTCATTGTTACCCTGCGGCCGGCCGCCAATGCCTGAGGACGTCAACATTCATGCCACCTGCATCGCGCTCAATGGCGTCGGCATCCTCCTGCGCGGGCCTTCGGGCGCAGGCAAGTCGGATCTCGCCCTGCGCCTGATCGAAGCGGGCGCCCTGCTGGTGGCCGATGACCGCGTGTGCCTGTCGCGGTGCGGCGATGGCGTCGTTGCACGGGCGCCTGAGGCGCTGGGGGGCCTTATCGAGGCCCGCGGTGTCGGCATCATCCGTCTTACGGCGGGCCGCGTGGCCGCCGAGGTGCCCTGCGGGCTCGTCTGCGATCTTGCCGCGGCCGACGGGATCGAACGGTTGCCCGAGCCGTCACGGGCGGAAATCCTGGGCGTTTCCCTGCCGCGCCTTGTTCTCGACCCGTTCGAGGCGGCGGCCCCCGTAAAGCTGCGGCTTGCCGTCGGCGTCGGGCCGGGGTCTATAATGGTCGGCGCATGAATTTGCAGTTCCCCCCGCGATGACCTCCGCCCCCGGCAACGACGAAAAACTGCCCCGTCTCGTGCTTGTCACCGGCATGTCCGGAGCTGGCCGGTCATCGGCGCTCAAGTGTTTCGAAGATATCGGCTACGAGGCCGTCGACAACATGCCGCTGGCACTTCTCGGCGCGCTTGGCCCCGCTGCGGGGTCGCGGCCGCTTGCCATCGGCATCGATGTGCGCACGCGGAACTTCGACGTTGCTTCCGTGCGCGAGGCGATTGCCCGTCTCTCTTCGGAAAGCGGGTTCGTGGCCAGTCTCGTTTTTCTCGATGCGACGGACGAGGTGCTCCGGCGCCGTTTTACCGAGACGCGTCGCCCGCATCCGCTCGCCATCGATCGGCCGGTCGGTGACGGCATCGCCCAGGAGCGCCGCCTGCTGGCCGGCCTGCGCGACGGCGCCGACTTCGTTCTCGACACCAGCGATCTCGTCCCCGGCGACCTGCGCCGGATTCTTGCGGGACATTTTGCGCTGGCGGGGGCTTCGGGGCTCAGCGTCTTCGTGCAGTCCTTTTCCTACCGTCACGGCATTCCGCGCGAAGCCGATCTCGTCTTCGACGTACGCTTTCTCGCGAATCCCCATTACGAACCGGACCTCAAGCGCCTGTCCGGGCTCGACCAGGCTTGCGCCGCCTTCATCGCCAGCGACACGGCCTGGGCGCCGTTTTTCGATGCCCTGACAGGCCTGCTCGATGTTCTTCTGCCCGGCTACGAGCGCGAGGGGAAGTCCTACCTCACCATTGCCGTGGGCTGTACCGGCGGCCGCCACCGCTCGGTTTTCGTCGCCGACAGGCTGGCGGCCTGGTTCGGCGATGCCGGGCGCAAGGTTGACGTCCTGCACAGGGACATGGATAAGGAAGGCCGCACATGATTTCAGGGATGCGCAAATGACCACTTCGGGAAATGACGCGAAAGCGGGTGCCGCGGGTGAAATCGGCCTGGTGCTGGTTACCCACGGCGATCTGGCATCCGCGTTTCTCGCCGCGTTGCAGCACATCGTCGGACCCCAGCAGGGCATTGCCGCCATCTGCATCGGACCCGATGACGATGTCGAGGCGCGACGGGCCGACATTCTCGCCGCGTTGCAGAAAGTGGATGCGGGCAAGGGCGCGGTGGTCATGACCGACATGTTTGGCGGCACCCCGTCGAATTTGGCCCTGTCGGCGCTCGGCCGCGACGGCGTCGAGGTCATCGCTGGCGTCAACCTGCCGATGCTGGTCAAGTTCGCTTCCGTTCGCGCAGGCGGCGATCTCGCCGCAGCCGTTCAGGCCGTGCAGGATGCGGGACGCAAATACATCAATGTCGCCTCGAGTTTTCTTTCGGACGGCAATGGCAAGTAACCCATCTTCCGGTGCTGGCGAAACCCTGACGCGCACGGCCACCATTCACGGAGAGCTCGGCCTGCATGCGCGCCCCGCTGCCCGCTTCGTCAAGATCGCCTCCGCCTTCAAGGCCGAAATCGAAGTTTCGGCCAAGGGCGTGACCGTCTCCGGCCGCTCGATCATGGGGCTGATGATGCTGGGCGCGGGGGACGGGACGGAGATGACGCTCTCGGCCCGGGGCGAGGATGCCGCGGCGGCGCTCGAAGCGCTGGGGCGCTTTATAGACAGCGGCTTTGCCGACGCCTGAGCCGGTCGGGCGTTGCCCGCCGATTTATCCTTGCGAAAGCGCGGTTAGGGAAATATAAAGTTCTCCTTATATATACTGGATTTCTCGGCCGGGCGGCGTTGCCGCCCGCCGTCCGTTCGGCCCCGGCCGCACATCCCGCAACCGCCTCATCCGCCAGAGGAGCAAAGACGTGAAGAACGATTACAAGGTCGCCGATATCAAGCTCGCCGAATGGGGCCGCAAGGAAATTTCCATCGCCGAAACCGAGATGCCCGGACTGATGAGCCTGCGCGCCGAATACGGCAAGGCGCAGCCGCTCAAGGGCGCGCGGATTGCGGGCTGCCTGCACATGACGATCCAGACGGCGGTGCTGATCGAGACTCTGACGCACCTCGGCGCAACCGTGCGCTGGTCGTCGTGCAATATCTTCTCGACCCAGGACCAGGCTGCCGCGGCCGTCGCTGCTGCGGGCATTCCGGTTTTCGCCTGGAAGGGTGAAACCGAAGAAGAGGCCGTGTGGTGCATCGAACAGACGATCAAGGGCCCCGACGGCTGGACGCCCAACATGATCCTCGACGACGGCGGCGATCTTACCCGCATCATGCATGACGAATTCCCGGAACTGATGGACGGTATCAAGGGCATTTCCGAGGAAACCACCACCGGCGTCGTCCGCCTCGTCGAAATGCAACGCAAGGGCGAGTTGAAGGCGCCGGCGATCAACGTCAACGACTCGGTCACCAAGTCCAAGTTCGACAACCTTTATGGCTGCCGCGAAAGCCTGATCGACGGTATCAAGCGTGCCACCGATGTGATGCTGGGCGGAAAGACCGCCGTGGTCGCGGGTTACGGCGACGTCGGCAAGGGCTGCGCTGCGGCGCTGGCCGGGCAGGGCGCCCGCGTCATCGTCACCGAAATCGACCCGATCTGCGCGTTGCAGGCGGCCATGGAAGGCTTCCAGGTGCTGACCATGGAAGAAGCCGCGAAGCTCGGCGACATCTTCGTGACCGCAACCGGCAACGTCGACATCATCACCATCGAGCACATGCGTGCGATGAAAGATCGCGCCATCGTTTGCAACATCGGTCACTTCGACAGCGAGATCCAGATCGCGGCGCTACGCAACATGAAGTGGGACCAGATCAAGCCGCAGGTCCATGAAGTCACCATGCCCGACGGCAAGCGCCTGATCGTGCTGGCCGAAGGGCGCCTGGTGAATCTCGGCTGCGCGACCGGGCATCCCAGCTTCGTCATGAGCTTCTCGTTCTCCAACCAGGTTCTGGCACAGCTCGAGCTGTGGAAGAATCACGGGCAGTACAAGAACGAGGTCTACTTCCTGCCCAAGGTTCTCGACGAAAAGGTTGCCAGCCTGCACCTTGCCCATGTCGGCGTGCAGCTGACGAAGCTGTCGAAGGCCCAGGCCGATTACATCGGCGTGCCGGCGACCGGGCCCTTCAAGCCGGAACACTACCGCTACTGATCATTTCTTTCGCCTCCGCCGGGCGCCCACCTTGTGGCGCCCGCGCGCAGGGCGAAGGATTCCGGCCGTGCTGAACCCCGGATCAAGAGTTCCCGATCGACTTTCGCCGCCCGGCGGGCGGCGGCGTTCCCTGCATGCTGCCTTGCCGCTGCCCGGTTCAGGCGCCGGGGACGCCCTTGCTCGTGGAATATTCGAAATGCAGCGCTTCGCCGGGATGAACGCGCGCAAAGGCCGCATGGGCGGCACTTGCGGCTTCGGCGAACCCGGTCAGGATCAGTTTCAGCTTGCCCGGATAGTCGGCGATGTCGCCGATGGCAAATACGCCGCCGCGCGCCGTTTCCATGCCGTTGGCATTGACCGGAATGCGGCCCTGTTCGGCCCCGAGATCCCATTCGGCGATCGGTCCGATGTTCGTCGCAAGCCCGAAGAACGGCAGCAGCCGGTCGGCATCGAGGCGCCGTTCCTCACCCTTGAGGGAAGAAACGACGACTGCCGACAGATCGCCGTTTTCGCCCTCCAGCCCGGAAAGCTGGTAGGGGATAACCATTTCGACCCTGCCGTCCTTCGCCAGCGCCTGCATGCGCGCGACACTTTCAGGGGCTGCGCGGAACTTGTCGCGCCGGTGTACGACGTAGATTTTTTCCGCGATGTCAGCCAGCGAGTTGGCCCAGTCCACCGCCGAATCGCCACCGCCCGCGATGACCACGCGACGGCCGCGAAAATCCTCGCGCCGCGCGACGAGGTAAAAGACGCTCTTGCCTTCATAGGCGGCTAGGCCCTGCAGCGGCGGCCGGTTGGGCCCGAAGGCGCCGACCCCGCCAGCGACGATGACCGCGCGCGCCGTGATCGTGGTGCCCGCCGATGTCGTCACGTGAAAGCCGCCGTCAGCGGTATCTTCCAGCTTCTCCGCGTGCTGGCCGAGGTGCAGAACCGGCGCGAAGGCGCCGGCCTGTGCGGCCAGTTTTGCAATCAGCGTTTCGGCGGTGATTTCCGGCCAGGCCGGAATATCGAAAATCGGCTTTTCCGGATACAGCGCCACGCATTGCCCGCCCGCCGCTTCCAGAACATCGACGACATGGCAGCGCATCTTCAGCATGCCGCATTCAAATACGGCGAACAGGCCTGTCGGTCCTGCGCCGATGACGACGACGTCGGTTTCGTGGGAGCCGCCGGGCACGGCGGTGGTGAGGTTTGCGGTCATGTATCCTCCAGTGCGGGCCTAAGATATCGGTCGCTCGCCCGGGCGCAAGCCCAAAGGCCCGCCCTTGTTCCCCCGAACCGGCGGGGCTACAAACGAAGTCCAAATGCGGATCCGCGCCCCATGATCGAAATGCCCCTTGCCGACCTTGCCGCCACCCGTGCCCTTGCGCGGGCGCTGGCGGGCGTGCTCGGCCGTGGCGATGTGGTGGCGCTATCGGGCGCGCTGGGGGCGGGCAAGACGGAACTCGCCCGCTTTGTCATCCTTGCCCGCGCCGAGGCCGCCCGGCTGCCGCCGCCCGCCGAGGTGCCGAGCCCGACCTATACCCTCGTGCAGGTCTACGAGGCCGGCGCCGTGCCGCTCTGGCATTTCGATCTCTACCGGCTGGAGCGGCCCGACGATGCCCTCGAACTCGCCATCGAGGAAGCCTTTGCCGATGCGATCACGGTGATCGAATGGCCCGACCGCCTCGGCCCTTACATGCCTGACGACAGGATTGAAATCGCGCTGTCGCGCACTGGCGCCGGTGACGCACGGCGCGCCGCCATCACCGGTATCGGGGCGCGCGGGCGCGAAATCGAAGCCGCGCTGTCGAGTGTCCTCGCCAAGGGAGCCGCGTGATGGCCGGGAGCGAGGCGCGCGCCGATGTGATTGCGGCGTTTCTGGCGGCGGCGGGTTTCGGCGCGGCGCGCCTTGACTGGCTCGCCGCCGATGCGTCCTTCCGCCGCTATGGACGCCTTTCGGGCAGCTCCGCGCCGGCCCTGGTGATGGACGCACCGCCCGGGCGCGAAGACGTGCGCCCGTGGCTTTCGATCGCGCGCCACCTCAAGGGGCTCGGGTTTTCGGCGCCTGCGGTGCTGGCCGAAGATGTCGCCGCGGGCCTGTTGCTGATCGAAGACTTCGGCGACGACACCTTCACCCGCCTGCTTGCGAAGGGCGCCGACGAAGGTGCGCTTTACGATCTCGCCATTGACGTGCTGGCGCGCCTGCATGGCTGCCCCGATGCCGTGCCCGCGGGCCTCGCCCCCTATGATACCGAACGGCTGCTGGCGGAAGCGCTCCTGTTTACCGACTGGTATCTGCCGGCCCTTCGCGGCCGCGAAACGGGGGCCGATGAACGCGCGGAATTTGAAGCCCTGTGGCGGGAGGCATTTTCGCTGGCAGTTCCGCCGCGCCCGACGCTGGTGCTGCGCGATTATCATGTCGACAACCTGATGCGCGTACCCGGGCGCGACGGCATCGCCGCCTGTGGGCTGCTCGATTTCCAGGACGGGCTGGCGGGCCATCCGGCTTATGACCTCGTCTCGCTGATCGAGGATGCCCGGCGCGATCTCGGCCCCGGCATCGCGGCGCGTGCGCGCGATCGTTACATCGCCCAGTGTCCCGCCGCCGGCGATCATGCCTTCGCCGCCGCGGGCGCCGTTCTGGCCGCCGGGCGCAACACCAAGATCATCGGCATCTTCACCCGTCTTTGCCGCCGCGACGGCAAGCCGCGCTACCTTGCCCATATCCCGCGCGTGTGGCGGCTGCTTGAGGGTGATCTCGCCCATCCCGCGCTAGCCCGCCTCGCGCGCTGGTTCGACCGTGCCGTGCCGCCGGCATCGCGCGCGGCGCCAAAGGCGGAGGCCGCTCCATGACCGCGCCTGTTCCCGCCCATGCAATGGTGCTGGCCGCGGGGCTCGGCCTGCGGCTGCGCCCGATCACGGAAAAACTGCCCAAGCCCCTCGTCGCTGTCGGCGGACGCACCATGCTGGACCGTGCGCTCGATGCTCTCGATGCGGTCGGCGTCGGCGCATGCATCGTCAACACGCACTACCTTGGCGAACAGATCGCGGCACACCTCGCCGCGCGCCGCCGGCCGGCGATTTCGATTTCGCCCGAACGCGATCTGCTCGATACCGGCGGCGGTGTCGCCAAGGCTCTACCGATGCTGGGCGGGGATGCATTTTATGCGGTCAATGCCGACATCATCTGGGAAGACGGCCCCGGCGCGTCCGCGCTGGCGCGGCTGGCGTCGGCTTTCGATGCGGATGCTCTCGATGCGCTTTTGCTGCTGGCGCCGGTGTCGCGTGCCGTCGGTTACGATGGCGCCGGCGATTTTCATCTTGGGCCCGATGGCGTGCCTGTTCGTCGCGGCAAGGACGATCGTGCCGATTTCGTTTTCACCGGCGTTCAGATCCTGCACCCGCGCCTGTTTGCCGATTGTCCCAAGGGCGCCTTCTCGCTGAACAAGCTTTACGACAAGGCGCTGGCGGCACATCGCCTGCGCGCGCTCGTCCATGACGGCCGCTGGTTTCATGTCGGCACACCGGCCGGGCTTGATCTTGCCGAGGCTTCCCTTGCCGCATCGCCGCGCGGCCGGGCCTCGCCATGACGGGGCCCGGCCCCAGGCTCTACACCATCGCGCCGGGCATTCCCTTCGTGGATGCGCTGGCCCAGGGAATGACGGCACGCCTGCTTGCCGGGTCGGCCGATGATCCCTTCGCGCTTGCCCGCGCGACGGTCCTTCTGCCTACGCGCCGCGCCGTGCGCAGCCTGCGCGAGGCCTTTTTGCGCGCATCCGGCGGTCGCGCCCTTCTGCTCCCGCGCATGATGCCGCTTGGCGATCTCGACGAAGACGAGCTGCTGTTGATGGCCGAGCCTGCTTCGGGCTCGGAGCCGGGAGCCGGGCTCGCCGATCTGCCGCCGGTGATCGGCGGGATGCGGCGGCAGTTGCTGCTGGCGCGTCTCGTGCTTGGCGTCGGCCGCGTCAAGGACCCGGCGCAGGCGGTCGAACTTGCGGCCGAACTGGCCCGCCTTCTCGACCAGATGGAAACGGAAGGTGTCGGGTTCGACCGTCTGAAAGACATCCGCCCCCATGATCTTGCGCTCGCGAAGCATTGGGACGAAGTGCTCGCCTTCCTTTCCATCCTTACCGAGGCCTGGGCCGCCGTGCTTGCCGAAGAAGGCGCCATCGGTCCTGCCACGCGGCGCAATCGGCTGCTGGCGGCGCAGGGCGATCACTGGCGGGCAGCGGCGCCCGGCGGCTGGGTGGTGGCGGCGGGCTCGACCGGCTCCATCCCGGCGACGGCGGAACTGCTCGCGACCGTATCGCGCCTGCCGCAGGGCTGCGTTGTTCTGCCTGGCCTCGATCTCGGCATGGGCGACGACGACTGGGCGCGCCTCGAGAAACAGGAAACCCATCCCCAGTCTGGCCTTGCGCGCCTCTTGCGTCACATCGGCGTTGATCGTGATGCGGTGCGCCCGTGGGGTGCCGACTGGCCATCGGCGGCGGCGGGGATCGGCACGCCGGAGCGCGCCGGCGTTCTGGCGGCGGCGCTCAATCCCGAACCGCTTTCCGCACCCGCCGATGCGGGTGCTGCGCTTGCGGGGGTGAGCTGGCTGGAAGCCCCCGCGCCTGAGGAAGAAGCCGCCGCCATTGCCCTCGTCCTGCGCGAGGCCCTGTGCCATGAAACCCGCACGGCGGCGTTGGTGACGCCCGACCGCGCCCT
Organism: Alphaproteobacteria bacterium; assembly: GCA_030831315.1. Classification (GTDB taxonomy): domain Bacteria; phylum Pseudomonadota; class Alphaproteobacteria; order SMXQ01; family SMXQ01; genus WHSO01. The sequence goes on from JAURLI010000078.1 coordinate 35,016, forward strand.
TGCCCGGCGGATCGCCGCCAAGCTCAAGCGCTGGAACATCGAGGTCGATGATTCGGCGGGCACGCCGCTGGCCGCGACACCCGTCGCAACCTACCTGCGCCTCGTCGCGGAGATGGTCGGAGAGGGTTTCGAGGCCGTCGCCGTGCTTGCCTGCCTCAAGCATCCGCTCGCTGCAGGTGGCGAGGCGCGCGATGTTTTCCGCGCCCGCGTGCGCGATCTCGACCGTCTCGTCCTGCGTGGGGTGGCGGGCGCGCGCGGGGTGGCGGGCCTGCGCGCACGCATCACGGCGCGTGCCGATGAACTCGCGGCGCGCAAGGAGTCCGAGCGCGCCCAGAAGGACGCCGAGCGCATACGCCGCCTGCTGCCGTGGTTTGATAATGTCGTCTCGCTTGTGCAGCCGTTCATCGATGCAATGGCGGGACGCGGCGCGGGGCCGGCCGAACTTGCCCGCGTTCATGTCGCCGCCGCGGAGGCGCTGGCGGCAAGCGACACCGAAAAAGGCGCTGCGCGGCTGTGGTGCGGCGAAGAAGCTGAATCGGTCGCCGCCTTCTATGCCGATCTTGACGGCGCGGCGAGGGGGTTCGAAGCGGTCCCGGGACGCCGGTACCCCGACCTGGTGACGGCGCTGATGGGCGGGCGCGTCGTGCGCCCACGCTTCGGCCGCCATCCGCGCCTCAGTATCTGGGGGCCGCTCGAAGCGCGGTTGCAGCATGCCGATGTCGTGGTGCTGGCGGGACTGAACGAGGGAACCTGGCCGCCCAATCCGGGCATGGACCCGTGGATGAGCCGCCCCATGCGCGCCGACCTCGGCCTGGCATTGCCCGAGCGGCGCATCGGCCTCGCCGCGCACGACTTTGCCCAGGCCTTTTCCGCGCGGCAGGTGGTGATGACGCGCTCGCTGCGCGTTGGCGGCCAGCCGACGGTGCCTTCGCGCTGGCTGCTGCGCCTTGCCAATACGGTCGGTGCCGACATCGTCAAGGAGATGCAGGGCCGCGGGCGTGACTGGCGCGCGCGTGCCTGGATGCTCGATCGGCGCCTCGATCCCGCGCCGCCTGCCCGGCCGATGCCGTGTCCGCCGGTGAAGCTGCGACCGCGCCGCCTTGCGGTGACCGAAGTCGCCACGCTTCAGGTTCACCCCTACGCGGTTTATGCACGCCATGTCCTCGGTCTTGATCCGCTGGATGCGCTCGGCGCCGATCCGGGCGCGGCCGAGCGCGGCACCTTCATCCATGACGCGATGGAAAAATTCATTGCCCGCTATCCGAAAGGGGTTCCCGCGGGCGGCGCCGAAGAATTCCGCACCGCGCTTGAGGAAATCGGCCTCGCCTGCCTTGCGCCCGCGGGGCTTGCTCCCAGCCTGCACGCCATCTGGTGGCCGCGCTTTCGCGATATCGCCCGCTTCGTCGCCGCGGAGGAAGTCAGGCGCCGCACCACGTCACGGCCGCTCGCGGCGGAAGCGGCGGGACGGCTGCGCATCGAAACGAAGGCGGGCGATTTCTTCCTCACCGGGCGCGCCGACCGGATCGACCTGCTCGGTGACGGGCGTCTTGCCATAGTCGATTACAAGACGGGCGCCTTGCCGGAACCGGGCGACGACCGTTCCGGCTTCGCGCCGCAACTGCCGCTCCTGGCGGCGATGGCCGAGGCGGGGGTTCTTTCCGGCGTGCGTCCCAAAGAGGTTTCCGAGCTTGCCTACTGGCAGCTTTCGGGTGGCGAGGACGGCGGCAAGGAACAGCCCTTCCGTTGCGCCGATGGCGTGGACATCCGCCAGGCCGTGCGCGATGCGCTGGCCGGGCTGCGCGGCCTGGTCGAGCGCTTCGAAGACCCGAAGATGGCCTACGCGCCCTATGTGCATCGCGACCGCGTTCGGTTCGATGACTTTGCGCACCTTGCCCGGGAAGCGGAATGGTCGGGCGGCGGCGAGGAGGACGGCGAATGACGCGCCCGCCCCGCCAGCTTTCCGCCGTTCCCGACGACGCCACCGCGCGCCAGCGCCATGCCGCTGATCCGGCCGCATCGGTCTGGGTCGGCGCATCGGCGGGCACCGGCAAGACGAAGGTTTTGACCGATCGCGTGCTGGCGCTGCTGCTAGCCGGAACACCGCCGCACAAGCTCCTGTGCCTGACCTATACGCGGGCGGCGGCAGCGGAAATGGCGATCCGCGTGCAGCGCGAGCTTGGCCGTCTCGCCATTGCCGAAGAAGGGGCGCTTGATCAGGCGATTGCCGCACTTGGCGCCGTTGCCGATGCGGCCACCCGTACGCGCGCGCGCCGCCTGTTCGCCGAGGTTCTCGATTGTCCGGGCGGCCTCAAGATCCAGACCATTCACGCCTTCTGCGAATCCCTGCTGCGTCGCTTCCCGGTCGAGGCGGGACTGGCCCCGCATTTCCAGCTGCTTGATGACACCGAACAGCAGGCCCTGTTGTTTCACGCCCGCGACGAGGTTCTGGCGCGCGCCGTCGGCGCCGGTGCCGCGGGGGCCGATGATGCGCTGGCACGTGCGGTCGATCGCGTCGCCGGGCGGCTGAATGCGGACAGCTTCAACAAGCTGATGGGGATTCTCACCCGCGAGCGTGGCCGTATCGCCCGCCTGCTCGCCCTCGAAGGCGGCCTCGATGGAACTATTGCCGCGCTCTGCGGACGCCTTGGGGTGCGTGCCGATGAAACCGAAGCCTCGGTGATCGCCGTTGCCTGCGCCGATACGGCCTTCGATGCGCCCGCCCTGCGCAGGGCCGCTGCCGTGCTGGACGAAGGCGGTGTGACCGACAAGAAAAAGGCGGCAGCCTTGACGCCGTTCCTTGCCGCCGATGCTGCGGCGCGGCCCGGTCTTTACGAAGCCTATCTTCGCGGCTTCCTCACCGGGAAGGGCGAGGCGTTCAAGACCATGATCACCGCTGGCGCGCTCAAGGGTGCCGAGCGACCCGACGACCTTGTCGCGGCCATGCAGGCGGAAGCCGAACGCCTGATCGAGGTCGAGGACCGCCGCCGCGCCGTGCGCACGGCGCAGGCTTCGATCGCGGCCCTGACCATCGGCGCGGCGTTGATCGAAACCTATGCTGCGCGCAAGGCATCCGCGGCCCGCCTCGACTATGACGACCTGATCCTGCACGCACGCGAACTTCTCGCTACACGGGAATCGACGCAGTGGGTCCTCTACAAGCTCGACGGCGGCATCGACCATGTCCTGGTCGATGAGGCACAGGATACCAGCCCCGAGCAGTGGGACGTGGTGCGCAGGCTCACGGGCGAATTTTTCGCCGGTCTCGGTGCCCGCGCCGAGCGCGATGATGCCACCACCCGCACCATGTTTGCCGTGGGCGATGCCAAGCAGTCGATCTATTCCTTCCAGCGCGCCGACCCCAGGGCATTTTCCGCGATGCGCGAAGCCTATCGCGCCGATGTCGGCGCAATCGGCGGTGACTTCCGCGATGTGCTTTTGCAGCATTCCTTCCGCTCGGTCGAGCCGGTGCTGGCGGCGGTCGACCGCGTTTTCGCCAATGCACCCGCGTCGGCCGGCGTTGGCGACGGCGAGCCGGTTCGCCATGTCACCAGCCGCGCAGGCCAGGCCGGGCGGGTCGAGATCTGGCCCGCGTTCGAGCCCGGCGACGACGTCCCCGCCGATCCCTGGGCCCCTGATCCCGACGCCGAGGCAGCGCGATCGGCCGAGGCCGCCCTCGCCGCCTTCATCGCCCAGCAGGTGAAAGAATGGACCGGGGTTCTCGACCTGCCGTCGCGCGGGCGCAAGCTGCGGGCGGGCGATGTTCTCGTTCTGGTGCGCAGGCGCACACGCCTGGTCAATCAGCTGGTGCGTGCCTTCAAGAGGCTGGAGGTCGGCGTCACCGGCGTCGATCGCATGAAGTTGGCGACCGAACTCGCGGTCATGGATCTGGTCGCGCTTGCACGCTTCCTCGTCCTGCCCGAAGACGACTATTCGCTCGCCTGCGTGCTCAAGGGGCCGTTCTGCGGGTTTGATGACGACGACCTGATCGCGCTCGCGCCAATGCGCAAGGGCACCCTGTGGGCGGAACTTTCGGCACGCGCCGGCGAACGCGCGCGCTGGCTGGCAGCGCGGGAATTTCTCGGCCGGCTGCTGGCGCGCACCGATTATTTGCGCCCCTTCGAACTGTTCGCCCAGGTGCTCGATGAACATGACGGCCGCGCCCGCCTGATCGCGCGCCTTGGCGCGGAAGCCGAAGACCCTGTCGATGAATTCCTTGAACTTGCGCTCGTCTTCGAACGCGCCCATGCGCCGTCGCTGCAGGGCTTCCTCGACTGGTTCGAGGGCGGCCAGAGCGACATCAAGCGCGACCTCGAACAGGCGAGCCTCGATCGTGTTCGCATCATGACCGTGCATGGGGCCAAGGGCCTGCAGGCCCCGCTTGTCATTCTGCCTGATACCATGGCGACGGGGCACCCGGCCGAAGCGCCCTACTGGTGCGAAAGCCCGGCCGGCGGCGAAATGCCGCTGTGGACGCCTCGGGCGGGCGATCTCGATCCGGTCGGCCGTGCGCTCCGCCAGGCGGCAGCGGCAGCGCGCGACGAGGAATATCACCGGCTTCTCTACGTCGCCATGACGCGGGCCGAGGACATGCTGTTCATCGGCGGCTGGAAGGGCCGTAAGGCGCCCCCCGCGGGCTGCTGGTACAACCTCGTGCGCGAAGGACTTGAAGGCACGCCCGGGGTCGAAGCGTTCCCCTTCCACGATCCGCTGACCGGCTTCGAGGGCAACGGGCTGCGTTTCGAGACCGCGCAGACCGGCGAAGCGGACCGCAAGGACAAGGACGACGCGGTGGCCGAGGATTTCCCCCGCCGCGCTCCGGAAAGATGGGAGACCGACCCGGCCCCGGCCGAAGGTGCCGCAGCGGCGCTCGCGCCCTCGGCGGCGGAAGGCGAGCCCGCGCTCATTTCGCCGCTGGCCGGCGATCAGGCGGCGCGGTTCCAGAAGGGCCGCCTCGTCCACGGGCTGCTGGAACTACTGCCCGCCCTTGCGCCCGCGGCGCGGGCCAGCGCAGCGCAACGTTACCTGGCGCGGCCCGCGCTCGGGCTTGATGCCGGGACGCAGAAGGCCATCGTGTCGGAAACCCTGGCGCTCTTCGACGATCCGGCCTTCGGGCGCCTGTTCGGTCCCGACAGCCTCGCCGAAGTGCCGGTCACGGCGCGGCTTGGCGGACGCATCGTCAACGGCCAGATCGACCGCCTGCTGGTGCGCGATGGCGAAATCCTCGCCGTTGATTACAAGACGGCGCGGCCGGTTCCCGCCGATGCCGCGAAAGTGCCGTCGGCTTACGTCGCGCAGATGGCTCTCTACCGGGCGGCCCTTGGCGAGATTTTCCCCGGGCGCATTGTGCGCTGCGCTCTCCTGTATACGGCGTCGGCGCAGTTGATCGAACTGCCGGCCGCTCTGATGGATGCCGCTCTTGCGGATACCAAGTTGTCATAATCAATTTACATAATGTTTTTACATAACGAATACTTTTTATTTTCCGTAATAACTTCAGATTTACATAATTACTGCAATCGCCACAAATAAATCACAATTGATTATTTGGAAGTGTTCTTGGGCGCGCGTAGAGTTTTGTTCATCCGGAGCGGCACTTCGCGCCGGAAGGAGCCGCTCCGAAGCGGCGAAACTCACCCAAGGAGAGCGTCATGAAGAAGATCGTTCTTGCGGCCCTTGCTGCGCTGTTCGCGCTGAGCACCCCGGCCCTGGCCTCGGTCATTTCCGGCAAAGCGCCTGTCGTCCAGCAGGAAGAAGGCGAAAAGAAGCAGGAAGGCGGCGGCGGCGGCGGCGACTAGCCCCAACGAGTTCGCTTGCCGGTAACGGGTTATTCCCTTTCCGGCGAGCCGTCAGGAGCCGGCGTGGCCTTCACGGGTCACGCCGGTTCGCTTTTTGGCCCTGTGAAATGGCCTGTCCACTTGCCTTGACGCTGGCTCCCGCCGCCTTCTAGACTCCGCGCAGCAAACGTAACCATTCCGTGGGGTAAAAAATGAGTATGACCCAAGTCACCGACGCCAGCTTTGAAGCCGATGTGCTGAACGCACAGGGGCCGGTTCTGGTCGATTTCTGGGCCGAGTGGTGCGGCCCGTGCAAGCAGATCGCTCCGGTGCTGGAAGAAATGGCGAAGGAACTTCAGGGCAAGCTCACCATCGCCAAGGTCAACATCGACCATAATCCGCAGACCCCGTCCAAATACGGCGTGCGCGGCATCCCGACGCTGATCCTGTTCAAGAACGGGCAGGTCGCGGGCACCAAGGTCGGCACCGCGCCGAAGACGGCGCTGATGGACTGGGTGCGTTCGGTCATCTGATCTCTCCGCTCTTCTTTTCCCGAAAGGGCCTCGTCTTGCGACGGGGCCCTTTTGATTTGGGCGGTTTTGCGGCTTTTGCCGCAATCCGGCCATGGGGGAGACGTAATCCTGACAAGTTGTGTCCAAATAAAGGAAATCTTTTACATAACAAATATTTGTCTTTTATAAGATGTGCTGCACGTAATACAGTACTAATCTCAAAAAACACGTTTTTTGTCTGTTTTTCTCTTGAAGTTTTATTTGGCGGGCGTATAGTTCGGTCATTCGGAGACGCCCTGCGATCCGAAGGCGGCGGGAGAACTGCCGCAACTTTTCTCTGGAGAGAGAAATGAAGAAGACCCTTCTGGCGATGCTTGCTGTCATGTTTGCGCTGTCCACCCCGGCTTTTGCCTCGGGCGTGATTTACCAGGAAGAGCCGGCAGCCGGTTCGGGCCAGCCCTCTGGTGAAGGCGAGAAGGAAAAGGCGAGCGACTAACGCCGCCTCGGACCGCTCCGGCGGTCCGACCGAGACGCAGAAACGGCGCGACGATGGTCGCGCCGTTTCTTTTTGTGATTTTAGCGGGGGCGGTGGGCGGCGCCTTCGGCGGCCAGTACGGCACCTGCCAGGTAGAGCGAGCCGGCCACCAGTACCTGCCCCGCCTTGCGCTCAAGAAGCGCATCGACGGCCGCCTTGATGTTTGCCGCGGTGCGGGCGGGCCGGCCGAGACGCCGCGCGATGGCGGCGATGTCTTGTGCAGGGATGCCCGCGTGGTCGTCTGGTACTGGCACGGCGATGACGCCGGCCACGTGCGCCATCAGCGGGGCGAGGAACCCGGCCGGATCCTTGGTCCTGATCATGCCGCAGACGAGGTAGACGGGCCGCGCCGGGCGTTCCTTCCGCCATCCGGCGAGCACACGGCCGAGTGCGCGGCCCGCATGGGGGTTGTGGCCACCGTCGAGCCAGACCTCGAACCCGCGCCGGGCGAGCCGGCTGCTTTCCTTGCCGCGTCCAAGTTTTTGCAGGCGCGCCGGCCAGTCGGCGGCGGTAATGCCGCGGGCAAGAGCGGTATCGGTCAGTTTCGGCTCGCCAAAGGCGCGGGCCGCAGCCATGGCCAGCGCGGCATTGGCGAATTGGTGGCGCCCCGGCAGGGCGGGCGCGGGGACATGCAAAAGTCCGTCATCGTCGCGAAATTCGAGCCTGCCGTCGGTGGTCCTGCGCCCGTCGAAATCCTCACCAAAGCGAATGAGCGGGCTGCCTGCCTTGCGCGCGGCGGCAGCGATGACGCGGGCGGCGATGGCATGCTGGGGGCCAATCACGGCGGGCACACCGCGCTTGAGGATTCCCGCCTTTTCCCCGGCGATGGCCGCAAGCCCGTTGCCCAGGAAGTGCTGATGATCGAGGGAGACAGGGGTAATGACCGAGATGCGCGGTCGGGCGATGACGTTGGTGGCATCGAGCCTGCCGCCGAGGCCGACTTCCAGCAGGGTGACGTCGGCGGCATGGCGGGAAAAGGCAAGAAACGCCGCTGCCGTGGTGATCTCGAAAAAGGTGATGGGTTCGCCCGCGTTCGCCTTTTCGCACTCGGCGAGCACGGCTGCGAGTTCGCGCTCGGAGATCAGCTTGCCAGCCAGCCGGATGCGTTCGTGAAATCGCACCAGATGCGGGGATGTATAGGCATGTACGCGCAAGCCCGCGGCTTCGAACATGGCGCGCAGGTAGGCAACGACCGAGCCCTTGCCGTTGGTTCCTGCGACATGGATGACGGGAGGAATGCGGCGTTCGGGATGGCCGAGTGCCGCAAGCAGGCGCTCGATCCGGCCAAGCGACAGGTCGATGGTCCGCGGGTGAAGCGCCATCAGGCGCTTCAGCACGCGATCACTGGCCAGGATTGGGCCTCGCGCCCGGGGCGGGGCGGGCTGCAGGCTTGCTGCCGCCCGGCAGTTTGACGACATCGCCTGCCGGCGTGCGGTTGCGCAGGAGATCGAGAATGCGCGCCAGCGTCGCGCGCATGTCGCGACGGTGCACGACCATGTCGATCATGCCGTGTTCCAGCAGGTATTCGGCCCGCTGAAAGCCTTCGGGCAGGGTTTCGCGGATTGTGTCCTCGATCACGCGCGAGCCCGCGAAGCCGATGATCGCGCCGGGCTCGGCAATGGCGATGTCGCCCAGCATGGCAAAGGAGGCCGACACGCCGCCGGTGGTGGGATCGGTGAGTACGACGATATAGGGAAGACCCGCATCGCGCATTTCCTCGACCGCGACGGTGGTGCGCGGCATCTGCATCAGCGAGAGGATGCCTTCCTGCATGCGCGCGCCACCCGACGACGGGAATACGATCAGCGGCGCTTCCTGAAGCACCGCGAGGCGCGCGGCCGTCAGGATGCCGTCGCCGACGGCGACACCCATGGAGCCGCCCATGAAGCGGAAGTCGAAGGCGGCGACGACGGCGTTCACGCCGCCGATCTTGCCGTGGGCAACCTGAATCGCGTCGTCGACCTTGAGCTTGTTGCGCGATTCCTTGATGCGGTCCGAATAGCGCTTCTTGTCGCGAAAGCGAAGCGGATCATCGACGCAGTCGGGCAGTTCGACGGTCTGGTAGCTGCCCGGATCGAAGATCATGTCGAGCCGTTCCTTGGCCGACACGCGCATGTGGTGATTGCAGTGGGTGCAGACGAACAGGTTGGCCGCCAGTTCGCGGTGGAAAATCATCTGTTCGCAGGACGGACACTTGTGCCAGAGATTCTCCGGTACGTTTTCCTTGCGCACGAGCGCGCGGATCTTCGGCCGGACGAAATTCTTGAGCCAGTTCATGCGTCGGTTCCCGTTGTCGTTACCTGAGCAAAAAACAAGTACGCGTCAGCCGCGCGCGGCGCGCACGCCGCCGGCAAGCACAGACACATAAGATAGCGCATCTTTGACCAAGGCTGTGCCGGCTTTTCCGCCCGCGTCGAGGCCCGCGCGGATCACCTCGACCAGCGCCGAGCCGACAACGGCTGCATCGGCAACACGGGCGATGGCTGCTGCCTGCTCCGGCGTCTTGATGCCGAAGCCGACGGCGATCGGAAGATCGGTGCGCCTGCGCAGGCCCGCGACGCGCCCGCCGACGTCACCCGCGTCAGCCGCACGCGTGCCGGTGATGCCGGTGATCGAAACGTAATAGATGAACCCGGACGTATTGGTCAGGACCTTGCCCATGCGCTTGTCATCGGTCGTCGGCGTCGCAAGGCGAATGAAATGAATCCCCGCCTTCAGCGCGGGCAGGCACAACTCGGTGTCTTCTTCCGGCGGCAGGTCGACGACGATCAGGCCGTCCACGCCCGCATCTTTCGCATCCTTGAGAAAGCGTTCGTTGCCGTAGATGTAGATCGGGTTGTAGTAGCCCATCAGCACGATCGGCGTGGTCGCGTCCCTCTCGCGGAAGCGGCGCACCATGTCGAGGGTCTTGATCATGTTCTGGCCAGCATGAAGCGCGCGCAGGCTGGATGCCTGGATCGCCGGGCCGTCGGCCATGGGGTCGGAGAACGGCATGCCCAGCTCAATCACGTCGGCGCCCGCCGCGGGCAGGCCCGACAGGATTTCCAGCGAGGTGTCGAAATCTGGATCGCCCGCGGTGATGAAGGTGACGAGCCCGGCGCGGCCTTCGGCCTTCAGCGCGGCAAAGCGCGCCGTGATGCGGTCAGGTGCGCTCACAGTTCGGTCCCCAGGTACTTCGCCACCGAGAACACGTCCTTGTCGCCGCGCCCGCACATGTTCATGACCATGAGATGATCTTTCGGCAGGGTGGGCGCGAAGCGGATGACATGGGCCAGCGCATGGGCGGGCTCAAGGGCGGGAATGATGCCTTCGATGCGCGAGCACAGCTTGAAGGCGGCAAGCGCTTCCTTGTCGGTCGCCGATACGTAATTAACGCGCCCCGTGTCGTGCAGCCACGCATGTTCCGGGCCGATGCCGGGATAATCCAGTCCGGCGGAAATCGAGTCCGCCTCGGTGATCTGGCCGTCGGAATCCTGCAACAGGAAGGTGCGGTTGCCGTGCAGCACGCCCGGCCGTCCGGCGCTGATGGAGGCGGCGTGCTTGCCCGTCTCGATGCCTTCGCCCGCCGCTTCGACGGCGTACATCTGTACGCTTGTCTCGTCGAGGAAGGGATGGAACAGGCCGATGGCGTTCGAGCCGCCGCCGATGCAGGCGACCAGGCTGTCGGGCAGGCGGCCTTCGGCCTCCATCATCTGCTCGCGGGTTTCGCGGCCGATCACCGACTGGAAGTCGCGCACCATGGCGGGATAGGGATGCGGCCCCGCCGCCGTGCCGATCAGGTAATAGGTGGTTTCGACGTTGGTCACCCAGTCGCGCAGGGCTTCGTTCATCGCGTCCTTGAGGGTGCGCGAGCCGGACTTCACCGGCACCACCTCGGCGCCCAGAAGCTTCATGCGGAAAACGTTGGGCTGCTGGCGCTCGATGTCGGTTTCGCCCATGTAGATGGTGCACGACAGGTTGAAGCGCGCGCAGACTGTCGCCGTCGCCACGCCATGCTGGCCGGCGCCGGTTTCGGCGATGATGCGCTTCTTGCCCATGCGGCGGGCGAGCAGGATCTGGCCGAGGCAGTTGTTGATCTTGTGCGAGCCGGTGTGGTTGAGCTCGTCGCGCTTGAAATAGATCTTCGCCCCGCCCAGCTCCTCGGTCAGGCGTTCGGCGAAGTAAAGCGCCGACGGCCTGCCCGCGTAATGGGCGAGGAAATAGTCGAACTCGGCCCGGAAGGCCGGGTCGGCCTTGGCCGCGCCGTAAGCCTCCTCAAGCTCGAGGATCAGTGGCATCAGGGTTTCAGCGACGTAGCGGCCGCCGAAGATGCCGAAATGGCCAGCCTCGTCCGGGCCGGTGCGGAAGGTGTTGGGTGCGCTCATGTCTGGCTCTTACCAAAGGCCGGGACTATAGCGGCAGAGGGCAAGGAATCCAACGGTTCCCGCATGCTCTCAGGACGCCGGTCCGGCGGCCCGGGCGGCCGCGGCGAAAGCCGCGATCAGGGCCGGTTCCTTGACCCCCGGCCGGCTTTCCACGCCCGACGACACATCGACCATTTCCGCCCCCGTGATGGCGACCGCCTGGGCCAGGTTGGCCGCCGTCAGGCCGCCCGACAGCATCCACGGCTTTGCGCCCCGGTAGCCCGCGAGCATCCGCCAGTCGAAGGAAATGGCATTTCCGCCGGGAAGGGCGCCGGTCATTTCGGGCGGGGGCTTGGCATCGAAAAGCAGCATGTCGGCGACGGCTTCCTGGGCTTTCGCCACGGCGAGGTCGTCGGGGGTCGCGAGTTTGACGGCGCGGATCACCGGCAGGCCGAAGCGCGCCCGGATGGCGGCGACGGCCTCGGGCGATTCGGAGCCGTGCAGTTGCAGGATATCGAGGCCGACGTCGTCCAGCGTTTCCTCGATGACGTTTTCCGGCGCATCGACGAAGACGCCGACGCGCTGCATGCCCTTCGGCACCATCGCCGCCAGCCGCGCGGCATCGGCGACGCCGAGATAGCGGGGCGAGGGCGGGTAGAACATCAACCCGACGAAATCGGCGCGGGCCTCGATCGCGGCCTGCATCGCGGTTTCGGAATTGATGCCGCAGATCTTGAAGCGAACAGCCATGTCAGTTCCCGGTTGCGGAAATCTCTGCAGCGATGGCGCGCGCCGCGGCGGCGGGGTCCTCGGCGCCGGTGATGGGCCTGCCGATCACCAGATAATCGGCGCCGGCGGTAATGGCCTCGCCCGGGGTCATGACGCGCTTCTGGTCGCCCACATCTGCGCCCGCGGGGCGAATGCCGGGCGTCACCAGTGTGAAGTCGGGGCCAAGGGCGCGGCGGATGGGGGTTATTTCCCGGGCCGAGCAGACGACGCCGTCGAGGCCCGCTTCGTGGGCAAGGGCGGCAAGGCGAACCACCTGTTCCTCGACGCCGCCGATCACGCCCATGCGCTCGATGTCGACAGTCTCGAGCGAGGTCAGCACCGTCACCGCGATGACCAGGGGCGCGGGCGTGCCTGCCTTGGCGGCGGCTTCGCGGGCGGCCTCGGCGGCTGCCGACATCATCGCCCGACCGCCCGCCGCGTGGACATTGACAATAGTGGGCGCCAGCGGTGCCGCGGCCCGCACGGCGGCGGCGACGGTGTTGGGAATGTCATGGAACTTGAGATCGAGGAACAGATCGCCCCCGGCAGCTTTGCGCACCCGCGCCACGCCCGCGGGCCCCTGGGCCGAAAAGAATTCGAGGCCGAGCTTGATGCCGCAGCCCGCGCCCGCAAGCGCACGGGCGAGCGTTTCCGCGCGCGCGAGGTCAGGCGTGTCGATGGCGCAGTAAATGCGTCGTGCGGCGTCTGCGGCGGAAAGGAGCGGCATGGGCTGGCGTCGAGATCTTCGTTGTTGTCGGTTCGCCGCGGTTTATAGCGCGAATGGGGGCCGTGCGATACCGCGGGCCGCGCCTAGTCGGCGTTGGCGATCATCCGCCGGCGGGCCTCGTCGGAGGCTTCCGGGCCGCGCCGTTCGGCAGCGGCAAGTTCGTCTTTCAGGCGGCGCGTCTCTTCTTCCAGCTGCTGTTCGTGCCGGGCGAGGCGGCGGCGCGCCAGCCGGCCGGGCAGGGACTTGAGCCAGAACCATATGGCGGCCAGAAGGAAACCGGCGAAGAACGGCCCCAGCACGGCCGCATAGACCGGCAGGGCGATTTCGAGCGGAAACGGCCAAAGCTTGAGGGTGATGGGTCCGGGGTTGGCCGCGGCGAAAGCGCCGGCGAAGGCCAGCACCGGCAAGGCAATGATCCAGAACAGAAAACGCATGGCTCTCTATCCCGCGCCCTCGGGCCGGTGCGCCGGGGAGACTACTCCCCGGTGTTCAGCCGTTCGCGCAGTTGCTTGCCGGTCTTGAAGAAAGGCACGTGCTTGCGTGCCACGCGCACCGATTCGCCGGTACGCGGATTGCGGCCGACGCGGGCATCGCGCTTCTTGACCGAAAAGGCGCCGAAGCCGCGCAGTTCCACGCGGTCGCCACGCGCCAGCGCGCGGGTAATTTCGTCGAAAATCGCGGAAACGATTCGTTCCACGTCGCGGTGATACAGGTGCGGGTTCTTCTCGGCGAGGCGCAGGATCAGTTCCGATTTCGTCATGCGGCTCTCTTTGCGTTTCCGGGGTGCAGGCTCCCTACCCGACGCGGACCCCCCAGCCCCTTGTTAATGAAGGCACTATTTCAAATCAGGGTGCCAAACCGAGACCAGCCCGTCAAGTTTAAGTCTTTCAGAAAACAATGTTTTTCCGACTATCCGCTCGGCCAGGCCCAGCAGTTCCTCGGCCTCGCCCCGAACCCGAATATCGCGGACGGGCAGGGTTTTCGGGACCTTCCGGGCCTCGGCCAGCCAGTTCCGGGCTTCGCCCTCGCCGCCGATGGCATCAATCAGGCCATTGGCCACTGCCTGGCGCCCCGTATAGATGCGCCCGTCTGCCAGGGCCCGGGCCCGGGCCGGGGCCAGCTTGCGCCGTTCGGCCACCATGGCGACGAACTGCTCGTACATGTCCATGACCACGGCGCGGGTGGCGGCGCGGCCTTCTTCGGTCAGCGGCTCGAGGGGGTTGGGCACGGCCTTGAGGGGGGACGACTTGATCGCTTCCGCCTCGACGCCCAGCTTTTTGAGCAGCCCCGTTACATCGGTCGATTGCAGGATGACGCCGATGGACCCGGTGATGGTTCCCTGCTGGGCAAAGATGCGGTCGGCGCCGATCGCGGTCATGTAGCCACCCGATGCAGCGACGGTGCCCATGACGGCGACGACGGGTTTCGTTGCGGCGATGCGCCGCAGCGCGCGATAGAGGTTTTCGCCGCCGACGACGGTACCGCCGGGGCTGTTGATGCTGACGATCAGCGCGCGGGCATGGTCGTCGCTCGCAACACGCTTGAGCGCGCGCTCCAGGGCCGCGTCTTCGGCAATGATGCCGGTGATGGAAATTCTGGCGACATGGTCGCGGGGAATGACGCCATTGTCACGGGCAACGCCGACGAGTACGGCGGCGGCAACGGCGATGATGGCGACGAGGCGCCACACGGAAAGACGGCGCTTCAGTTTGCGCCGGTCGATGACGGCATCCGATTCGAGAGACATGCTGTCCGTCCGATCGCTTGCCTGTTAAGCCGGGAACGGGGTGAGCGGCATTTGCCGCGCACCCCGCGCAACCGGTCGGTTCTACTTGTCGTCTTCGTCCTTGGTGCGTTCGGCGTTGGCGCGGTTGATGGCCGCACCCAGAATATCGCCGAGGCTCGCGCCCGAATCCGACGACCCGTACTGGGCCATGGCGGCCTTTTCTTCCTCGATCTCGCGCGCCTTGATGCTGAGCGAGAGACGCCGTGTCGCACGGTCGACCTGGGTGACCTTTGCGTCGACCTTTTCGCCCACGGCGAAACGGTCGGTGCGCTGGTCGCCGCGATCGCGAGCGAGGTCGGCCTTGCGGATGAAGCCGGTGGCGCCATCAACTTCGACCTCGACCCCCTTGTCGGAGACCGACTTCACGGTGCAGGTGACGACATCGCCGCGGTTGATCTCGCCGGCCTTGCCCTCGAACGGGTCTTCGCCGAGCTGCTTGATCCCGAGGCTGATGCGTTCCTTTTCGATGTCGACATCAAGGACCTTCACCTTGACCATGTCGCCCTTCTTGTAGTCCTGAATGGCTTCTTCGCCGGCGCGGTTCCAGTCGAGGTCCGACAGGTGAACCATGCCGTCGATGTCGCCGGGCAGGCCAACGAAGAGGCCGAACTCGGTGATGTTCTTGATCTCGCCTTCGATCTCGGTGCCGGGCTGGAACTTCGCGGAGAAGTCGTTCCACGGATTTTCCATGCACTGCTTGAGACCCAGCGAAATACGGCGCTTCTGCGGATCGACATCCAGCACCATCACTTCCACTTCCTGCGAGGTGGAAACGATCTTGCCCGGATGGACGTTCTTCTTGGTCCAGCTCATTTCCGAGACATGGACCAGCGCTTCGACGCCCGGCTCCAGCTCCACGAAGGCGCCGTAGTCGGTGATGTTGGTGACGCGGCCCTTCAGGCGCGCACCGACCGGGTACTTCGCCTGGATGCCTTCCCACGGATCGGCCTCGAGCTGCTTCATGCCGAGGCTGATGCGCTGGTTTTCCGGGTTGAAGCGGATGACCTGCACCTTCACCGTGTCGCCGACATTGAGCATTTCGCTCGGGTGATTGATGCGGCGCCAGGAAATGTCGGTGATGTGGAGCAGACCGTCCACGCCGCCGAGATCGATGAACGCACCGTAGTCGGTGATGTTCTTGACGACGCCTTCCAGAACCTGGCCTTCCTTGAGGTTGGCCACCAGTTCCGAGCGGGCCTCGGCGCGGGATTCTTCCAGAACCGCGCGGCGGGACACGACGATGTTCCCGCGCGAGCGGTCCATCTTCAGGATGTGGAATTCCTGCGGGTTGCCCATCAGGTGGTTGACGTCGCGCACGGGGCGGATGTCGACCTGCGAACCAGGAAGGAACGCCACCGCGCCGGACAGGTCGACGGTGAAGCCGCCCTTCACGCGGCCGAAGATGACGCCCTTCACGCGGCTGTTCTGCTTGTGCGCGTCCTCGAGGTGCGTCCACGCTTCCTCGCGCCGTGCCTTCTCGCGGCTCAGCATGGTGTCGCCGTTACGGTCTTCATAGCGTTCGAGGAAGACCTCGACCGTATCCCCCGGCTTCAGGTCGGACTTAACGCCCGGTACGCCGAATTCCTTCAGCGGCACGCGGCCGGCGGACTTCAGTCCGACGTCGATGATGGCGGCATCATTTTCGATGGCGATGATGGTGCCTTTGAGCACGCTGCCTTCGGCGGGTGCGCTGGTGCCGAAGGATTCTTCAAGAAGGTCGGCGAAATTCTCGCCGGTCGCGTACGGCTTGTCTGCCGTACCGGCTTTCTGAGTGGCCATATGTTCTCCTAGCTGGCTTCCGCGCCGTGCCCACGCCACCATGGCGTGTCCCGAGTTTTGGAAAGGTGTCCCGTTGGGTTGCACCCCGATCCGGCGAGGATCTGCGCTTGCGGGAACGTGCCGTGCTACGGGCGGCGGCGGGCGGCTTCGACAAGCCCGAGGGCAATTTCGAAAACCTGATCCGCATCAAGGCCGGACGTATCCACGAGGTGAGCGTCCTCCGCCCTTATCAGGGGCGATTGGGCCCGCTCGCTGTCGCGGGCGTCGCGCTCACGCATGTCCTGCAAAACGCGCGCCTTTATACTGGCTGGATCGGCTTCCCGCAACCGTTCCGATAGCTCCCGGGCCCGCCGCTCGGCCCGGATTTCAAGGGCTGCGGTCACGAAAAGCTTAATATCGGCTGCGGGGCAGACGACCGTGCCGATGTCGCGGCCGTCAATGACCGCGCCTACGGCGCCTTTCGGGGGGGTGGCTGCGAAATCGCGCTGGAAGGCCAGCAGGGCGGCCCGGACCCCTGCATAAGATGATATGCGGGACGCCAGGACCGCGATGTCGTCGCCGGCCAGTTCCGGGTCGTCGAGTTCATCGGCGCGTACCCGGCGGGCGGCGGCCTCGGCAGCGCCCGGGTCGTCCGGATCGCCTGCCATGTCGCGCAGGTGGCGGGCGGCGGCACGGTAGAGCTTGCCGGAATCGAGGCGGGCATAGCCGTAATGGGCGGCCAGCCGGGCGGCCAGGGTCCCCTTGCCCGAAGCCGCCGGGCCGTCGATGGCGATGACGAACGGCTTTTCGGTCACGCCGCGGCCGTGGTGATGTCGGCGCCAAGGCCCCGCATCAGCCCCTCGAACCCGGGGAAGGAGGTGACGATGGCGCGGCCGTCATCGACGGCGACGCCCTTGTCGCAGGCAAGCCCGGCGACGAGAAACGACATGGCGATGCGGTGGTCGTAATGGGTGACGACCGGTCCGCCGCCCGGCAACGCGCCGCCGCGCCCGGTGACGATCAGGGTGTCGCCCTGTTCGCGCACATCGGCGCCGATGGCGCGCAGGCCCTCGCAGATTGCCGTCAGGCGGTCCGATTCCTTGACCCGCAGCTCGGCAAGGCCGTGCATGACTGTAGACCCTTCGGCGAAGGCGGCAGCGACGGCGAGGATCGGATATTCGTCGATCATCGACGGTGCGCGTTCGGCCGGCACCTCGACGCCCTTCAGGCGCGAGGCGCGCACGCGCAGGTCGGCGACCGGCTCTCCGGCCTCTTCGCGTTTGTTCTCGAAGGCGATCTCGGCACCCATCTCGCCAAGCGTCTGGTACAGCCCGACGCGCAGCGGATTGGTGCCGATATTGTGGATGGTGATGTCGGATCCGGGCACGATCAGTGCCGCCACGGCGGCGAAGGCGGCCGACGACGGATCCCCCGGCACCAGCACGTTGCGCGCCGTCAGTTCGGGCTGTCCTGTCAGCGTAATGCGCCGCGCGCCGTCGCGGTCGCGGCGAATGTCGAGATGGGCGCCGAAATGGGCAAGCATCAGTTCGGTATGGTCGCGGGTCGCTTCCGGTTCGATCACCGTGGTGGCACCCGGGGTGTTGAGCCCGGCGAGAATGATCGAGGATTTCACCTGAGCCGAGGCCACCGGCAGGCGGTATTCGATCGGCACCGGCAGGCGCGCGCCGCGCACCAGCATGGGCAGGCGGCCGCCGGGCTGCGCATCGAAGCGCACGCCCATCTGCGACAATGGTTCGATGACGCGCATCATGGGGCGGCGGCACAGCGATGCGTCGCCGGTCATGTGGGCCGACAGCGGATGGGTGCCGATCAGTCCGACCAGCAAACGTGCGCCGGTGCCGGAATTGCCCATGTCGAGAATTTGCTCGGGCTGGGCGAGGCCGCCGACGCCGACGCCGGAAACTTCGTAGGTGGCGGCATCGATGCGGGTGACCGTGACGCCGAGGCGGCGCAGCGCTTCCGCCGTGCACAGAACGTCTTCGCCTTCGAGCAGGCCGTCGATGCGGGTGCGCCCGACGGCGACGGCGCCGATCATCAAGGCGCGGTGGGAAATGGACTTGTCGCCGGGTACGCGCACTTCGCCCTTGAGCGCGCCGGACGGGCGGGCGGTCATCGGGCGAAGCGGTTCGGTCTCGGCCATGGCGTGGTTTTTTCCTAAGGCCACCGGGCGTGGCGGCGGATATTTCCTTATCATACCTCGTCCGGCCTGTCCTGCGCCCGCCGCGCTGGTCTGGGGCGGATTTTCGGGCAACAAATTTGCTTTTGACAGAGCCGCACGATCATGGCAATTGGCTAACCGTGTTTCGACGCGGCCAGGGGGGGGCTTCGCTTTCTTCCGCCGCCGGTTCTTCGGAGGTTAATCGCGCAATGAAGCCTGAGTGGGGCATCAAGCGTACGTGCCAGGATTGCGGCACCAAGTTCTACGACATGCGCAAGCCCGAGATCGCGTGCCCGAAATGCGGCACCGCTTTCGTGGCCCAGCCGGCGAAGCCCAAGCGCGCGCCCAAGTCGGAACCGAAGCCCGAGGCAGCGCCGAAGAAGGCAGCGCCGAAGAAGGCAGTCGCGGATGACGACATCGACGACGAGGATATCGACATCGACGATGTCGACATCGACGACGACGACGAAGACGACGAAGACGACGAAGTCATGGAGGACGCCTCCGACCTCGGCGGCGACGATGACGACGTTTCCGAGGTGATGGAGAACATGGACGGGGAAAAGGACGCCTGAGGCGCCTGTTCCTCGCCTGACCCTCCCCTTATTCCCCGTTTTCCGCCCAATCTGCTGGTTTCAGCGGTCC
>JAURLI010000079.1 GCA_030831315.1 Alphaproteobacteria bacterium
AACGTGGATTCGCCCGTCGACGATTCGTCGAACAAGGTGGACCGCAACAGCGACGTCGGACGGATCATCGCCTCCCATGTCTAGTGGATCGCATCGGGCGGCCGTCACGGTTCTCCTGCGGACCTCTCCGGCAAGTCCCTTGCCGACAAGGATCTGCGGGACATGAATTTCTCGGGCGCCAAGCTGACGGGCGCCATTCTCTATCGCGCCAATCTCGAAGGCGCCAAGTTCGAATTCACCATGATGGCGCGCGCCAACCTGATGGAGGCCAATCTCGTCGGCGCCTCCTTCGACGGCAGCGACCTGACCGACGCCGAGCTCGCCAAGGCGAAGCTGGCGGGCGCTTCGTTTCAGCCGAAGGAGTTGAAGACCGGCGACGGCCAGGCGACGGGTCGTTTCCTGGCGCCGAATCTGACGCGGGCGGACCTTTCCGGGGCGGACCTTTCCGGCGTCGATCTGACCAAGGCCACCCTGGAGCGCACGAATTTCTCGGGCGCCATCCTCGAAGGCACGAACCTGCCGGAACGCTACGCCCGTCTCGCCGGGCGCAAGACCGCCTGATCGGTCTTCCCCGGACCCCTGCAACACATGGATTCCCAAGGGTATTTCTGCCCCTTGGACGGGTTTGCGCAGAATGCTAAGAGTCCCTCATCCACGACCGGCGCGCTCCCGCGGCCGGTGGAACAGGGAGATCACTGCATGACCATCCGTTCGTTCGGCATCCGCGCTGGTGCCGTTCTTCTTGCAACCGCGATCCTGCCGCTCGCTTCGGCCCAGGCCCAGACGCCCGCGGAGTTCTACAAGGGCAAGTCCGTATCGCTGAACATCGGTTTCGGTGCCGGCGGCGGTTACGATACCTATGCCCGCGTGCTCGCGCGCCATTACGGCAACCATATCCCGGGCCAGCCCAATGTCATTCCGGTGAACATGCCCGGCTCCGGCGCCCTGCGTGCGGCGAACTTCCTTTACAGCGTCGCCAAGAAGGACGGCACGGCGATCGGCATCGTCGGCGCTTCGACCCTGATGGAGCCGCTGCTCGGCAACGACAAGGCGAAGTTTGACGCGACCAAGTACACCTGGATCGGCTCGATGGCGAAGGACATCGCTTTCTGCGGCATCTGGAAGACGGCGGGCATCAAGTCTCTGGCCGAATGGCAGAAGTCCGGCAAGCAGCTGACCTTCGGCTCCACCGGTCCCGCCGCGATTACCGCCCAGCACCCCTACGTCATGAAGAACCTGTTCGGCATCAACGCCAAGGTTCTGACGGGCTACAAAGGCACCAAGGAAGTCAACATCGCCATGCAGCGCGGCGAAGTGGACGGCAGCTGCGGTCTCTTCACTTCGTCCATTACCTCGCAGTACAAGCGGTTCGTGGACTCGGGCGACATGATCCTGGTCATGCAGATGGGGCCGTCCACCACGGACATGTTCGGCAAGGTGCCGAGCATCTTCGACCTGGCGAAGACGGATCAGGATAAGAAGGTTCTCGACATCCACTTCGGCCAGCTGCTGCTCGGCCGTCCGTTCATCGGCACGCCGGGCATCCCGGCCGACCGTGCAGACGCGCTGCGGAGCTCCTTCCTTGCCGTGCTCAAGGATCCGAAGCTTCTTGCCGACGCACAGAAGGCCAAGATCGATATTGACCCGGTGTCGGGCGAAGAAGCTCTCAAGCTGCTGGTCAGTTTCGGCCAGTATCCGAAGGATGCCATCGCTGCCGCCAAGAAGGCGATCGGCCGCAAGTAAGCGGGCTGACAGTTGATCGGGAAAGGGCCCCTTCCGGGGCCCTTTTCTTTTGTCAGCGATAAAGCGCTTCCAGCCGTTCGCCGTAAACCTTTCGCAGGATATGGCGGCGCGGCTTCATGGTCGGCGTCATCTGTTCGTTGTCGACCGTGAAGGCTTCGGGCGTGAGAATGAACCGGCGCACCCTTTCGATCTGTGCGAGCCTTTCGTTGACGCGTTTTACCGCCTCGCCGATGAAAGCCTGAAAGGCCGCATCGGCGCAAAGTTCGGCCAAAGAAGATTCCGCCTTTCCCTGTGCCGCCGCCCAGGTGCGGGCGGTCGCCTCGTCGGGGACGATCAGGGCAACCAGATGCGGGCGCTTGTCGCCGAAGACCATGGCCTGCAGAATTTCTGGTTCCAGGGTCAGGAAGCCCTCGATGCGCTGGGGAGATATGTTGTCGCCACCGGAATTGACGATGATGTCCTTCTTGCGATCCGTGATGTGCAGGTAGCCGTCGTCGTCGAAGGCGCCGATGTCGCCGGTATGAAGCCAGCCGTCGCGGATCGCCTCGGCCGTCGCTTCCGGCTTTTCCCAGTAGCCCTGCATGACCAATTCGCCGCGCACGCAAATCTCGCCGTCGTCGGCGATGCGGGCTTCGACGCCGCGGAAGAGCGGCCCCACCGTTTCGATGCGGATGCGCTCGGGCGGATTGCAGCTGATGACGGGCGCGCTTTCGGTCTGGCCGTAGCCCTGAAGGATATTGATCCCGAGCGCCATGAAGAAGCTACCGACATCGCGGTTGAGCGGCGCGCCGCCTGAAACCATGAAGCGCAACCGCCCGCCGAAGCGGGCGCGGACCTTGCGGCGCACCAGTACCTCCAGCAGGCAATCGAGCAGACGCTCGCCGATGGAGAGGCCGGCAGGGGCGGCGAGCCGCTTGCGCCCGATGGCAAGGGTCTTTTCGAACAGGCGGCGCTGGAGGGGCTTGGCACGGGCGACGCCGGCCTGAATGCGTGCGGCCAGCACCTCGAACAGGCGCGGCACGGCGGTCATGATCGTCGGATGCGCGTCCATCATGTCCTGTGCCAGGGTTTCGAGACCGGATGCGTAATAGACCTCGGCGCCGATGGCGATGGGCAGGAACTGGCCGGCCATGTGCTCGTAGGAATGGCTCAGCGGCAGGAAGGACAGGAAGGATTCGCGGTCAAAGCCGCTGTTGCGGAACAGGTGCACCGCGCCCGCGCAATTGCACAGAATGGCACCGTGGGACAGCATCACGCCCTTGGGTGCGCCGCCGGTCCCCGACGTGTAGATCAGCACCGCCGTTTCGTCGCGGCGGCCGGGTGACGGGCCGGCGGGTTCGTGGCGGGCGATCAGGTCGTTCCACAGGTGCAGTTGCGCCGCCTGCTGCTGGCCGAGGCCGAGCTCCTCGATGCTGATGACATGGCGGCAGTCGTGGGATTGCGCCACCGCGGGCAGGAGGCGCAGCGCAAGCGCTTCGGTTGAAACGAAGGCGGCAACCGCCCCCGAATCGGTCAGCACATGGGCGTGATCGGCCGTCGTGTTCGTCGTGTAGGCAGGCACCGCAATGGCACCGGCGCAGAGAATGGCGAGTTCAGCGATCATCCATTCCGGCCGGTTTTCCGAAACCAGCATGACGCGGTCGCCCTTGGCGATGCCAAGCGCCTTGAGCGCGGCGGCCAGCCGGAGCGCCCGGTCGGCAGCTTCGGCCCAGCTTACGCTGCTCCAGCCTTTGCCGTCGCGGGCATGGAGAAAGGCGTCGGCGCCGAAGCGTGCCGCCTGGTTCAGGAACATGCCATGCAGGCTCTGTTCGTCGTCTGGATCAAGTGCCCGGATAAAGCCTTCGGCGGGTCGCACGGCGGCCCCTTTCGTTGTCAGCGCTGGCCCCTATAATGCGGCTTCGTCACGCCGAGGCCAAGAGCCTGGCTAAAGGAGACCATTGATGGCATCAGCAACCCGCAAGAAGGGCGGAACGTCGCGCCCGCGTTCCAAGGCCCGTCCGCCGCGCTGGCGGCTCGATGATCTTTATCGGGGGCCGGACGACAAGTCGCTGAAACGCGATCTTGCGGCGGCGGAACGGGATGCCGCGGCTTTCGAGCGCCGCTACAAGGGCAAGCTCGCCCGGCTTTCGGGTGATGCGCTTGGCAAGGCGATCGCGGATTATGAAGCGATAGACGAGGTTCTCGGCAAGGTGGGCTCCTACGCCCAATTGCTTTACGCGACGGCGGTGACCGATCCCGCGGTGGCGCAGTTCTACCAGACCATGTCCGAGCGCACGAACGACATCGCATCGAAACTTCTGTTCTTCGGCCTCGAGCTTAACCGCATCCCCGACAAAGTGTTGTCGGCGAAGATGAAGTCGAAGCGGCTTGCCCATTACGCGCCGTGGCTGCGCGATGTGCGCGTCTGGCGGCCGCATGAACTGTCGGACGATCTGGAAAAGCTGCTGCACGACAAGGGGCCGTCGGGCCGTGCAGCGTGGATCCGCCTGTTCGACGAAACCATGGCGGGGCTGACCTTCCCGCTGAAGGGAAAGAACCTGACCTCGGCGGAGATCTTCTCGCAGATGTCCGATCGCAAGCCGGCCGCACGCAAGGCGGCGGCGCTTTCCATCGGCAAGGTGCTCGGCGCCAACGTCAAGACCTTCGCACTGATCACCAACACCCTTGCCAAGGACAAGGAGGTCGAGGACCGCTGGCGCAACTTCCCGCGCCCCGTTTCGGCGCGCAACCTGTCCAATTACGTCGAGGACGAGGTGGTCGATGCGCTGGTGACCTCCGTCAAGAAGGCCTACCCCAAGGTCAGCCACCGCTATTACCGCTTGAAGGCGAAGTGGTTCGGCAGGAAGCAGCTCGACTACTGGGACCGCAATGCGCCCCTGCCAAAGGCGCCGGACCGGACCATTTCATGGGATGAGGCGAAGAATACGGTGCTGACGGCCTACGAAGCGTTTTCGCCGACACTCGCCGGAACGGCGCGGCGGTTCTTCGACAAGGGCTGGATCGACGCCGAGGTGCGCGCGGGCAAGGAGTCCGGGGCCTTTTCCCACCCCGTCGTGCCCAGCATCCACCCCTACATCTTGATGAACTTCCAGGGCAAGAGCCGGGACGTGATGACGCTCGCTCATGAGCTCGGCCACGGCGTCCACCAGGTACTCGCCGGTCCGCGCGGGCACCTGATGTGCCAGACGCCGCTGACTCTCGCCGAAACCGCGAGCGTCTTCGGCGAGATGATGACTTTCCGCCGTCTTCTTTCATCGGAGAAGAACGTGGCGCGCAAGCGCGCGCTCATCGCCGGCAAGGTCGAGGACATGATCAACACGGTCGTGCGCCAAACCGCCTTCTACGATTTCGAGACCCGCGTGCATGCGGCGCGGCGTGGCGGCGAACTGACGGCGGATGCGATTTCGGATATCTGGCTCGCGGTACAGCGCGAAAGCCTCGGGCCGGGCATCCGGCTGGATGGCGATTACCGCTATTACTGGACCTACATCCCGCACTTCATCCATTCGCCGTTCTATGTCTACGCCTATGCCTTCGGCGACTGCCTCGTGAACTCTCTCTATGCGACCTACGAAAAGCAGCCCGCCGGGTTCGAGGCGAAGTACCTCGGCATGCTCGCCGCGGGCGGCAGCCTGCGCCATCGCGAGCTGCTCAGGCCGTTCGGATTGAACGCCGCCGATCCCCCGTTCTGGAACCGCGGGCTTGCCATGTTGTCGGGACTGATCGACGAACTGGAGGGAATGTAGCCTTCAGGGCTTCGCTTTTGGCGCGACGGCCTTCATCCACGTAACCATTTCGGCGGTGACCTTGCCCTCGATGCCGAGGAAGCCGTGGGCGTGGAAGGCATGGCAGGGATCGCCGCGCCAGCCCGAGCCGCCTTCGAAGAACGACACCTTCACCGACGGCGAAGCAGTGAACTTCCTGGCCAGGTCCGGGATGCTGCCGGGCGGGCAGAGGTAGCATTCGTCTTCCTTGTGATGGGCGAGCAGCACCGGAACCTTGATCTTCTCAAGCGCGACTTCGCCGACGGGATCGAGGCTGCCTCGCTTGTTCGCCTTTGTCACCGTGGCGGTCAGGACCAGCCCGGCGATCTCGCCCGCCGCCATGCGGGCGGTGACATTTGCCGCCGATATGGTGCCGCGGCTGGTTCCGGCGACGAACACGGGGCCGTTCGAATAGCGGCGCATGTGGCGGATGACCGCGCCGATGTCCTCGGCATGGACGCGCCCGGTTCGTGAATTGCCGAGACCGCGTTCCTGGCGGTCCGATGGCGCGTCGGGCAGGGCGGTGATGAAGCCTTGTGCCGCGATATCCTTGCGGATGCGTGTCATGAAGTTGCCGTTGGGATCGCCCGTGCCGTCCCAGCGATCGAGGCGGGCGATGCCGTTGCCGCCGACCAGCAGGATGACGATGGGAGCGTCTTTGCCGGCATCGGCATTGACCGCGGCCTTGATGGTGACGCCGTCGCGCACGGGAATGGTATCGAGCTTCTCGGCGGCGCCGGCGGAGAGGCTGCTCAGAAGGGACAGGAAAAACGAGACGGCAACGAGTTTGCGGGTCATCGTGTGGCTCCCTTGGGTCCGGCGATGGTGGCCGCGCGTTAAGCCGCCGTCAACCGGCCTAAGCCATGATGTTTCTTGGCAAATGCCTGCCTTTTGGGCATTGTGAGCCGCAATCGGCCCGGTGACCGGGCCAGACACCGTCGAGGGGGAAAGATGAAGCTAGCCATCCCCAGGGAACGCGCGGCCGGCGAAGCCCGGGTCGCCGCCTCTCCGGAAACCGTGAAAAAGCTGAAGGCGCTGGGCCTTGCCATCGTGGTCGAGGCGGGGGCGGGCGAAGGCTCGCGCATTGCTGACGCCGCCTATGCCGAGGCCGGGGCCGAGATTGCCGCCGATGCCCGCGCAGCCCTTTCCGATGCCGATATTGTTATCAAGGTTGCCCGTCCCGGTGCGGACGAAGTGGCGATGATGAAGAAGGGCGCGATGCTGGTTGCCATGCTGGCGCCGCTTGCCAACAAGGCAGACGCCAAAGCCTATGCGGCTGCCGGCATCAATGCCTTCGCCATGGAGATGGTGCCGCGCATCACCCGCGCGCAATCGATGGACGTGCTTTCGTCCCAGGCGAACCTCGCCGGCTACAAGGCGGTGCTGGAGGCTTGCGCCCATTACAAGCGCGTGCTGCCGATGATGATGACGGCAGCCGGCTCCATTGCTCCCGCCCGCGTGTTCATCATGGGCGTCGGCGTCGCCGGGCTTCAGGCCATCGCCACCGCCAAGCGCCTCGGTGCCGTGGTCTCGGCGACCGACGTGCGGCCGGCCACCAAGGAACAGGTCGAAAGCCTCGGCGGCAAGTTCGTCATGGTCGAGGATGAGGAAACCAAGGCGGCAGAAACCTCCGGCGGCTACGCCAAGGAAATGTCGGATGCCTACAAGAAGAAGCAGGCCGAACTGATCGCCGCCACCATCGCCAAGCAGGACATCGTCATCACCACGGCGCTGATCCCGGGCCGTCCGGCCCCGGTGCTGGTCAGCGAGGACATGGTCAAGACCATGCGCGCCGGTTCCGTCATCGTCGATCTGGCGGTGGAAGCGGGGGGCAACTGTCCTCTGTCGGAAAAGGACAAGGTCGTGGTCAAGCACGGCGTCACCCTCATCGGGCATACCAACCTGCCCTCGATGGTGGCCGAGGACGCGAGCCTGCTCTACGCCCGCAACCTTTACAATTTCCTCGTGCCGCTGATGGCCAAGGACGGCTCCGGCCTCGCCATCAACTGGGACGACGACATCATCAAGGGCTCCGCGCTGACCCGCGACGGCGCCGTGATCCACCCCCTTCTGAAAGAGGGAGCCGCCTGATGGAAGCCGCAACCGCAGTCGATCCTTTCGTCTTCCGCCTCGCCATCTTCGTTTTGGCGATCTTCGTCGGTTATTACGTGGTGTGGTCGGTGACGCCCGCGCTGCACACGCCGCTGATGAGCGTCACCAACGCCATTTCCTCGGTCATCATCGTCGGTGCGCTTATCGCCGCTGGTCCGCAGGGCTTTGAGCTGTCGAAGCTGTTCGGCCTGGTCGCCATCGCGCTGGCGGCCGTCAATATCTTCGGCGGGTTCCTCGTCACCAACCGCATGCTTGCCATGTACAAGAAGAAGGACAGGGGCTAGGCCATGAACGCCAATCTCGCGGCTCTCGCGTATCTCCTCTCCTCGGTGCTGTTCATCATGGCGCTGCGGGGCCTTTCCAGCCCCGTGACCTCGCGTCAGGGCAATATCTACGGCATGGTCGGCATGGCCATCGCCATCGCCACCACGGTGGCGATGCCGGGCGTTATGTCCTATGCCGAAATCGGCGCAGCCATCATCATCGGTGGTCTCATCGGTGCGGTGATCGCCAAGCGCATCCAGATGGCGGCGATGCCGCAGCTGGTCGCGGCGTTCCACTCGCTGGTCGGCCTTGCCGCTGTGCTGGTGGCGGCGGCAGCCTTCTACAACCCGGCGGCCTACGGCATCGTGGACGCGGGTGGCACCCTCAAGCTCGCCAGCCGCATCGAGATGTCGCTCGGCATCGTCATCGGCGCCATCACGTTTTCGGGCTCGGTCGTCGCCTTCGCCAAGCTGCAGGGCCTCGTGTCCGGCAATCCGGTGACCTTCCCGGGCCAGCATCTGCTCAACCTCGCCATCGGCATCGTCATCGTCGGGCTGATCGTGATGTTCTGCATGGACGTTTCGCCCAAGTGGTTCTGGATGATGACGGCGCTCGCCTTCTTGGTCGGCTTCACCATCATCATTCCCATCGGCGGCGCCGACATGCCGGTGGTGATCTCGATGCTGAACTCCTATTCCGGCTGGGCGGCGGCGGGCATCGGCTTCACGCTGGAAAACACTGCGCTGATCGTCACCGGCGCGCTGGTGGGGTCCTCCGGCGCGATCCTGAGCTACATCATGTGCAAGGGCATGAACCGCTCGCTGTTCAACGTCATCCTCGGCGGCTTTGGCGGCGAGGCGCAAGCGGGCGGCCCCAAGCGCACCGGCGACAAGCCGGTCAAGGCGGGCTCGGCCGAAGATGCGGCCTTCATCATGAAGAACGCGGGCAAGGTCGTCATCGTGCCGGGTTACGGCATGGCGGTGGCCCAGGCCCAGCACG